>NZ_JBHXTM010000003.1:110920-199190 GCF_042677325.1 Streptomyces sp. NPDC127117
CCTCGTGATCCGGGCCCACGCCCGTGTCCGCCCCGCGCTCACGCCACCCTGCGCGGCAGCCGCAGGCTCAGCAGCGTCGTCAGCGCCACCGCGCCCGGCTGCACCAGCAGCGCCACGGCCGGCGCGTCCCGCATCCCCACGGCCCGGGACCAGGGCGAGGAACAGTGCCGAGCGTGGCCACCCCCGGGGCGAGCGCGGCCTGCTGGGTCGTCGCGGTCACTCCGCCGCCCACCCCGGCCCGCGCGGCCGGTACGTCGAAGAGCACGATCCGGAACAGGGCGGACAGCGGGAGCCCCTGCCCGGACCCCGCGATCGCGACCCCCGGCAGCAGCCCCGGTGCCCCGAGGCCGGACCGCTCGCGCCGCACGGTGATCGCCGGCACCAGCACCCCCGTCGCCCGGACCGGCCCGCCCGGCGTCACGACCCGGCTGCCGTGCCGCGGGATCAGCCGTGGACCGGCCGGCGACGCCACGAAGGACGCCATCGCCATCGGCGCCACCGTCGAGCGGGCCGCGGACGGTGACGTACGCCCCCGCCGACGAGGGGACCAGGCAGCGCCTCGACCGGCTTCAGGCCTTGGAGCTCGCCGACGTCTGATCCCCGGCCGGCGCGTCCGCCGGCCGCTCCAGCCGCTGCGCGGTCCGCAGTGCCGTCTCCCGCGCCCAGCGCCCACTGGTCAGCGCCCCCACCAGCAGCACGGACAGCCCGCACCCGCCGATGATCCACCAGGCGGGCTTGCTCGCGTCCACGAAGGCCGCCGCGTATCCGGCGCCGCGCGGCGACCCGGTGCCGGCCACCCCGGCCGCCAGCACCGCACCGATCACGGCGACCCCGAGCGTCCCGCCGATCTGCCGGCTGGTCGAGGCCACCGCGGCCGCCACCCCGGCCTGTGAGCGGGGCATCCCGGAGACGGCCGTGTTGGTGATCGGCGCGTTCACCATGCCGAAGCCGAGGCCGAACAGCACATAGCCGGTGAACAGCAGGACGTTGTTCGTCTCGGCGTCGAACGCGGCGAACAGCAGCCCGCACGCCGTCATGGCCACGCCCGCCACGAGCAGTGAGAGCCGGGGCCCGCGGTTGCCGACGAGCCGCCCGGACAGCGGTGCGCAGACAAAGGTCAGGGCCGCCATCGGCAGCATGTACAGACCGGCGTGCAGCGCGCTCAGCCCCCGCACGTTCTGCAGGTACAGGGTGTTGAGGAAGAGAAACCCGCTCAGCGCGGCGAAGGCGCTGACCGCTATGACGGTGGCACCGCTGAACGGGGCGCTGTGGAAGAACCGCAGATCGATCAGGGGCTCGGCCCGCCGGGACTCGTAGAGCAGCAGGCCGATGAGCGAGCAGGCGGCGAGCGCCGCGAAGGCCAGGATGCGCGCCGAGGTCCACCCGGCCGAGGGCGCCTCGATGATCGCGTACGTGAGCGAGCCGAGCAGCCCGATCACCAGCAGCTGCCCCACCGGGTCGGGGCGGCGCGGCTTCGGGGCGCGGGACTCGGGGACGTACCGCCAGGTGAGCAGGAGTGCGGCGAGGCCGACCGGCAGATTGATCCAGAAGATCGACCGCCAGCCCACCGAGTCCACCAGCAGACCGCCGACCACCGGTCCCGCCGCCATGGAGATGCCGACGACGCCGCCCCACACTCCGATGGCGCGGGCCCGCTCGCGGGGGTCGGTGAAGGTGTTGGTGATGATCGACATCGCGACCGGGTTGAGCATCGAACCGCCGACCGCCTGCACCATCCGGAACGCCACCAGCGACTCCAGGTTCGGCGCCACGGAGCAGAGCAGCGAACCGAGGGTGAACAGGACGAGCCCGATCTTGAAGATCTTCCGGCGCCCGATCCGGTCGGCGGTGGAGCCCGCGAGCATCAGCAGCGAGGCCAGTACGAGGGTGTAGGCGTCGATCGTCCACTGCATGCCCGCGACGGTGGCGTGCAGTTCCTTCTGCATGGACGGGAGGGCGACATTGAGCACGGTGTTGTCGAGACTGACGATCAGCAGACTCATGCAGCAGATCGCCAGTACCAACTGCCGTCGGCGGTGGCTCAGCTCGGACATACATGGATAGTACGGTTAACTAACGAACTCCGCTGCCGGGGAGCCCCGCTCCGTACGCGACAATGGAGCAATGACCACGCTCGCCCCCTCGCTCCCGCTGCTCCGGATCGGCCCGCACACCGTGCAGCCGCCGGTGGTGCTCGCCCCCATGGCCGGCATCACCAATGCCCCGTTCCGCACCCTGTGCCGGGAGTTCTCCGGCGGCAAGGGGCTGTTCGTCAGCGAGATGATCACCACGCGGGCGCTGGTCGAGCGCAACGAGAAGACCATGCAGCTGATCCACTTCGACGCGAGCGAGACCCCGCGTTCGATCCAGCTGTACGGAGTGGACCCGGTCACCGTCGGCAAGGCCGTCCGCATGATCGTCGACGAGAACCTCGCCGACCACATCGACCTGAACTTCGGCTGCCCGGTCCCCAAGGTGACCCGCAAGGGCGGTGGCTCGGCGCTCCCGTACAAGCGGCCGCTGCTGCGCGCCATCCTCAACCAGGCGGTCTCCAACGCGGGCGGTCTGCCGGTCACCATCAAGATGCGCAAGGGCATCGACGACGACCACATGACGTACCTGGACGCGGGCCGGATCGCGGTCGAGGAGGGCGTCACGGCCGTCGCCCTGCACGGCAGGACGGCCGCCCAGCACTACGGCGGCACCGCCGACTGGGACGCCATCGCGCGCCTCAAGGAGCACGTCCCGGAGATCCCCGTCCTCGGCAACGGCGACATCTGGTGCGCGGACGACGCCCGCCGGATGATGCGCGAGACCGGCTGCGACGGCGTGGTCGTGGGCCGGGGCTGCCTGGGCCGCCCCTGGCTCTTCGGCGACCTGGTGAGCGAGTTCGAGGGCACGGGGACACGGCAGGCGCCCGGGCTGCGGGAGGTCGCCGACGTGATGCTGCGGCACGCGACGCTGCTGGGGGAGTGGATCGGCGACGAGACGCGCGGCGTGATCGATTTCCGCAAGCACGTGGCCTGGTACCTCAAGGGCTTCGCGGTCGGCTCGGAGATGCGCAAGAAGCTCGCGATCACCTCCTCGCTGGAGGAGCTCGGCGGGCAGCTGCGGGAGCTGGACCTGGACCAGCCGTGGCCGGACGGCGCGGACGGGCCGCGCGGGCGCACCTCGGGCAACAACCGCGTGGTGCTGCCGGACGGCTGGCTGAAGGACCCGTACGACTGCGCGGGCGTGAGCCCGGACGCGGAGCTGGACACCTCGGGCGGCTGAGGGGGTCCGCCCGGTCTTCCGGGCCGCTCTCGGGCACGCGGCGCCACAGGCACCGCGTGCCTCTTCTTTTGCCTCGCTCATCTGAGCGCTACATTCGGCCGGATTCGGTGGTGGTTCGGTCGGCACGCGACCCGAACGAGTCGGAAACGGGCAGCACGCGAGGACTCAGCCCTCCCTGGTTTCTCCTCGGTGATCACGACGTGACGGGCAGTCGCTGATCGGGCGTCCGGATGGTGACATCTGAGCGCCGACCGTAGAGTGATTCTCGCCACCCTGAGAGTCAGTGTGCTCAGATGAGCGCAATTTTGAGGGCTGCATTTCTCAAATGATGGCACTGGGTGCCAAGGGCCTCCAGTTTGATCGATCGACGCTTCCGTCGCGCAGTGTCATCAAAATGGTGGACATCGATATCTCTCGGTGTTTATGTGTTCAGGAGTTGAACGCATGCTGCCGATCGGGCTACAGGTCGTGTCACTTTCGATCTGCTGGCGGACGGGTGGTTGAGACCTCATGACGCGCAAGTGGACGTACCCAGACACCTTCGATCTGGGTATGTTCCTCGCCGTCAGGGCAGCCACCGCGTCCTCGAGGAGTCGAGACCCGTGTCGGAAAACAAAGATCCCCACGTAGCCACCCCGGAATCCCCGGAGCTCAAGGGCGAGAAGTTCGTTTATGACTTCACCGAGGGCAACAAGGATCTGAAGGACCTCCTCGGCGGCAAGGGTGCGAACCTCGCCGAGATGACCAACCTCGGGCTTCCCGTCCCCCCGGGATTCACCATCACCACCGAGGCGTGCAAGGTCTACCTGGAGAGCGGCGAGGAGCCGGCCGCGCTCCGCGCCGAGGTCAGCGCGCATCTCGACGCCCTCGAAGCGCGGATGGGCAAGAAGCTCGGCCAGGCCGACGATCCGCTGCTGGTCTCGGTCCGCTCCGGCGCGAAGTTCTCGATGCCCGGCATGATGGACACGGTCCTCAACATCGGCCTCTCCGACGAGTCCGTGGTCGGTCTCACCGCCCAGGCCGGCGACGAGCGGTTCGCGTGGGACTCCTACCGCCGCCTCATCCAGATGTTCGGCAAGACCGTCCTCGGTGTCGACGGCGACCTCTTCGAGGAGGCGCTGGAGGCGGCGAAGGAGGCCAAGGGCGTCACCGTCGACGTCGACCTCGACGCGGCCGACCTGAAGAAGCTGGTCAAGCAGTTCAAGAAGATCGTCGCGCGGGACGCCGGACGCGACTTCCCGCAGGACCCGCGCGAGCAGATGGACCTGGCCATAAAGGCCGTCTTCGACTCGTGGAACACCGACCGGGCCAAGCTCTACCGCCGCCAGGAGCGCATCCCCGGCGACCTGGGCACTGCCGTCAACGTCTGCTCGATGGTCTTCGGCAACCTCGGCCCCGACTCCGGTACGGGCGTCGCGTTCACCCGCGACCCGGCCAGCGGCCACCAGGGCGTGTACGGCGACTACCTGCAGAACGCGCAGGGCGAGGATGTCGTCGCCGGTATCCGCAACACGGTGCCGCTCGCCGAGCTGGAGTCGATCGACAAGAAGTCGTACGACCAGCTGATGCAGATCATGAAGACGCTGGAGACCCACTACAAGGATCTCTGCGACATCGAGTTCACCATCGAGCGCGGCCAGCTGTGGATGCTCCAGACCCGGGTCGGCAAGCGCACCGCCGGTGCCGCCTTCCGGATCGCGACCCAGCTCGTCGACCAGGGCCTGATCGACGAGGCCGAGGCGCTCCAGCGGGTCAACGGCGCGCAGCTCGCGCAGCTGATGTTCCCGCGGTTCGATGAGGACGCGAAGACCGAGCTGCTGGGACGCGGTATCGCGGCGTCCCCGGGTGCGGCGGTCGGCAAGGCCGTCTTCGACTCGTACACCGCGGTCAAGTGGTCCCGGTCCGGCGAGAAGGTCATCCTGATCCGCCGTGAGACCAACCCCGACGACCTCGACGGGATGATCGCGGCCGAGGGCATCCTGACCTCGCGCGGCGGCAAGACCTCGCACGCCGCCGTCGTCGCCCGCGGCATGGGCAAGACCTGTGTCTGCGGCGCCGAGGACCTGGAGGTCGACACCAAGCGCCGCCGGATGACGGTGGGCGGCCGGGTCGTCGAGGAGGGGGACCTGGTCTCCGTCGACGGATCGACCGGCAAGGTGTACCTCGGTGAGGTCCCCGTCGTGCCGTCGCCGGTCGTCGAGTACTTCGAGGGCCGGATGCACGCCGGTGCCGACGACGCCGACGAACTGGTCGCCGCCGTGCACCGGATCATGGCGTACGCGGACCGGGTGCGCCGGCTGCGGGTGCGGGCCAACGCGGACAACGCCGAGGACGCCCTGCGGGCCCGCCGCTTCGGCGCCCAGGGCATCGGGCTGTGCCGCACCGAGCACATGTTCCTCGGCGAGCGCCGCGAGATGGTCGAGAAGCTGATCCTGGCCGACACCGACCAGGAGCGCGAGACGGCCCTGGAGCAGCTGCTGCCGCTCCAGAAGGCCGACTTCATCGAGCTGTTCGAGGCGATGGACGGACTGCCCGTCACCGTACGGCTGCTGGACCCGCCGCTGCACGAGTTCCTGCCCGACATCACCGAGCTCTCGGTACGGGTCGCGCTCGCCGAGTCCCGCAAGGACGCCAACGAGAACGATCTGCGCCTGCTCCAGGCCGTGCACAAGCTGCACGAGCAGAACCCGATGCTGGGCCTGCGCGGTGTGCGCCTCGGGCTCGTCATCCCCGGCCTGTTCGCCATGCAGGTACGGGCGATCGCCGAGGCCGCGGCCGAGCGAAAGAACGCCAAGGGCGACCCGCGCGCGGAGATCATGATTCCGCTCGTCGGCACGGTCCAGGAGCTGGAGATCGTCCGTGAGGAGGCCGACCAGGTCATCGCCGAGGTCGAGGCCGCCACGGGCACGAACCTCAAGCTGAAGATCGGCACGATGATCGAGCTGCCGCGCGCCGCGCTGACCGCCGGTCAGATCGCCGAGGCGGCGGAGTTCTTCTCGTTCGGCACCAACGACCTGACCCAGACGGTGTGGGGCTTCTCCCGCGACGACGTGGAGGCCTCGTTCTTCACCGCGTACCTGGAGAAGGGCATCTTCGGGGTGTCGCCGTTCGAGACGATCGACAAGGACGGCGTCGGCTCGCTGGTCCGCAGCGCCGTCGCGGCCGGCCGGGCCACCCGCCCGGACCTGAAGCTCGGCATCTGCGGCGAGCACGGCGGAGACCCGGAGTCGGTGCACTTCTTCCACGAGGTGGGTCTGGACTACGTCTCCTGTTCCCCGTTCCGCATCCCCGTCGCCCGGCTCGAAGCGGGCCGTGCGGCGGCGGGTTCGACCGGCAGCGACAGTCGCTGATCCGGCACCGGACCCACTGACTTTGTAGCCCTTCGACCCGGAGCCGCCGTCGGCCGGCACACCCTCACCGGCCCGACGGCAACTCCGGAACACCCGAGGACGGCGGCACCCTGTGCGGGGGTGCCGCCGTTCCGTTCTGTTCTGGGGAAAATCGTTGTGCGGCGTTGTGTCTTTTGCTCGTGCATTACGCAGCTTCGCGCATTACGCAAAGTTCGTTCAATACGCAAAGAGCCGGTTCGGGAACGGACCGGGATGCGGCCCATGGATCCCCATCCATGGGCCGCACCCGGGTTACCCCCATCGGGTACGGAGCCGCACCGGGCATCCACCGCCGCCGGGCGAGCAAAACCCCCCACGGCCTTCACTCGCCCTTCCGGTGGCGCCGGATTCGTACCCGACGTCGTACAGCTTTTCGGGTGACGGTGTGCGGATGCGAGGCGTTTCACCTCTGGCCGAAACCCCGTGGTGACTTGCTGTTACGGATCACCTACCCTGGGGTGGGGGTAATTGCAGGTGCAACAGGTGGGGGACCGGTGCTGCGTATCCATATGTCCGGAGTGGACCTTTCCAAGGTGCGGATGGCCACTCGGCCGGACGCGCTGTGGGAAACCGCTCTGAGTTTCCACCGGCTGCGGGACCGGCGCGGTTCCGCGGTGTTCGGGAAATGGCGTACGGAAACCCGTCCTCGGTTGAATGGTGAAGTACGCCTGTTGTCCGCCGTGATTCCACCGCGCGGCTATTTCCCGGATTTCCTGACGCCTTCTCAGGAAAGCAGCGAACCGTACGGCATCGACGCGGGAATGCAGGCATTGCGCGAGACCCCGCCCACCCGGGTCCGGGCCGAACTCGCCCTGCTCGGCGCCGAACGCCGCGACGCGTACGGCTCCCCGGACGGCCGTACCGAACCGCTGAGCCGGCTCGTCGACGCGCTGCGCGCCTACCACCGCGCCGCCATCGAGCCGTACTGGCCGCACATCCGGGCCAGCGTCGAAGCCGACCGCGCCGTCCGCGGCCGGGCCCTCCTGGACGGCGGCGCGCACGAGCTGCTCGCCTCCCTCCCGCCGATGATCCGCTGGCGGCCCCCCGTGCTGGAGGCGGACTACCCCGTCGACCGGGAGGTCAGCCTGGACGGGCGGGGGCTGCTGCTCCAGCCGTCCTTCTTCTGCCGCGTCACCCCGGTCGTCTACCGCGACCCGAGGCTCCCGCCGGTCCTCGTCTACCCGGTCACCCACTCCCGCGCCCCGGTCTTCGCCGAACCGGGCCCCTGGCTCGGCCGGCTCCTCGGCAACACCCGCTCGACGGTCCTGAGCGCCATCGGCAACGGCTGCACCACCAGCGAGCTCGCGCTGCGGGCCGGGGTGTCCCTCGCCTCGGCGAGCCAGCACGCCTGTGTGCTGCGCGAGGCGGGCCTGATACACACCCTGCGGCACGGCGGCTCGGTCCTGCACACACTGACGCCGCTGGGCGGCTCGCTGCTCCGGGGCGGCGCCCCGCTCGCCCTGTCCTGAGCCGGGCGGACGCGTCGGCGGGCGGACGGGCTCCGGAGCGGCGAAAATTCTTTCGCGGGCGGCGATGAGTTCCGCGATGCCCCGCCGTCTACCTGTCGTACACGTTCGAACAACAGAGAGCGAAGCGACCATGCCTCAGATGATCTTCGTCAACCTGCCGGTCAAGGACCTCGAAGCGACCAAGGACTTCTTCGGCAAGCTGGGCTTCTCGTGCAACCCGCAGTTCTCCGACGAGAACACCGCGTGCCTCGTCATCAGCGACACCATCTTCGCCATGCTCATCACCGAGCCGCGCTTCAAGGACTTCACCAAGAAGGAGATCGCCGACTCCGCGAAGTCCACCGAGGTGATCCTCGCGCTGAGCGCCGAGAGCAGGGAGAAGGTGGACGAGCTGGTCGACGCCGCCCTCGCCTCCGGTGGATCGCCCGCCAACGAGCCGATGGACTACGGCCACATGTACGGCCGTTCCTTCCAGGACCCGAACCACCACATCTGGGAGGTCGTGTGGATGGACCCGGCCGCCGTCGAGGGCGGGCAGGGCTGAGCCGGCCGGTCACCCGTCCGGCGACCGGGCCTCAGGGGGTGAGGCCCGGATACGTCACCCCCGTGAGCTGCTCGGACGCCATCCAGAGCCGCTCGCTCGTGACATCGTCCCGCGTCCAGCCCGCCCGCCAGGACGGCGCGGGCGCACCGCGCCAGCCCAGCAGCCCCGGACCGGTGAACGAATCGGGGCGCACGCCGGGCGCGGTGGCCGCGTACAGGGTGGGCAGCGCACCGGCCGAAGCGGGCTGGGCGATGATCCGGTTGCCCAGGCCGAAGACCCGCTCCACCGCCCTGCGGTTCTCCATCCGGGCTGCGGCGGACTGAAGGTTGGTCGCCGCGTATCCCGGGTGCGCGGCGGCGGCCACCAGCCGGGAGCCCGCCTTCGTGAGCCGCCTGGCCAGCTCGTGGACGAAGAGCAGATTGGCGGTCTTGGAGCGGCCGTAGGCGATCCAGCGCCGGTAGTTCCGCTCGCCGTTGAGATCCCCCATGTCGATGTCGGACAGCGCGTGCATCCCGCTGGAGACGGTCACCACCCGGGCCCCGGGGGTGTCGAGGAGACGGGGGAGCAGCAGCCCGGTCAGGGCGAAGTGCCCCAGGTGATTGACGCCGAACTGCCGCTCGAAGCCGTCGGCCGTCGTCCCGTAGGGGAGGGCCATCACGCCCGCGTTGTTTATCAGCAGATCGATCCGGTCGGGCGCACGGTTCGCGGCGAACTCGCGCACCGAGCCCAGATCGGCCAGATCCAGCGGTACGAACGCCACGTCCGCGCCGGTCACGGCCTTCCGGATCCGGGACTCGGCCTCCTTGCCGCGCTTCTCGTCACGGCAGGCGAGCAGAACCCGCGCACCGTGCCGGGCCAGCTCCCGCGCGGTGTGCAGGCCGAGGCCGCTGTTGGCTCCGGTGACCACGGCCGTTCGGCCGCTCTGGTCCGGGATGTCGTTCGCGCTCCAGCCGTGGCTCATGGGCCCAGCGTACGGCCGCGGTGTGCGGCCGGGACCGGTCAGGTCGGTCCGGATGCGCGCCTGGGCGCGCCCGGCGGCGCAGGGGCGCGCCGGGGGGCGTGAACCTCAGGAGTCGCTCAACTTTTCCGTGATCCGGCCGGCGGGGTTGGACGGCGTGCGTATCGCGTCCATAAAGTCATGATCATGCCCGACATAGCACTCACCACCGTGATCGTCCTCTGTCTCGCCGCGGCCGCGGCGGGCTGGATCGACGCGGTGGTCGGCGGCGGTGGGCTGCTTCTGCTGCCCGCGCTGCTCCTGGGCCTGCCGCACGTCCCGGCCGCGCAGGTGCTGGGCACCAACAAGGCGGTCGCGATCGCCGGTACGTCGGGCGCCGCCGTGACCTACGTACGCAAGACGCCGGTGAAGGTCGGGACCGCGCTGCGGATCGGGCTCGCGGCGCTGGCCGGTTCGATGGCCGGCGCGTTCTTCGCCGCCGGGATCAGCAGCGAGGTGCTGCGGCCGGTGATCATGGTGGTGCTGCTGGCCGTCGCGGCGTTCGTGATGCTGCGGCCCTCGTTCGGCAAGGACACCGGCGACGGTGCGCGGCAGCGGATCACCCGGGCCCGCACTGTCACCGCGATCGTGCTGGTGGGCGGCGGCATCGGCTTCTACGACGGGCTGTTCGGCCCCGGCACCGGCACGTTCCTGGTGCTGGCGCTGACCGCGGTGCTCCATCTCGACCTGGTGACGGCGTCCGCCACCGCGAAGATCGTCAATGCCTGCACCAACTGCGGCGCGCTGGCGATGTTCGCCTACCAGGGCAGCGTGCTGTGGCAACTGGCCGCGCTGATGGCGGTCTTCAACCTGGCGGGCGGGCTCGTCGGGGCGCGGATGGCACTCCGCAAGGGCAGCGAGTTCGTCCGCGGGGTGCTGCTGGTCGTGGTGTTCTCGCTGGTCGCGAAGCTGGCCTTCGACCAGTGGACGGCCTGAGCGGCCAATGGGCGGCGGCCGGGTCTCACCGCACGGTGGTCAGATGCGCGTACGCCACCACATTGCCCTCGTACCCCGTCTCCTTCGAGAAGCCGCCGCCGCAGGTGATCAGCCGCAGCGAGGCGAAGGACGCGGCGCCGTACACCCGCTGGTCGGGGAAGTCGTCTTTCTCGTAGACCTCGATCGCGTCCAGGGAGAAGACGGCGGTACGGCCGTCCTGGCGGACCACCTCGACCGTGCTGCCCTTCTGCAGGGCGCCCAGGTCGTAGAAGACCGACCGCCCCTGCGCGTTGTCCACATGGCCGGCCACGATCGCGCTGCCCCTGGAGCCCGGGGGAGTGCCGTCCCGGTACCAGCCGACGACGTTGCGGTTGCCGGCCGGGGGCACGTCGAGACTGCCGTCCGGCCCCAGGCCGAGACGCATCACCGGGGCGTCCACCCGGATGCTCGGGATGCGGATGCGCACCGGGGCGGAAGGCTTCAGGGGTTCGGCGACCGGGGATCCCGGCTGGGGCTCCGGGCCGCCGGTGAACGCCTGGGCGGCGGTCGGCCGGGGCGGGACCAGCTGGGTGCCGGCACCGTTGCGGATCAGCCAGACACCGGCCAGCGCTGCGATGACCAGCAGCCAGCCCTTGGCCTTCTGGGACACGGTTGTCCTCCGGGTGACGGAACGGGGACGGTCCCGCCCCGGTGGCGCGCGGCCACCGGGACGGAAACCAGGCGGTACGGAGACGTGAATCCGTCTCCGTCAGCCGGCTCCCTGCGTGCCGCTCGCCCGGCGACGCAGGAGCCAGGCTCCGCCGACGGCGGTCGCGGCGAGAACGCCGGCGCCCGCCGCGATCTGGGTGGTGTCGGGCCGGACGCTGCCGCCGACTCCGGTTTCGACGTGCCCGGTGGGACCGATGGGGTCCGAGGGGCGGTGCCCGGAGGACGAGCTGTCATGGCCCGATGAGGAGGAACTGTCGTTCCCGGAGGACGACGAGCCGTCCTGCTTGCCCGAGCCCTCCTCCTCGGACGGGCCCCGGCTCTCGCGTCCGCCCGAGCTGTCCTGCTCGGACGAGGACGACTCTTCGCGCCCGGACGACGAGGACGAGTCCTCGCGCCCGGCTGAGGACGAGTCTTCGCGTCCGGACGACGAACTGTCGCCCCGGTCCGTGTCCTCGTCCCCGGACGGGGTGTCGCCCGCGCCCGGGATGTTGAGGCCGGACAAGGCGTCGAGCCCGCCGGCCGAGTCGAGCAGCGAGGGCGCGTCGAGCCCGGAGAGGTTGTCGAGGCTGAACGGGGTGTCCGTACCGGCCCCGGACTCGTTCCCCGACCCGGCGCTGTCGCCCGAGGCCCCGTCGTCCGAGGCCCTGTGGCCGGGTGCCCGGTCCTCCGCGGTCACGGCGTCGGTGGTCCGCGTCCCGAGGTCGCCGGTGGTCCGGGACGCGGTGTCGGCCGAGCTGATCCGCTGCGCCCCGGCCTCGTCCGCGTACGCGGTGGGGCCGACGGTGAGGAAGCCGAGCGTGGCTATGGTCACCGCGGATGCGGCGGTACCGGTCACTAGGCGGACAGGACGCATGGGGGTTTCCTCCGGCGATGGCGCGAGTAGGTGTGTCCTGCCCCTGAGCTAACGGGCGGGCCGCCACCCATGCCTGCTGACACCGAGTCAGCTTTCACTCGAAAGGACCGGCGCGGCCTCCTTGCCAAGGGGTAAGACTGCAGGTCACGGCGGTGATTGACGCCGGTCGGGATGGTCTCTCGGCGCCCGGTGCCGATCGGGTGATGGAGCCCGATAGGAAAGTGTCGTACGTCACATGCATGACCTCGCGGGTGCCGGGCACACGTCTGTCACCCCCCACGGGACGGTGTACGAGGCCGCCCCCGGCCGCCGCCCTCACCGGGCCCATCCCCCCTGGGCCCGGTGAGGGCGGATTCGTGCGGAGGGGGAGCGGGCCGGGAGCCGAGGGCGCCCGGTCGTGCACGCTCCGTCACCTTTTGTGGCCGAATGCTGCGGCAGTATTTCGGCCTCATGGCGAGAACGATCAAGGGCTGGCGCCTGCCCACCGGTGCGGACCAGGCTGGCACTCGCACATTCGTGCTCACGCTCCGTACCCAGAAAGCCCCTGCCGCAGATGCACACGTCCTCCAGACCCGGCACCTTCGAGGTGCTTCTCCCACATGCGGGGAGGAGGTGCCGGGCATGGTGCGCCATGTGATCCGCAAGGTGACCGGCTGGCTCCTGATGATCGTGGTCGCGACCAACGCCACGTACTTCCTGGCCAGTTGGTTCCTGGACCCGCGGTCGAACTTCAAGGAGCTGCGTCCGGTCCGCAGCGAGGCCCGGATCGACCGGGCCCTCGCCCCGTACAACCTGAGCCCGCAGGAGCCGCTGGTCCACCGCTGGTGGGACTGGTTCACCTCGGTGGTGCTCCACTTCGACTGGGGCAGGTCCCCCACCGGCGTCTCCGTCAACGGCGAGATCGGCTATCGGGCGCTCATCAGCGGCGAACTGGTCATCATCGCGACCGTCCTGTCCGTGGTCATCGGCGTCACGCTGGCCGTGTTCACCGCGTCGCGGCAGTACGGCTGGGCCGACCGGATCTCGCAGGCCGTGTCCATCGCGGTGTTCAACATCCCGACCTCCGTCGCCGCGCTCGCCGTGGTCTTCGTCGCCATCTGGCTGAACCAGAACGCCGGGCTGCACTTCCTCTACGTCGCCGGTGAGAACTCACCGGGCGTCCAGGGGCTGCTCCCGACGATCGGCGACCGCCTGCTGCATCTGATCCTGCCGACCCTGAGCCTGACGCTGATGGGTTACGTCGGCTACCACCTGACGCAGCGTTCGCTGCTGCTGGACACGGTCGACGCGGACTTCGTACGCACCGCCCGGGCCACCGGGCTCACCCGGTCCAGGGCGATCCGCAGGCACGCCCTGCGCGCCGCGCTCATTCCGACGGCGACGTCCGTGGCGTTCAGCATCCCGGCCATGTTCACCGGCGCCGTCATCACCGAGACGATCTTCGGCTGGAACGGCATGGGCCGCTACTTCATCCAGACCATCGCCAAGAACGACGTGCACGGCACGGTCGCGACCGCGGCCTTCGCCGCCGCCCTGACCGCGATCGGCGCGATCCTCGCGGATGCCGCCACCGTCTTCCTCGACCCCCGGGTGAGGGTGAACTGACGTGGCCACGGACATGACGACCGACGCCGCGGCCGGTGCGACGCCGGCGGATTCCCCCGCGCGGAAGGCGGACGCGCCCCACCTCGGCCTCGGCCGGCTCTACCTGCGGCGCTTCCTGCGCAACCGCCTCGCCGTCGTCGGGGTGGTGATCTTCGTGCTGCTGGTGCTGTTCAGCCTGTTCGGCGGGGTGTTCACCTCCTACGCGTACTCCGACGCAGACTTCGCCGCGCTCACCCAACCACCGAGCGCCACCCACTGGTTCGGCACCAACCAGGGCGGCAACGACGTCTACGCCTCCGCCGTGCACGGACTCCAGCGCTCCCTGGCGATCGCCGTGAGCGTCTCCGCGCTGACCATCGTCGTCGCAGCGGTCATCGGCTCCAGCGCCGCGTACTTCGGGGGCCGGGTGGAGAAGGCGACGCTCGCCGTCATCCACTTCCTGCTGGTCGTCCCCTCGTTCCTCATCCTCGCCCTGGTCTCCCACCGCCTCGCCGGGGACTGGCGGGTCCTCATCGTCGTGCTCACGGTGTTCGGCTGGATGTCCACCGCGCGGGTCATCTGGTCGGTCTCGACCTCGCTGCGGGAACGGGACTACGTGACGGCCGCCGAGTTCATGGGCATCAGCGCACCGCGCATCATCCTGCGCCACATCATCCCCAACCTCGGCTCGCTGCTGATCGTCAATCTGACGCTCGGCGTCGTCGCGACCGTGCTCAGCGAAACCGCCCTGTCCTTCCTCGGGTTCGGCGTCCAGACCCCCGACGTGTCCCTCGGCACGATGCTCGCGGACGGTGCCGGCACCGTCACGAGCGCCCCGTGGCTCTTCGCCTTCCCCGCGGGGCTGGTCGTCCTGCTCACCATGTCGATGACCTTCGTCGGCGACGGGCTGCGCGACGCGCTCGACCCCACGTCCGTGACCGGTGCGGCAGGAGGCCGACGATGACCCTCACCACCCTGGCCGGATCCCCGGCAGCCACCGGCGCCACCCCCGTGCTCTCGGTGCGGGACCTGCGGGTCACCTTCCCCTCGGAGGCCGGCCCCGTCGAGGCGGTGCGCGGCGTCGGCTTCGACCTCCTGCCGGGCCGGACCCTCGGCATCGTCGGCGAGTCCGGCTCGGGCAAGTCGGCCACCGCGATGGCCGTGATGGGCCTGCTGCCGCCCTCCGCCGAACTGCGGGGCCGGGTGCTGCTCGGCGGACGGGACCTGATCGGCCTCGGGGACAAGGAGCTCTCCTCGGTACGGGGCAACTCCATCGGCATGGTCTTCCAGGACCCGCTGTCCGCGCTCACACCGATCTTCTCCGTGGGCCGGCTGCTCTCCGACGCCCTGCGCGTCCACCAGGACCTCACGAAGCGCGCGGCCTGGGAACAGGCCGTCGAACTGCTCGATCTCGTCGGCATACCCGACCCGCGGGGCCGGGCCAAGTCGTTCCCGCACGAGTTCTCCGGCGGCATGCGCCAGCGCGTCGTCATCGCCATGGCGATCGCCAACAAGCCGTCCGTCCTCGTCGCCGACGAGCCCACCACCGCCCTCGACGTCACCGTGCAGGCCCAGATCCTGGACGTCCTGCGGCTGGCACAGAAGGAGACCGGGGCCGGCCTCGTGCTCATCACCCACGACCTCGGGGTCGTGGCCGGCCACGCGGACGACATCGCCGTGATGTACGCGGGCCGGTTCGTGGAACGGGCGGGCGTCGACGAGCTGTTCCGCCGGCCGGCCATGCCCTACACCGCGAGGCTGCTGGCCGCCGTGCCCACCGTGGACAGCGGGGTCCACCGCCCCCTGGTCCCGATCGGCGGGGAGCCGCCCGCCCTCGTGGACCTGCCCGGCGGCTGCCCCTTCGCGAGCCGCTGCGCCGTCGCGCGGGACGAGTGCCGGGCCGACGAGCCCGAGCTGCGCGAGATCACCGGACACGGGCACGTGGCCTGCCTGCGCGCCGACGAGATCGCCGACGGATCCCTGGACCCCGCCGGGGGGACCGGGCCGGACGGCGATCCGGACGGGGCCGGGACCGCGGCGGCCGGCGAGGTGGTGCTCCGGGTCGAGGACCTGGTCAAGACCTTCCCGGTCACCAAGGGCGCCCTCCTCAAGCGCCGGGTCGGCACGGTGCACGCCGTCAACCGGGTGAGCTTCGAGCTGCGTGCCGGGGAGACCCTGGGGCTGGTGGGCGAATCGGGCAGCGGCAAGACCACGACCCTGCTGGAGGTCCTGAGGCTGAAGCAGCCCGAGGGCGGCCGGATCGAGGTCGCCGGCACCGATGTCGCGACGGCCGGATCCGCCGCACGGGTACGGGAGCTGCGGCGGGACGTACAGATCGTCATGCAGGACCCGCTGGGGGCCCTGAACCCCCGGCTGCCCGTCTTCCAGCTGCTCGCCGAACCCCTCCGGGCCATCGGGCAGGACCGCGAGTCGATCCGCTCCCGGATCCACGAACTGCTCACGCTGGTGGGCCTGGACGCCTCGGTGAGCGGCCGCTTCCCGGCCGCGCTCTCCGGCGGCCAGCGCCAGCGGGTCGGCATCGCCAGGGCCCTGGCGACCGAGCCGAAACTGCTCGCCCTCGACGAGCCGCTCTCGGCCCTCGACGTGTCGGTGCAGGCCGGGGTGATCAACCTGCTGGCCCGGCTCAAGCGCGAACTCGGGCTCGCCTACCTGGTGGTCGCCCACGACCTGGCCGTGGTCCGGTACGTCTCCGACCGCGTCGCGGTGATGTACCTGGGGCACATCGTCGAGACCGGGGACACCGAGACGATCTTCGCCGACCCGAAGCACCCCTACACCCGGGCGCTGCTCTCGGCGATCCCGGTGCCCGACCCGCGGCGCGAACGAGCCCGTGAACGGGTCGTGCTGCGGGGCGAGCAGCCGAGCGCCACCCGGCCGCCCGCGGGCTGCGTCTTCGTCGACCGCTGCCCCCTGTACCGCCTCGCCGACGAGGACGTGCGCCGGCGCTGTCGCACGGAGCGCCCCGAGCCGACGGCGGTGGCCGGACGCCCCGGCCACCGGTACGCCTGCCACGCCGTCTGAGCCCCGCCGCTCCCCTCGTACACACCATTCCTCCCGACCTCACCGAAACCAGAAGGAACCCTTCCGCCATGCGCGCAAGACTGGCCCTGCCCATCGCACTCGTCGCCGCCGTCTCGGTCGCCGCCACCGCCTGTGACGCCTCGTCCGGGAAGGACGGGTCCGACGCGGCGGGCAAGGACGCCCCCGAGGCCGCATCGGCCGCGGCCGACTACAACCCGGTGCCGTACGACCGGATCAAGGACGGCGGCACGTACACCACCGCCGGGACCTTCGACGACCAGGGCAACCCGTTCAACGTCAACGCCACCCTGACCGCGTCCCGGGTCTGGGCCTGGTACAACGCCGACGCGATCACGTACTCGCCCACCGGCGAGGTGCAGTACAACCCGGACTACTACAGCGATGTGAAGGTCGCCGTCGAGGGAGGCAGGCAGAAGGTCACGCTGACCATCAACGAGAAGGCCACCTTCAACGACGGCACCCCGATCGACTGGACCGCGATCGAGGCCACCTGGAAGGCCAACAACGGTTCCGACAAGGCGTACGACACCTCCTCCACCGACGGCTACGACCGGATCACCTCGGTCCACAAGGGCGCGAACGCCAAGCAGGCCGTCATCGAGTTCAAGGGCGTCAACGCCTCCTGGACGACCCTGTTCACCACCTTCCTGCACCCGAAGGCGGCCACCGTCGCCAACTTCAACAAGGCGTACGTCAAGAAGGCCCACCCGGAGTGGGGCGCGGGTCCGTACACGGTCGGCGAGTGGGACACCCACTCCGGCGGCATCACCTTCGTCCGCAACCCGAAGTGGTGGGGAAAGAAGGGCAAGCTCGACAAGCGTGTGTACGTCAACCTGGAGTCGACCGCGGCGGTCAACGCCTTCAAGAACGGCCAGCTCGACTACACCTCGGCCGTCGACGCGGAGAGCCTGAAGCAGGTCAAGGGGCTCAAGGGGACGGAGATCCGCAGCGGCGGCAGTCCCTTCGAATACTCCCTCTACTTCAACACCAAGTCGGCGAACCTCTCGGACACGGCCGTCCGCAAGGCCATCCAGGAGAGCATCGACCGCTCCCAGATCGCGAAGATCCAGTTCCAGGGGCTCGACTACAAGGAGCCGCTGCCCGGTTCGGCGGTGCTGTACAGCTTCCAGAAGGGCTACCGGGACAATGTCTCCGCCGTCCTGAAGCACTCACCGGACGAGGCGAAGAAGACGCTCGACGCGGCGGGCTGGAAGCCCGGCGGCGACGGCATCCGGGTCAAGGACGGCAAGAGGCTGGAGGTCGGCTACACGATCCTCGGCGACCAGCCGCTGGACAAGGCCATCGCCGGTGCCTTCACCGCGATGCTGAAGCCGGTCGGCGTCGAGGTCGTCACCAGGAAGGCCGACGAGGCGGACTTCTCGAAGATCCTCAGCGAGCGCAGGTTCGACCTCTTCCTGTCCGGCAACCGCTCCATGGACCCGTTCGGCGCCCGCTACCTGTGCGACTTCTACTGCTCGGACCGTGATTCCAACATCACCGGCGCCGGAACCCCGGCCCTGGACAAGGAGATCCGCGCGACCACCGGGATAGCCGACCTGGACGAGCAGGTGAAGGCGGTCAACGAGGTCGAGCAGAAGGCCCTCGGGCAGTACGCCTTCCTGCCGTTGTTCAGCGGCCCCTCGACGTACAGCGTGAAGAAGGGCCTCGCCAATGTCGGCGCCACCATCTTCCACAGCCCGCTCCCGGAGACCATCGGCTGGGAGAAGTAACCCGCACCCGCACGGGCTCCGGCCCCGGTACGGCCGCCGGCCGCACCGGGGCCGGGCGCGTCAGATCGCGTCCCAGCGGGCACCCGCGTACGCCTGCCCGATCCGCTTCATCAGCTCCTCGTCCACCTCGAACCGGGTGTCGTCGATCCGCCCGACCGGCGCGATGCCCTGCGAGTTGGTGATGAACGCCGAGCGGTAGGCGCCCAGTCCGTCCAGGGTCACCGGACGCCGTACGGACTCCAGCCCCGCGCCGGGCAGTTCCCGCTCCAGCAGCCCCATGGTGATGCCGATCAGACAGGGGGCGCCCGGCCACACCACCGAAGTGCCGTCCCAGAAGCCGATGTTGGTGATCGCGCCCTCCGTCACCGTGCCGTCCGGCAGGGTCAGCAGGGCCTCGTCGAACCCGGCACGGGCGGCCGCTCGCGCGTAGTACGTCTGGCCGAAGTCGCCGGGCCGCTTGATGTGCGGCACGGTACGGGCGTACGGGACGGACATCAGGCCGTGCGGTTCGGCGGACTTCCGGGCCGGGCCGCGCACCGTGACCATGACGGTCGTCTCCGGGGTGCCGACGGGCGGGGAGCCGTGGACGCCTTCCGGCAGCAGGAGGCCGTGGACCCGGACCGAGGCGTCCCGCACCCCGGCGCCGTCCAGCGCGTGCCGGACCAGCCCGCGGACCCGTGCCCCGTCCAGACCGCGCCCGAACAACTCCCGGCCGGCGGCGTCCAGCCGAGCCAGATGCAGATCCAGGCCGCGTACCTTTCCGCCCCTGATCTGCATGGACGTGAAATGGCCATAACCGGCGGAGGCCGGAATCCGCAGGTTCGCCTCGCTGGCCGGACGGCCGTCGAACTCGGTGTACGGGAAGGGCGCGGGTGGGGGAGCCGTCATGCGGTCCACGGTATGCCGCGACGGCCGGCGGGGCCCGGCGGAAGGGGCTTGACCTCGACCATGGTTGATGTACGAGGCTCTCCGCATGGACCTCACCACGGCACCTTCATCCACCGCATCCACGGCCGGCTCCACCGCACCCCTGAAGGTCGCGGTCATCCTCGCCAGCAACCGCGAGGGGCGCTTCGCCCCCGTCATCTCCGACTGGTTCCTCTCGCACACCGGCCCCCACCCGGACATCGAGACCGATCTGATCGACGTCGCCGAACTCGGCCTCCCGGCCGCGCTCTCCTTCCGGCCGGACGCCGACGCGCAGGCCCGGCTCGCGGCCGTCGCGTCCAGGCTGGCGGCGGCCGACGCCTTCGTCGTCGTCACCCCCGAGTACAACCACTCGTACCCGGCCCCGCTGAAGAACCTCATCGACTGGCACCGCGACGAGTGGCAGGCCAAACCCGTCGCCTTCGTCTCGTACGGAGGGGTCTCCGGCGGGCTGCGCGCCGTCGAGCACCTGCGGCAGGTCTTCGCGGAGCTGCACACCGTGGGCATCCGCGAAACCGTGTCCTTCCACAACGCGGGCGCGCTCTTCGACGACGAGGGCAGGCACCAGGACCCGGCGGGCTGCGACGCGGCGGCCAAGGTGCTGCTCGACCAGCTGGTCTGGTGGGGGCACGCCCTGCGCGACGCCAAGGCCGTCCGCCCGTACGGCGTCTGACCCGGGAGCGCCGAGCCGCGACGTCCCCGACAATCGACGGAGGGGGAGCACTTCGTAACCACCCCAGCGAGCGACCACGCGACCGACCTCGTAGGAGCCGAAGGTGACGACGCCGGCATGGCTGACCGTACTGACCACGACGGACAGTGAGGAGAAGGCCCATGCCCTGGCGCAGGGCGTGGTGGAGGCGCGGCTCGCCGCCTGCGTACAGATCTCCGCGCCCGTCACCTCGGTCTACCGCTGGCAGAACGCCATCGAGACCACCGAGGAGTGGCAGCTGCTGTTCAAGACGACGACCGAGCGCTACCCCGAACTGGAGGCCCATCTGGAGGCGGCGCACGACTACGAGACCCCGGAGATCATCGCGATCCCGGTGGTACGGGGCAGCGCCCGCTACCTGGCCTGGGTCTCGGCCGAGACCGCCCCGGTCACGTCCCTGTAGCCCCGGGCCCCTCCGGGGCCGCGGGGCCTACCGCTCCTGCGCCGCCAGCGCCTCCCCGACCCCGGTCTCCCGGGGCCCCAGGAAGTGCGGGTCGGGCTTGAAGACGGCGTCCAGCGCCGCCTTCCCCGCCGCGAACACCTCTCGTGTGCCGCCGTAGTACCAGGTCGCGTCGTGCTTGGCGTCCACGCCCACCCCGTACGCGTCGATCCCCGCGGTCCGGCAGAGCGCGATCGCCCGGCGGATGTGGAACCCCTGGCTCACCAGCACCGCGCGGTCGACCCCGAAGATCTTCTTGGCCCGCACACAGGAGTCCCAGGTGTCGAACCCGGCGAAGTCGCTCACGATCCGCTCGTCCGGCACTCCGCGCTCCCTGAGATAGGTGCGCATGGCGTCCGGCTCGTCGTACTCCTTCCGGCTGTTGTCCCCGGTCACGAGCACGACCTTCACCTTGCCGTCCCGGTACAGCTCGGCGGCGGCCTTCAGCCGGTTGGCGAGATACGGCGACGGTCTGCCCTGCCAGAGCCCCGCCCCGAACACCATGGCCACCTGCTGCGGGGGCGCGTCCGCGGTCGTCCTGACCCGGGCGTCCGCGACGGAGTACATCCAGGTCATGGGCGCCAGCCCGGCCACACACGCGAGCATCACCGCCTGCACGGTCCGCCGCTGCGCCCGCCGCGTCCGCGGCCACCGCGGACGCAACCGCCCGAGCGACTGCCGCCCCGGCCACTTCACCCGCATGGGAGCCCCCCCTCTTTCCTTACCGTGTTCGGTCGTCCCACTTGATCGGACGATCAGGAGGCCGAAAGGGTTCTCGAACGGACGGGACGAATGCCGCACCGCCGCCCCGGAACCCGGGGCGCGCGGACCGCCGGGCGGGCCGCCCCTTAGCATCGCCCAATGCTGCGTCCACGACTGATCGCGTCAGATCTCGACGGCACCCTCCTGCGCAACGACGGCACCCTCTCGCCCCGCACCCTGCGCGCCCTGCGCACCGCCGAGAGCGCCGGCGCGGAGATCGTCCTCGTCACCGCCCGGCCGCCCAGGTTCGTCGACCGGCTCGCCGACGCCGTCGGCCTCGTGGGAACGGCGGTGTGCAGCAACGGGGCGATGGTGTACGACATCGGGACGCGCACCGTCGTCTCCTCCCGCGCCCTGCCGCTCACCACCGCCCGCCGCGTGGCCACCGCGCTCGCCGCCGCCGTGCCCGAGATCGGCTTCGCCCTGGAGACCGGCAATCAGATCCTCTACGAACCGGCCTACCGCCTGCGGCTCTCCGAGGACACCGGCGCCGAACTGCCCGTGCCGTCGCTCGCGGACCTGTGGCTGGCCGACGTCCCGGTCACCAAGCTCCTCGCCTGGTCCGACCGGCTGGACGCGGACGCGCTGCTGGCCGCGGCCGAGGCGGGGGCCGTCGACGGGGTGCAGCTCACCCATTCCGGCGGGCGCGGGCTGCTGGAGATCAGCGCGTCCGGGGTCACCAAGGCCGGCACCCTGTCGGTGCTGTGCGCCGGGCGGGGCATCGACGCCGCGGAGGTCGTCGCCTTCGGCGACATGCCCAACGACCTGAGCGTCCTCGAATGGGCCGGCGCCGGTTACGCGATGGGCAACGCCCACCCGAGCGTGCTGGCCGCGATAGCGACGCACACGCTCAGCAACGAGGAGGACGGCGTCGCGGACGTCATCGAGCGGCTCTTCGGCCCCGCCCGCTGAACCCGGCGGCACGCCTCCCGTCACCCGCCCGCAACGGCGCCGCAACCTCCCTCCCGCACCATCGAGCCATGACGCAGCCGGCACCGGCACAAGCCCAGGAGTCCCTGCCCCTCGACAGCACGGCGCAACTGCTGACCCGTATCACCGCACAGCTCGGCACCCAGCTCTGCCTGGTCACCCGGAACGGAACCCGCAGAACCGCATCGGCGGAGTCCCGGCCCCCGGGCGGCGCCAGAGGCGTATCCGCAGGAAAAACCTGATGAACGGACATCTCCGGGCGGCCGCCTGAGCCTTCTTGTCGGTCCGGCCGTTTACTGTCGGAACCATGGACGGCATGGACGGTAAGCAGGGCACGCAGGACCACGGCACCGGCCCCTACGGCCCGGCCGACGCCGAACGCTGGGACACCGAGCCGGACAAACGGCCGGGCCGCACCGCGTTCCAGCGCGACCGTGCCCGGGTGCTGCACTCCGCCGCGCTGCGCCGGCTCGCCGGGAAGACCCAGGTCGTCACCCCGGGCACCCGCAGCCACGCCTGGGACGCCAGCCCCCGGACCAGGCTCACCCACTCCCTCGAATGCGCCCAGGTCGGCCGGGAACTCGGGGCCGCGCTCGGCTGCGACCCCGACCTGGTCGAGACGGCCTGCCTCGCCCACGACCTGGGCCACCCGCCGTTCGGGCACAACGGGGAGCAGGCGCTCAACGACTTCGCGTCGGACTGCGGGGGCTTCGAGGGCAACGCCCAGTCGCTGCGGCTGCTGACCAGGCTCGAACCGAAGCGGTTCGTCCCCGACACCCGCACCGGCGAGCTGGTCAGCGTCGGACTCAACCTGACCCGTGCCGCCCTGGACGCCGCCACCAAGTACCCCTGGCCGCGCGGCGCACACCCCACCGACCCCGGCTCGCCGAAATTCGGGGTGTACGAGGACGACCTGCCGGTCTTCGAATGGGCCCGCAAGGGGGCACCGAAGGACCGCAAGTGCTTCGAGGCCCAGGTCATGGACTGGTCCGACGACGTCGCCTACTCCGTGCACGACTTCGAGGACGGGCTGCACGCCGGGCACATCGACCCCAACTGCCTCTACGCCGAACCGGAGCGGAACGCGATCTGGGCGGTCGCCATCGGCCGCTACGTACCGGCGGACACCGAGCCGCAGGAGCTGGCCGACGCGCTGGACCGGCTCATCGCCCAGGACTGGTGGCCGCACGGCTACGACGGCTCCGCCGTCGCCCAGGCCCGCCTGAAGGACGCGACGAGCCAGCTGATCGGCCGGTTCTGCCTGGCCGCCGAGAGCAGCACCCGGCAGGCTCACGGGACGGGCCGCCTCGGCCGGTACGCCGCCGAGCTGGTCGTGCCCCGCGAGGCCCGCGACGAATGCGCCGTGCTCAAGGCGGTCGCCGACCGGTACGTCATGCAGCGCGCCGAGCAGGAGGCCATCCGCGCCGACCAGCGGATCGTCATCGCCGAGCTGGCCGCCGCCCTCACCGCGCGCGCCCCGGAGGGGCTGGAGCCGCAGTTCCGGGCGCTGTTCGACGCCGCCCGCGACGACCGGACCCGCAAGCGGGTCCTGGTCGACCAGATCGCCGCCCTGACCGACGCCTCGGCCCGATCGCTGCACGCCGCGCTCACCGGACAGCGCCGATGACCGGCTCCCGGAGCCCCGTCCGGCCCGACCCGTTTCCGCCCCGTCTGCGAGCCGTGCCCCGTGCCGGGGTCCGCGCCGCGCAGACTGGACCCGGCCACTGGGTGTGACCTGATCGGGGTACACCCTCTTTCGCCATCACGCTGCGTGCGGGACGCTCGCAGTTGGCGGCGCCGCGAAGCAAGCACCGAGGAGGCATCAAGTGGTCGACGCACATCGGACGTTCGTCATCGTCGGCGGAGGACTGGCGGGAGCGAAGGCAGCCGAGACGCTCCGGGCGGAGGGTTTCAGCGGCCGGGTGATCCTGATCGGCGATGAACGCGACCATCCGTACGAACGGCCTCCGCTCTCCAAGGGCTATCTCTCCGGCAAGGAGGACCGGGACAGCGTCTTCGTCCACGAGACCGCCTGGTACGCGGGCGCCGACATCGAACTGCACCTGGGACAGCCGGTCACCGCACTCGACCGGGAGGCCCGCGCCGTACGGCTCGGCGACGGCACCGTCGTCCACTACGACAAGCTGCTGCTCGCCACCGGGGCCGAGCCGCGCCGTCTGCCCGTCCCCGGCACCGAGCTGGCCGGCGTCCACCATCTGCGCCGCCTCGCCCACGCCGACCGGCTGCGCAACGTACTGGCCGCACTCGGCCGGGACAACGGCCATCTGGTGATCGCCGGGGCCGGCTGGATCGGCCTGGAGGTCGCGGCGGCGGCCCGCGGCTACGGCGCCGAGGTCACCGTCGTGGAACCGGAGCCGACCCCGCTGCACCAGGTCGTCGGCCCCGAACTCGGCCAGATCTTCACCGATCTGCACAGCGACCACGGGGTCCGCTTCCACTTCGGCCTCCGCCTCACCGAGATCATCGGCCAGGACGGCCTGGTCCTCGCCGTCCGCACCGACGACGGCGAGGAGCACCCCGCCCACGACGTGCTCGCCGCGATCGGCGCCGCGCCCCGCACCGCCCTCGCCGAGACCGCCGGGCTCGCCATGGCCCCCCGCGCGGACGGCGGCGGCATCGCCGTCGACGCCTCGCTGCGCACCAGCGACCCGCACATCTTCGCGGCCGGTGACGTCGCCAACGTCGCCCACCCGCTGCTCGGCACCCGGCTGCGCGTGGAGCACTGGGCGAACGCGCTGAACAGCGGCCCGGCCGCGGCCCGCGCCATGCTCGGCCAGGACGTCAGCTACGACCGGGTGCCGTACTTCTTCTCCGACCAGTACGACCTCGGCCTCGAATACTCGGGCTGGGCGCCGCCGGGCAGCTACGACCAGGTGGTCATCCGAGGCGACGCCGGGAAGCGGGAGTTCATCGCCTTCTGGCTGAAGGACCGCCGGGTACTGGCCGGGATGAACGTCAACGTGTGGGACGTCACCGAGACCGTGCAGGGGCTGATCCGGTCCGGCCGGCAGGTCGACCCGGACGCGCTGGCGGACCCGTCGGTACCGCTGGAATCCCTGGGCTGAGCGCGGCCCGGCCGTCCCGCCGGGGCTCCCGGACGGGACGGGCCGGCCGCTCCGCACCGCACCGGCGGTTCCACGGATCACATCGGCGCGCTCCACGGCTGTCGTACCCCACCCGTAGACTTCACCCGTGGCAGGCAGGATCAATGACGACGATGTGAAGGCGGTACGGGACGCGGTCCCGATCGACGCCGTCGTTTCCGAGTATCTCCAGCTGCGCAACGCGGGCGGTGGCAACCTCAAGGGACTCTGCCCGTTCCACGACGAGAAGTCCCCCTCCTTCCAGGTCAGCCCGAGCAAGGGTCTCTTCCACTGCTTCGGCTGCCAGGAGGGCGGCGACACGATCGCCTTCGTGCAGAAGATCGACCATCTGACGTTCGCGGAGGTCGTCGAGCGGCTGGCCGCCAAGGCCGGCATCACCCTGCGGTACGAGGAGGGCGGGTACAACCCCTCCCACCAGCGCGGCGAGCGCATCAGGCTGGTCGAGGCGCACAAGGCGGCCGCCCGGTTCTACACCGAACAGCTGGACGGCCCGGAGGCCGAGATCGGCCGGAAGTTCCTCGCCGAGCGCGGCTTCGACCAGGCGGCCGCCGCCCACTTCGGCGTCGGCTACAGCCCGGCCGGCTGGGACCACCTCACCCGCTATCTGCGCGGCCAGGGCTTCAGCGACAAGGAGCTGATCGCCTCCGGCCTCTCCCAGGACGGCAGGCGCGGCCCCATCGACCGCTTCCGCGGCCGGCTGATGTGGCCCATCAGCGACACCTCCGGCGACGTCGTCGGCTTCGGCGCCCGCAAGCTGCGCGACGACGACAACGGACCGAAGTACCTCAACACCCCCGAGACCGCGATCTACAAGAAGTCCCAGGTGCTGTACGGCATCGACCTGGCGAAGAAGGACATCGCGAAGGCCAGCCGGGCCGTGGTCGTCGAGGGCTACACCGACGTCATGGCCTGCCATCTCGCCGGGATCACCACCGCCATCGCCACCTGCGGCACCGCCTTCGGCGGCGACCACATCAAGATCCTGCGCCGCCTCCTGATGGACAACGGCAGCGCCCGGGTGATCTTCACCTTCGACGGTGACGCGGCCGGGCAGAAGGCCGCCCTGCGCGCCTTCGAGGACGACCAGAAGTTCGCCGCCGAGACCTACATCGCGATCGCCCCGGACGGCATGGACCCCTGCGATCTGCGCCTGGTCAAGGGCGACGAGGCCGTCCGTGACCTGGTCGAACCGCGCACCCCGCTCTTCGAGTTCGCGCTCCGCCAGATCGTCGGCCGGTACGACCTGGAGACCCCGGCCGGACGCGGCGCCGCGCTCGACGAGGCGGCCCCTGTCGTCGCCCGGATCAAGAACAGCTCCTCGCAGCACGAGGTCGCCGTCCAGCTGGCCGGCATGCTCGGAATCCTGGACACCCAGTTCGTGGTCAAGCGGGTCGGCCAGCTCGCCCGCTGGGCCCGCGAGCGGGGCGACCAGCGGGGCCCCGGCCAGGCCCCCGGTCGGGGCGGCCCCCGGCAGCAGCAGGTCCAGGCGCCCCCCGCCGCCCCCTCGGGCCCCGCGCTCAACCTCCGCAGCCCCGCCCACCGCACCGAGCGCGAGCTGCTCAAGCTCGCCCTGCAGAAGCCCGCCCTGGTCTCCCCGGCCTTCGACGCCTACGGGGCCGACGAGTTCACCGCCGCGCCGTACGCCGCCGTACGGCAGTGCATCGCGGAGGCCGGAGGCGCCGAGACGGGCGTTCCGGAGACCCGCGAATACCTGGTCCAGGTCCTGGACGCGGCCCCCAACGACACGGTGCGCAACCTGGTCACCGAGCTGGCGGTCGAGGTCTTCCACGGCAAGACCATCGACGAGACCTACGCGGGCATGCAGCTCGTCCAGGTCCGGCTGCGCGCCGTGGACCGCCGGATCAACGACGTACAGGGCAGCCTCGCCCGCCTCGGCAGCAATGTCGCCCCGGACCACCTGGCGGCGGCGCAGAACGAGGTCTGGGTCCTCCAGCAGTACGCCCAGTCCCTGCGCAACAACGGGGCCGACGCGCTCTGACGCGTCGCCCCGGCGCCGGGAGCGGCCCCGTGTAACCGGCCGGTCACGGACCGGACTCAGAAAGTCCCCGCACGCCCCTCGTGGCAGCGATGTGTCTTCCCCCACACTGGGGTGCGGTGCCTGAGACATCGGAGCGCGGCCGGCCCATCGAACGGTGGTCCTCCATCCCCGCGGTCCGGCAGCGATCACCTGGAGGTCGCCCCCGTGCAGACCCGGACCCTGACCGAAACCGAGCACGTCTCGGCCATCCCCGCGCAGAACCGGGCCGTGCACCATCCGGAGGCCGAGGCGGAGCCGCCGACAGCGAACGATCCGCCCGACCCGCCCGAGGTGCTCATGGAGGAGCCGCAGTCGCCGGGGCCGTCCGGGGCGCGGAGCCGCCCGGAGACCGCCGGCCCGTCCTCCGACCTCTTCCGCCAGTACCTGCGGGAGATCGGCCGGATCCCACTGCTCAGCGCCGCCGACGAGGTGGAGCTCGCCCGCCGCGTCGAGGCCGGGCTGTTCGCCGAGGAACGGCTCGCGAGCACCCCGGACCCGGACACCCGGCTGGCCGTCGATCTCGACCGGCTGGTGGTCATGGGGAGGATGGCCAAGCGCCGCCTCATCGAGGCCAACCTCCGCCTCGTCGTCTCCGTCGCCAAGCGCTACATCGGGCGCGGGCTGACCATGCTCGACCTGGTCCAGGAGGGAAACCTCGGGCTGATCAGGGCCGTCGAGAAATTCGACTACGCCCGGGGTTACAAGTTCTCCACGTACGCGACCTGGTGGATCCGCCAGGCCATGTCCCGCGCCCTCGCCGACCAGGCGCGGACCATTCGTGTCCCGGTCCATGTCGTCGAGCTGATCAACCGCGTCGTACGGGTCCAGCGCCGGATGCTCCAGGAACGCGGCTACGAGCCGACGGCGGAGGAGGTCGCCGGCCAGCTCGACCTCACCCCGGAGCGGGTCGGCGAAGTCCTGCGGCTCGCCCAGGAACCCGTCTCGCTGCACGCCCCGGTCGGCGAGGAGGACGATGTCGCCCTCGGTGACCTGATCGAGGACGGCGACGCCGCGTCCCCGGTGGAGTCCGCCGCGTTCCTGCTGCTGCGCGAGCACCTGGAGGCGGTGCTCTCCACCCTGGGCGAGCGCGAACGCAAGGTGGTCCAGCTGCGCTACGGGCTGGACGACGGGCGGCCCCGCACCCTGGAGGAGATCGGCAGGATCTTCGGCGTGACGCGCGAACGCATCCGCCAGATCGAGTCCAAGACCCTCAGCAAACTCCGCGACCACGCCTTCGCCGACCAGCTCCGCGGCTACCTCGACTGACGCACGAGGGCCCGCACCGCCGGCCGGCGGCACGGGCCCTCGCATGCGAACGGGCAGTGCTCCTAGTCGACTTCGGCGACCGCCTGGGCGAACTGCGCCGAATACAGCCGGGCATAGGCGCCCTCGGCGGCCAACAGCTCCTCGTGGGTGCCCTGTTCGACGATCGAGCCGTTCTCCATCACCAGGATGACGTCGGCGTCCCGGATGGTGGAGAGCCGGTGCGCGATCACAAAGCTCGTACGGCCGTGGGCCAGCCGCGCCATCGCCTTCTGGATCAGCACCTCGGTACGGGTGTCGACGGAGCTCGTCGCCTCGTCGAGCACCAGGATCACCGGGTCGGACAGGAACGCCCGCGCGATGGTGATCAGCTGCTTCTCGCCCGCGCTGACACCGGAGCCCTCGTCGTCGATCACCGTGTCGTAACCGTCCGGCAGGGTGCGGATGAACCGGTCGGCGTGGGCCGCCTTCGCCGCCTCCTCGATCTCCTCGCGGGTGACCTCGCGCGACGCCCCGTACGCGATGTTGTCCGCGATCGAGCCGCCGAACAGCCAGGTGTCCTGGAGGACCATGCCGATGCCCTGCCGCAGGTCGTCACGGGACATCTTCGTCACGTCGACCCCGTCCAGCGTGATCCGGCCGCCCGTCACCTCGTAGAACCGCATCAGCAGATTGACCAGCGTGGTCTTGCCGGCCCCGGTCGGGCCGACGATCGCGACCGTGTGACCCGGCTCGACGTTCAGCGAAAGGTCCTCGATGAGAGGCTTCTCCGGGTCGTAACGGAACGACACCTTCTCCAGCGATACGCTGCCCCGCAGCTCCTTCGGGCGCTGCCGCTCGCCGGGCGCGGGGTCGGCGCCCTGCTCCTCGGCGTCCAGCAGCTCGAAGATCCGCTCGGCCGAGGCGACGCCCGACTGCACCAGGTTCGCCATCGAGGCGACCTGGGTCAGCGGCATCGAGAACTGCCGCGAGTACTGGATGAACGCCTGCACATCACCGATCGACAGCGCGCCGGAGGCGACCCGCAGACCACCCACGACGGCGATCAGCACATAGTTCAGGTTGGAGACGAACATCATCAGCGGCTGCATGATCCCGCTGTTGAACTGCGCCCTGAACCCGGCCTCGTACAGCGCCTCGTTCTGCTCGGCGAAGTCCCGCGCGGACTCCTCCTGCCGGCCGAAGACCTTCACCAGGGTGTGCCCGGTGTACATCTCCTCGATGTGGGCGTTGAGCTTGCCCGTCACCTTCCACTGCTGCACGAACTGCGGCTGAGAACGCTTGCCGACCTTCGTGGCCACGACCGCCGAGAGCGGCACCGTCACCAGCGCGACCAGCGCCAGCAGCGGCGAGACCCAGAACATGATGATCAGCACGCCGACGATGGTGAGCAGCGAGTTGATGAGCTGGCCCATCGTCTGCTGCATCGTCTGCGAGATGTTGTCGATGTCGTTGGTCGCCCGGCTGAGCACCTCGCCGCGCTTGGCCCGGTCGAAGTACGACAGCGGCAGCCGCGACAGCTTCGTCTGGATGTCCTCGCGCAGCTGGAACACGACCCGGTTGATGATCCGGATCGAGAGCCGGGTCGACACCAGCATCAGCAGACCGGCGCCGACATAGACCGCCAGCGCCAGCAGCAGTACGTCGCCCACCGCACCGAAGTCGATGCCGTGACCGGGGACGAAGTCCACCTTGGCGAGCATGTCGGCCAGGCCGCTGTTGCTGTTGCGCAGGCCCTCGACGGCCTGCTCCTTGGTCGTCCCCGCAGGCATCTTCCGGCCGACCACCCCGGCGAAGACCAGGTCGGTCGCCCGGCCGAGGATCTTCGGCCCGATCACCGACAGGCCGACGCTGAGCGCACAGGCCAGCAGCATCACGTACAGCGAGGTCTTCTCCGTCGCGAAGCGCTTCAGCAGCCGCTTCGAGGACCCCTTGAAGTCCATGGACCGGTCGGTCGGCGCCCCGCCCGCCATCATGCGTCCGCCAGGCCCGGCCATTACGCGGCCTCCGCTTCCGTCAGCTGGGAGAGCACGATCTCCCGGTACGTTTCATTGCCGTCCATCAGCTCGTGATGGGTGCCGGAGCCGACGACCCGGCCCTCGTCCAGCACCAGGATCCGGTCCGCGTCGCGGATGGTGGACACCCGCTGCGCCACGATCACCACGGTCGCCTCGGCCGTCTCCTGCGAGAGCGCCCCGCGCAGCGCGGCGTCGGTGGCGTAGTCGAGCGCGGAGAACGAGTCGTCGAAGAGATAGATCTCCGGGCGCTGCACCAGCGTCCTGGCGATGGCCAGACGCTGCCGCTGCCCGCCCGACACATTGGTGCCGCCCTGCGAGATCGGCGCGTTCAGACCGTGCTCCAGCGCCGCGACGAACTCCTTGGCCTGCGCGACCTCCAGCGCGTGCCACAGCTCCTCGTCGGTCGCGTCCGGGTTTCCGTACCGCAGATTGGTCGCGACCGTCCCGGAGAACAGATACGGCTTCTGCGGAACGAGACCCACGGTCCTCGCCAGCAGCGCCGGCTCCAGGGTCCGCACATCCGTGCCGTCGACCAGCACCTGGCCGTCCGTCACGTCGAACAGCCGCGGTACGAGACCGAGCAGCGTCGACTTCCCGCTGCCCGTCGACCCGATGATCGCGGTGGTCTCGCCGGGGCGGGCCACCAGATCCACCGACCGCAGCACCGGCTCCTCGGCGCCCGGGTAGCGGAAGTCCGCGCCGCGCACCTCCAGATGACCGTGGGCGCGCAGCTCACGGACCGGCTTGACGGGCGGGACCACGCTGGACTCGGTCTCCAGGACCTCCTGGATGCGCTCGGCGCAGACCTCCGCGCGCGGCACCATCATGAACATGAAGGTGGCCATCATCACCGACATGACGATCTGCATCAGATAGGCGAGGAACGCGGTCAGCGCCCCGATCTCCATGCCGCCGCTGTCGATGCGGTGGGCACCGAACCAGATCACCGCGATCGAGGAGACGTTCACGACCGTCATCACGGTGGGGAACATCAGAGCCATCAGCCGGCCCGTGGACAGCGCCACGTCCGTCAGCTCGGTGTTGGAGCCGCGGAACCGCTGCTCCTCGTAGCCGTCCCGGACGAAGGCGCGGATGACGCGGTTCCCGGTGATCTGCTCGCGCAGCACCCGGTTCACCGTGTCGACCCGCTCCTGCATCGTGCGGAACAGCGGGCGCATCCGCTTCACGATCAGGCTCACCGCGATGCCGAGCACCGGCACCACCGCGAGCAGCACCGCGGACAGCGGGACATCCTGGCCGAGCGCCATGATGATGCCGCCGACGCACATGATCGGGGCCGACACCATCAGCGTGAACGTCATCAGCACCAGCATCTGGACCTGCTGGACGTCATTGGTCGTACGGGTGATCAGCGAGGGCGCCCCGAAGCGCCCGACCTCACGCGCCGAGAACGACTGCACCCGGTCGAAGATCGACGCCCGGACATCGCGGCCGAGGGCGGACGCGGTACGGGCGCCGATGTGGACGGCCCCCATGTTGCAGACCACCTGGGCGATGCTGACGGCGATCATGATGCCGCCGAATTCGAGGATGTAGCCCGTGTCCCCCTGGACGACACCGTTGTCGATGATGTCGGCGTTCAGGGTCGGCAGATAGAGGCTGGCGCAGGTCTGCAGCAGTTGGAGGAGGACCAGCAGCAGGATGGGTTTTCTGTACGGACCGAGATAGGCCCGCAGGAGTTTTATGAGCACGCGTGTCTCTCGGAGTCGGCGGAAGGCAGGGATCGACCCATTTTCCGGCACCGGCGGCCGTGACTGCGAGCGTTTTTACTCAAGACCAGGTCAAAAAACAGACCGAGTACACAAGTGGAAGGGTTCACGTCGCTCCGTGTACTCGGCCCGTTCGCACAGGCGGACGGCTCAGTGCGCGGAGTCGAACGCCTCCGGGTGGATCTGGTCCCGCGTCGCCGTGTACTGCTGGCGCACCGCCCGCCCGACGGCCGACTCCTCGCCCGGCTCCAGCACCTGCGCCGCGGCACCCTGCCAGGCCGGGGGAGTGAGCGGATCGCCGGTCCCCCGGGAGACCGCCAGCGCCCAGGCCGCCTGTCGGGCCGCGCCCAGCGCCGCGTACTCGGCGGGCTGTGGCACGACCACCTGCGTGCCGAAGATCGCGGGCGCCAGCCCCTGTACGGCGGGCAGTTCGGCCGCCGCCCCCAGCAGGAACACCCGGCGCACCTCGACACCCCGGCCGCGCAGCACATCGAGCGCGTCGGCCAGCGAGCACAGCATCCCCTCGAACGCCGCCCGCGCCAGGTGCTCCGGCTTCATCGACTCGCGCCGCAGCCCGCAGAGCGTCCCCGCGGCGTGCGGCAGCCGCGGCGTCCGCTCGCCCTCCAGGTACGGCAGCAGCACCAGCCCGGACGCCCCCGGCGTGGACTTCAGCGCCAGCGCGGAGAGCTCCTCCAGGCCCTCCACGCCGAGCATCTCGGCGGTCCCGCGCAGCGCCCGCACCGCGTTGGACGTGTACACCACCGGCAGATGCATTCCGGTCGCGTCCGCGAACGAAGTGATCATGCCGTCCGGATCGGACAGCGCCTCGTGATGCACCGCCATGACCGAGCCCGACGCACCCAGCGAGACCACCGCGTCGCCGACCCCGACCCCGAGCCCGAACGCCGCGGCCATCGTCTCGCCGGTCCCCGCGGAGATCAGCAGCCCCTCGGGCGTCGTCCCGGCCGCGTCGGAGGGGCCGAGCACCTCGGGCAGCGCCGCCTGGTGCCCGAGCGCCAGCTCCACCAGGTCGGGCCGGTAGGAACCGCTGCCCGCCGACCAGTACCCGGTGCCGGACGCGGCACCCCGGTCGGTGGTCCGCCGGGCCGGACGCCCCAGCAACTGCCACACCAGCCAGTCGTGCGGCTGGAGCACCGCGGCCACCCGCTGGGCCGCCTCCGGCTCGGTCCGCGCCAGCCAGCGCAGCTTCGCCACCGGCTGCGCGGCCTGCGGCACCGCCCCGACGGCCTCGGCCCAGGGCTGCCGCCCGCCGAGCCCGTCGACCAGATCGGCCGCGGCGGCCTGCGCCCGCTTGTCGTTGCCGAGCAGCGCCGGGCGCACGAGATTGCCCTGGTGGTCCAGGGGCACCAGGCCGTGCTGCTGGGCGGAGACGCCGATGGCCTGCACCCCTTCGAGCAGTCCGCCGCCGGCGGCCTCGCCGAGCGAGAGCAGCCATGCCTGCGGATCGACCTCGGTGGCCTTCGCCTCGACGGGGTGCGCGGCGAACCCCCGGCGCAGCACTGCGCCCGTGTCCGTATCGCAGACGACGATGTGTGTGAAGGCGGAAGAACTGTCCAAGCCGGCGACTATCCCCATGCCCAAGATTCTGCCGCACCGCCGGGCCTTTTCCGTACCGGTGGAGCGGCAGCGGCCGGGTCGGCCCCGCAGGGCCCTTCGTTCGGATCGGCCCGGCCTGATCCGGACGAAGGGCCCTAGGTGTTGCTGGTGCCCCAGTCGTCCTCGCCGTTCCGGCCGCGGCCCCGCAGCGAGCGCACCCGGTCGGCCACGCCGGCCGGGACCTTCTCGCCGACCTTGTCGCTCACCACGTGGTACGCCTTGCCGGCCAGGTCACGGCCGCTCTGCGCCGCGGACTCGGCGGTATTGCGCACGGCCGGGTTCTCGGCGAACCGGCGCGCGGACTTCTTCATCTGCTCGTAGCGCTCGCGCCCGGCCCGTGTCCCGATCACGTATCCGAGGGCCAGTCCGGCGATGAACGTGAGCCGGTACCGCATGGCTGCCACCCTTCCTTGCTCAGTGCGACGCTCGGTGCGGCGCTCACTGCGACGTGTGCTGCCCGCCTACCCGCGGGCACCTGAGATCACCCCGGGGGATACCGATTGGCAAAGCACCCCCCTGCTTGCGCTAATGTATGTGTCGCAGCGAACGCGCGCCGCCCGGCAGGAGCCAGGTAGGTGGGGTTCGGTGCACACGCAGCAATCCCCTGTAGCTCAATTGGCAGAGCAGCCGGCTGTTAACCGGCAGGTTACTGGTTCGAGTCCAGTCGGGGGAGCGCGATCCCCTGTAGCTCAATTGGCAGAGCATTCGGCTGTTAACCGGAGGGTTACTGGTTCGAGTCCAGTCGGGGGAGCGGAACGGAAGAGGACCCCGAGGGGTCCTTTTTCGTGTGCCCGCCGGCGGTCGTCACCGTGATGCGTGTGAGGTGCAAGTGACTCTTTCGCGTGTACTTCGCTCCATCCGGAACCGGACAGCCGACGGTGAGGTCTTCATGGTCATGCGAAGCCGACCATCCGGAGCGAGAGATCGTATGACCGGCTATGCTGCGGCAGACGGCGCGCACACTTGTACGCGCCACGCCGAAAAGGGGCGGTAGCTCAGCCGGTTAGAGCAGCGGACTCATAATCCGTCGGCCGTGGGTTCGAGTCCCACCCGCCCCACTGCCGATGTTCCGGCAGAAACGTTATGACCTGCGTATACGTAGGCAGCAGGGCCCTCACGGATTCCTTCCGTGGGGGCCCTCACCATAGCCCCGTCGCGCGATCAAGTGGCCACGCTGCGGCCCGGCGGGTCGTGCCGGTGAAGTCCGGCCGGTTCTGCCCGTTCCGCATCGAAGCGTCAGTACGTCGGCGCGTCAGTGTCCGTACGGGCGGCCCCGGTTGCGCACGACCCGGCGGTGGCCGCCATGGCGTCGAGAAGCGTGCACCTCCCACGGCCCTCCCGAAGGTGTCCGGAGAGTCACTTGTGACAACGCTCCGAAGGATTAGGGTATTTCGTCATCTTTAATCGTTGATTACGGCTTCTACGACTTGTTGGCCGCAGGGGTCGGACGTAGTGTCGAAAGTGCCGCAGCAAGAGCAAGGAGCGGCACAGCGAAATCCTCCAGAGGAGGCGAAGATGAAGGTACGTAGCATCTTCGACCACAGGGACGGCGGACACGGTGGCGGCGGCGGCTATGGAGGCCGCGGCGGTTACGGCGGACGCGGTGGATACGGCGGACGCGGCGGTTACGGCGGACGCGGTGGATACGGCGGACGCGGCGGCTATGGCGGTTACGGCGGCTATGGCGGCTACGGCTACGGCCGGGGCGGTCGCTGGGGTCGCTGACACCGTTCACCTCCCGACCCCTGATCCCGATTCGAGGCAGGCTCGCGCACCGCGCGGGTCCGCCTCGTTGTTTGAGGGGCCTGTTCCCATGGCCAGATCCTTAGCCCGAGCACCTCTGCGATGTGACGCCCATGCGCTTTCACAGCTCGCTCAAGCGTTCCGACCGTACTGAAGAGCCGCCCGAGGACCCGGTGACGGATGTTCCGATCCGTACCGACCCCATCAGCATCCTGGCGTCCTTCCGGCGCTTCTGGCCGTTGACCGGAGGCGACCGGCGCTGGCTCATCGTCATCTTCCTGTGCGCCGTCCTGGCCGCCCTCGCCGAGACCATCACTGTCCTGCTGTTCGCCAAACTCACCGACACCGCCCTGCAGAGCGGCGACGTCAGCGCCTTCTGGAAGCCCGCCGGCCAGTGGCTCGCCGTGGCGGTGGCCGGTGCCGTGGTGGGGTACCTGGGCAGTTCGCTCGCGGTCTGGACCGCCGAACGCTTCGTGCTCCGGCTGCGGGCCCGCGTCTTCGGCCACCTCCAGACGCTCCCGCCGCACTTCTTCCAGCGCAATCGCCGCGGCGACCTGGTGGAGCGGCTGACGGGCGACGTGGAGGCCATCGAGGCGCTCGTGGTCTCCGGCATCGTCGGGGCGGCGTCGGCGGTGTTCGGCACCGTCTTCTACGCCGGCGCGGCCCTGTTGCTGCGCTGGGATCTGGCGCTGGCCACCTTCGTCATGGTCCCGATCCTGCTGGTCGTCACCCGCGGGTTCGCCAAGCCCCTGCGCGCGGTGTCCCGGCGCGGCCGCGCGGCGGACGGCGCCATCACCGCCGTGGTCGAGGAGACCCTGGTCAACGTCGTCATGACCCAGGCGTACAACAGGCAGCAGGACGAGGAGGACCGGCTCAGCGGCAAGGCTCGGCTCCGGTTGCGGACCGCGGTGAAGGCGGTCCGCCTCACCGAGTTCTACGAGCAGTTCATCGAGGTCCTCGAAACGTTGTGCGTCCTCACGATCATCGGCCTGGGCGCGTGGGAGATCTCGGCGGGCCGGATGACCCTCGGACAGCTGCTGGCCTTCGCCGCCTTCATCGGCTACCTCTACCCGCCGATCCGTTCGCTGGGCCAGCTCGGTCTGACGGCCACCGCCGCGACCGCGGGCGCCGAACGACTGCTGGAGATCCTCGACGCCGAGCCCTCCGTCACCGACCCGGGCGACTCGGTACCGGTGCCGGAGCGCAGCCGGGCGCTCGGGGAGGTGGAGGCGCGTCAGGTGTTCTTCCACTACCCCGGAAGCAGCGAGATGGTGCTCCGGGACCTGTCGTTCACCGCAAGTCCCGGGGAACTGCTGGTCATCACCGGCCCCAGCGGTGCGGGCAAGTCGACGCTGGCGGCGTTGCTGCTGAGGTTCTACGACCCGGAGACCGGCACCGTCCTGCTGGACGGCGTCTCCGTGGACCGGATGCCACTGACGTACCTGCGCCGGAACATCACGCTGCTGCCGCAGGACACCCTCGTCCTGCACGACACCATCGAGGAGAACATCGGCTGCGGACGCCCCGACGCGAGCCACGACGATGTCGAGACGGCCGCGCGGGCGGCCGACGCCCACGCGTTCATCGAAGCCCTGCCGGAGGGATATGACACCGTCATATCCACCGGCACCTCCCGGCTCTCCGGCGGCCAGTTGCAGCGCATCGCCATTGCCCGCGCCATGCTGCGCGACGCTCCCGTGCTCCTCCTCGACGAGCCCACCACCGGACTGGACCGGCTGGCCGCGGAACGCATCCTGGAGCCCCTGCGACGGCTGGCCCGCGGCCGTACCACCATCGTGATCACCCACGACCTGGCGCTGGCCGCGGACGCCGACCGCATCCTCGTACTGGACGAGGGGCGGCTGGTGGAGTCCGGCACACATACCCAACTTCTCGGCCGGAGCGGCCTGTACGCCACGCTCTTCGAACGCCGCTCCCGGCCGCACAACGGAGCCGTGTACAAGTCTGCCCGGCCGTCAGGAATCCACTGGAGGTAGCCGGCCGGCGGCACGGAGCCCGAACGGCACCACCGGGACGGCCGGTTCCCGGCGGTGACCGGACCACCGGAGAGAGCCGGTGGTTACCATCCGCTGTGACCGAAACGGCCGAAGAACCCGCCCCCCGCACCCGAATACTCGCCGACCTCACGCCACTGCGGACCTCCCCGGACTACCGGCGGCTCTGGTTCGGGAACACGGTCTCCTGGGTCGGGCAGGGGATGACGGCGCTCGCCGTGTCGCTCCAGGTCTACGACATCACCGGATCGGCCTTCTCGGTCGGGCTCATCGGGTTCTGCTCGTTCCTGCCGCTGGTCGTCTTCGGGCTGTACGGCGGTGCCGTCGCCGACACCATCGACCGGCGGAAGCTCGGCCTGGCCAGCTCCGCCGGGTCGTTCGTGCTCTCCGTCGCCCTGGTCGTCATAGCCGTCGCGGGCGTGGAGCAGGTCGGGCTGCTGTACGCGATCGTCGGCCTCCAGGCGGCCTGCTTCGCGGTCAACTCACCGGCCCGCAGCTCGATGATCGCCCGGCTGCTGCCGGCCGAGCAGCTGCCCGCCGCCAACGCCCTCACCTCCATGACCAGCACCACCGGAACGCTGGTCGGGCCGATGCTCGGCGGGCTCGTCGTCGGCTGGTGGGGCTACCGGGCCGCGTACACCGTCGACGCCGTCACCTTCACCGCCTCGCTCTACGCGATGTGGCGGCTGCCCGCCATGCTGCCGGAGCGGGAGGAGGGCGCGGGGGACAAGCGGGCGTCCGTCGCGGACGGGCTGCGCTTCCTGGGGACCAGGCCCAATCTCCGGATGACCTTCTTCACCGATCTGTGCGCCATGGTGCTGGCCCACCCCCGGGCACTCTTCCCCGTCGTCGCCGTCCTCTGGTACGGCGGCGACGCGAAGACCACCGGACTGCTGGTCGCCGCCCCGGCCTTCGGGGCCCTGCTCGGCGGGGTGTTCTCCGGATGGCTGGGACGCGTCCGGCGCCACGGACTCGCCGTGCTGCTCGCCGTCGCCTGCTGGGGCACCGCCATCGCGGTCTTCGGCCTGACCCGGCAGCTCTGGCTCGGGCTGATCTTCCTGGCGCTCGCCGGATGCGCGGACACCACCTCGATGGTCTTCCGCAACACCATGCTCCAGGCGGCCGTGCCGGACGAGATGCGCGGACGGCTCCAGGGCGTGTTCATCGTCGTCGTGGCGGGCGGACCGAGGCTCGGCGACTTCGTGGCGGGATCGGTCGCCGACCTGGCCTCGCCCGGCCTGGCGGTGACCGGGGGCGGGATCGCCTGTGTCGTCGCGGTGGCCCTGCTGGGGCTGCGGTGGCGGGGGTTCGCCCGGTACGACGCCAAGGATCCGCAGCCGTGACGGCCTCGCCCGCGCCTCACTCCCCGGGCGGCCCCACCACCGAGCGGGCGAAGCCCAGTTCCACCAGGTCCTGGGGGCGCAGCCGCAGCTGGTCGGCCGTGGCGAGCACCTCGTCCGGGGTGCGCTTGAGGATTGCCGCCGCCAGCTCCGGGGCGATGACCGAGAAGTAACTGTCCCGGGTGACATGGGTGTTCCCCGGCGCCGCCAGCGCCAGCGCGCCGCCCGAGCCGCCCTCGCCGATCACCAGGGTGGTGAGCGGAACTCTGGCCTCCGCCATTGCCGCGAAGGCGTCGGCGATGGCGGCGCCCGCGCCCGCCCGCTCCGCCGCCGCGTCGTTGGCCGCGCCGGGGGTGTCGATCAGGGTGAGCACGGGGACGCCGAGCCGGTCGGCCAGCCGGACCGCCCGCGCCGCCGTGCGGTAACCGGCCGGGCGGGTCGCGGTGCCGCACTGGGCCACGTACGCGATCGAGCGGCCGTCGCGCCACCCGAAGCCGCAGAGCAGCCCCGGGTCCGTACCCCCGCAGCGGTCGCCGGCGAGCGGGAGCCGGTGGTCGAAATACGCGTCCAGATACGCCTCGGCGCGCGGCCTGGCCGGCGAGCGGGCCTGCCTCACCGCGTCCCAGCCGGTCACCGGGAGGCCGGTGGTGGACAGGGCGTGGGGCACAGGGGCGGGGACCGCCGGGGAGTCCGTGCCCCGGAGCGCCCGCAGCCAGTGGGCCACCGTCCTCGGGAGCTCGTCCGGCGGGACGACCGCGTCGATCTGGCCCGCGGCCAGCTGCCCCTCGGCGCTGTACGCGTGGGGATCCGCGTCCGGCGGTCGCACCCGGGAACCGGCGAACCCGACCTGGGCGCCCGGCAGCGCCAGGATCACATCGGCGCCCGCCCCCAGCGTGGCCCAGCCGCCGCCCGTCGTCGGGTCGCGCAGGACGGCGAGCTGGGCGGGGCCCGCCGCCCGCAGCCGGGCCGAGGCACGGGCCACCCGCTGGAGCTGGGTCAGGGCGACCATGCCCTCCTGCATCCGGCTGCCGCCCGTCGCGATGAGCGAGACCAGCGGCAGTGCCCGTACCCGGGCGGCCTCGTACGCGGCCTCCAGCCGGTCCCCGGTGCGCTGCCCCAGCGAACCGCCCAGGAAGCCGAACTCGAAGGAGACCAGCACACACGGCCGGCCGCCGACCGAGGCGAGGCCGTACACGACGGACTCGTCCTCGCCGGTCCGGGCGGCGGCGCGGGCCCGGGAGTCCGCGTACCCGACCCAGGAGAGGGGCCCGTCCCCGGCGCCGTCCGGACCGGGCGCGGTGGTGTCCGCGAACTCCTCGAACTCGGTGGTGACGGCGGCGATCGCCGCTCTCGCGCCCGGCCGGTCAGCCATGGAGCGACCGCTTCATGATCTTGCCGAGGTCGTTGCGGGGCAGCGCGTCCAGGTAGCGCACTGTGCGCGGGCGCTTGTGCGGGGACAGCTGGGCGGCCACATGGTCCGCGAGCGCCTGCTCGGACGGCGGCGCCGCCGGGTCGGCCGGCACCACCCAGGCGACGATCCGCTCGCCCAGGTCCGGGTCCGGTTCGCCGGTGACGGCGGCCTCGCGGACGCCGGGGTGGTCCAGCAGCGCGTTCTCGATCTCCCCGGCGCCGATCTTGTAACCGCCGCTCTTGATCAGGTCGGTGGCCTTGCGCCCGACGATCCGTACGTAGCCGTCGGCGTCCCGGGTGGCCATGTCCCCGGTGCGGAACCAGCCGTCCTCGGTGAGTGCGGCGGCCGTGGCGTCGGGGCGGTTCAGATAGCCGGTGAAGAGGTTCGGGCCGCGCACCTGGATCTCGCCGATGGTGTCGGGGCCGGTGCCGTCCCCGGGCAGGACGGTGCCGTCCTCCTCGACCAGGCGGAGCTCCACGCCGCGCAGGGGTGCGCCGACCGTTCCGGGCCGCGGCTCGCCGTCGGCCCGGACGCCCGTGTTCATCAGGGTCTCCGTCATGCCGTACCGCTCGATGACCCGGCGGCCGGTGGCGGCCGCGATCCGTTCGTGGTCGTGCACCGGCAGCGCGGCCGACCCGGACACCAGCAGCCGGGCGCCGGCCAGCGCCTTCGCCAGCCCGTCCGCCCCGGGGCCGTCGAGGGCCTCGGCCAGCCGGTGGTACATCGTCGGAACGCCGAAGAGCATGGTGCCGCCGGACGACAGCTCCCGGGCCACCCCGTCGGTGGAGAACCTGCCCAGGTGCCGCACCGAGCCGCCCCGGCGCAGCGGCCCCAGCACGCCCAGGATCAGGCCGTGCACATGGAACAGCGGCAGGGCGTGGACGAGCACGTCGTCACCGGTCCACTGCCAGGCGTCCTCCAGCGCGTCGAGCGAGGCGGCGATCGCCCGCCGGGGCAGGATCGCGCCCTTGGGCGGGCCGGTGGTGCCGGAGGTGTAGACGATCAGCGCGGGGGACTCGGGGGAGGGCTCGGGGAGCGTGGGGCGGGCGCCCTCACCGGCCGTGTCGACGTCGATGCGGTCCAGTGCCTCCAGTACCGGCGGGAGCGTGTCGCCCGCCCCGGCCAGCACCGCGGTCGGTTCGCTGTCGGCCACGATGTGGGCGAGTTCGCGCGTCCCCGTCTTCGGGTTGAGCGGAACCGCGGGCACCCCGGCACGCAGCGCGGCCACGACGGCGACCACCGTCTCGGGGGTGGGGGTGGCCCAGACCGCGACCCGCCCGGCCCCGGCGAGACGCCCGGCGAGCGCGGCGGAGGCGGTGGCCAACCGGTCGTAGGTCATGGTGTGTTCGCCGAACCGGGTGGCTTCCCGGGTCGAACCGTCATCCGGCACAAACAGAAGAGGAGTCACCCACCGCACCCTAAGGGCTGATCCGGACGGAAGACCCTAGTCCCGCTTGAGCCCGCGCATGCGGCCGTACGCGTACACGCACCCCGCCAGCGCCAGGTCCGACAGCAGCATGAAGCCGATCGAGTACGAGCCCTTCGCGCTGTAGATCGCGCCCATCACCAGCGGTGGCACGAAGCCGCCCAGGCCGCCCATCGCGCCGACGATCCCGGTCACGCTGCCCACCTTCGCCTGGGGGGTCACCTGCGAGACCAGGGCGAAGACGCTGCCGCTCGCGGTGCCCAGACCCGCCGCCATGCAGAGCAGCGCGATCGTGCCGCCCGGCGCCAGCGGCGGGTCGAAGGCCTGGACGATCGCCATCAGGGCGGCCAGCCCGAGCGCCCCCGCCGTGACCACAGCGGGGTGGACGCGGTCCGAGAGCCAGCCGCCGATCGGCCGGAAGACGACCGTGACCAGGGCGAACCCGGCGGCCTTCGTGCCGGCGTCGGTGGGCGACAGGCCGTACCAGGTCTTCAGATACGTGGGGAGGTAGACACCGAACGCGACGATTCCGCCGAACCCGATCGCGTACAGCGCGGACAGCTCCCAGGTGACCCGCAGCCGTCCGGCGCCGGCCAGCCGGTGGGCGAGCGAGTCGGTCGGCACCGGGCGGCCCGGCCGGTCGCTGACCAGCACCGCGGCCAGCGCCGCGTACACCACGAGGGCCGCCGCGACCACCAGGTACGGCAGGTTCTCGCCGTGCCCGGCGATCCTCGGGGTGAAGTACCCGGACAGCGCGACACCGCCCATGCCCATGCCGAAGATCCCGAGCGCGAGGCCCCGCTCGGCGGGCGGGAACCACGAGTTGACCAGCGGGATGCCGATCGCGAACGTGGTGCCGCCCAGGCCCAGCAGAAAGCCCACGGCGAGCATCGCGCCGTAGGAGTCCCGCGCCGGGATCAGCAGCAGCACGGGCACGATGGTGAGCGCCGAGACCAGCGGGAACATCAGTCGTGCGCCGTACTTGTCGGTGAGCGCGCCCGCCGGGATCCGGCCCAGCGAACCGACCAGCACCGGCACCGCCACCAGCAGCGACTGCTCGAACGAGGTCAGCCCCAGCCGTTCCTTGTAGTCCCCGGACAGCGGCGCGATCAGATTCCAGGCCCAGAAGGTGAGCCCGAAGCCGATCGTGGCCATCGCGAGGTTGCGATAGGCGGCCGCGGACGGCGCGTCGACCGGGGCGGAAGACTGTTTGACGGCTGTATCCACCCCTTCAGTCAAGGGCGGGAGAGGGCCGCGAGCCTGCCGGAATGCGCCATGCGGGTCACCCGCGGCCGGCGGATCGGGTACGGGGGCGGGGTACGGCCGGACGCGACTTGCACAGTCACGAACCGGACAAAGCTGCGACAATCGCAGTATGGACCGGCTGGACAGAGAAATCCTCGGCATCCTCCAGGAGGATGCCCGGATCTCGTACCGCGATCTGGGCGTACGGGTCGGGCTCAGCGCCAACGCGGCGGCCGACCGGGTGCGCAGACTGCGCCGCGACGGTGTCATCCGCGGCTTCACCGTGATCATCGACCCGGCCGCCGACACCCGTACCGGTCTCGTCGTCTTCATCGATGTGACGCTGCGCATCGACACGACCAACGAGGTGTTCGAGCGGGCGGTGCTCGCCCTGCCCGGCATCACCGAGGTGGTCCATGTGACCGGCGGCCACGACTATCTCGTACGGGCCACCGTCGCCGACACCGCGGCCCTGGACGGGCTGCTGCGCAGACTGAAGCGGGAGGCCGGGGTCGCCCACTCCAACACCCGGGTCGCGCTCAGAGCGGCGCCTGCCAGGTGACGGCCGGCGAGCGCGAGCCGTCCTCGTCGCGCCCGTCGTCGGCGACCGTCAGCCGGACCGCCGCCCGTCCGTCCGGCAGCACGGCCGTCGCGTCCACCGCCACCTCGATCGCCGACACCCCGGCCCGCCGGTGCGCGGACGCGAGCGCGCCCCGCAGCGCGGCGAGCAGCTGCCGGTCCACGGGCTCCCGGACCAGCGCGTCCACCGCCCCGGTGAAGTGCACCGACGGCTGGAAGCCGAGTACGGCGGCGGCGCCCGCGGTCTCCCGCAGCACCCGGCCGCGGAAGGTGGCGGGGGCCTCGGCGGGCGGCTGCTGGAGGGCGAAGATCGCCGTCCGCACCTCCTGAATCGTGGAGTCCAGCTCGTCCACGGCCCTGCCGAGCAGCTCGTCGGTGTCCGGGGCGGCGGCCCTGCGTCGGGTCGACTCCAGCATCATCTCGGTCGCGAACAGCCGCTGGACCACGAGGTCGTGCAGATCGCGGGCGATCCGGTCCCGGTCCTCGTACACCGCGAGCTGCTCCCGGTCGTGCCCGGCGTCCGCCAGGACCAGCGCCAGCGCGGCCTGCGAGGCGAACTGGGTGGCCAGCAGCCGGTCCACGGCCGTGTACGGGCGGTCGCCGCGCCGCCGGGGCAGGGCGAGGGTGCCGATCAGCCGCCCGCCGCTCTGGAGCGGCAGCATCATGCTGGGGCCGAAGCGCGAACGCACATGCGTCGTCATCCGCGGATCGGTCGCCGAGTCCTCGATGAACACCGGTTCCCCGCCCAGCAGTTGGACCAGCACCTCGGAGCCGGGCGCGATGGCCGTACCGACGATCCCGGCCGGGTCGTCGAGCGTGGACGCGGTGACGATCTCCATCCCGCCCTCCTCGTTCGGCTGGAGGATGACCCCGGCACAGGCGTCGGCGAGCGCCCTGGCCCGTTCGGCGACGGTCATCAGCGCGTCGGCCGCGCTCCCGCCGGTCAGCAGCGCGGTGGTGACGGCGGCCGCCCCCTCGATCCAGCGCTCCCGCTGCCGGGCCGTCGCGTACAGCCGGGCGTTGGCGATCGCGATCCCGGCCTGCGAGGCCAGCGCGCCGAGCACCGCCGTGTCCGAGTCGGTGAACCCGCCGGTTCGCTTCTCCGCGAGGCTGAGGTTGCCGAAGACCTGGCCGTGTACCCGGATCGGCGTGCCGAGGAAGGACCGTGCCGACGGATGGCCTGGCGGCAGACCGCCTGCCCGCGGGCCGGCGGTCGGGTCGTCGCGGCGCAACGGCTCCGGTTCGTCGGCGAGGGCGCCGGGCATCCCCGGGAACCGGCCGGTCCGCTGCCACCCGGTCTCGTCGGGCCCCGAGGTGTACCGCTCGACGGTGGTGCCGCGCTCCGGGTCGAGCACGCCGAGCGCGCCGTACCGGGCCCCGGTCAGGGCCGTCGCGGTGTCCACGATCTGCTGGAGCATGGTCCGCAGTTCGAGATCGGAACCGATGCTCAGCACCGCTTCCAGAAGCATCGACAGCGCCGGTTTCTCCGGGGCCGGGGCCGGAGCCGCTCCGCACGGTCCCGCGTCCGCCGCCTCGTCGGTCGTGCGCCGCATGCCCGCGGTGCTCAGCAGGCCAGCGGGTCGAGGACCAGCGGCTCGATCTTCCCGTCCAGCATGGCGCCGAGCCCCAGCACCGCGCAGACGTCCGGCCGCTCCGCGATGTGCACCGGCACGCCCGTCGCCTCCCGCAGCATCTGGTCGAGTCCGGGCAGCAGCGCGCTGCCGCCGACCATCATGATTCCGCAGTCCGCGAGGTCGGCCACCAGATCGGGCGGGCAGTCGCGAAGGATCTTGCCGAGCCCGTCCAGCACCGCGGTGAGCGGGGCGTGGATGGCCTCCCGCACGGCGGCGGTGTCCACATGCACCGAGCGGGCCAGACCGGTCGCCACGTCACGGCCGTGGATCTCGGTGGTGGCGGGCCCCTTCGCGGTGAGGCCGCTGCCGCTGAGCGCCAGCTGCAACGGGCGTACGGACTGGCTCGGCAGCATCAGCGCATGGTGCTGCCGCAGATGCTGGATCACCGCGTGGTCGATGGCGTCGCCGCCCACCGGGATGCGTACGGCGCTGACGATCGAACCGAGCGAGAGCACCGCGATCTGGGTGGTCGCCGCCCCGCACACCATGATCATGGTGGCGGTCGGCTGCTCGACCGGCAGTCCGCAGCCGACGGCCGCCGCGATCAGGGTGTCGACCAGCTCGACCCGCCGTGCACCGATTCCGACCATCGTCTCCACGGCGGCCCGCTGGGCGAGCGGATCGCTGTCGTGCGGGGTGCAGGCGGCGGCCCGCAGCCGCGGCTTGCGGCGCAGCTGCCGGCGGAGCTTCTCGCCGAGCAGATGGCGGAGCATGCGCTGGGCCATCTCGATGTCGACGACGGTCCCGCCGGTGACCGGGCGGGCCACCCGGATGTAGTCGGGGGTGCGGCCCGTCATCTGTTCGGCGAGCGCGCCGACGGCGATGAGCGACCCGGTACGGGTGTTCACCGCGGCGACGCTCGGCTCGTCGACGACGAGCCCGAGGCCCTTGACGTACACCCGGGTCCGGGCGGCCCCGAGGTCGACGGCGACGTGGCAGCGGCGCAACTGCTCAAGACTGACGGTCACGGCAGGTCTCCCGAGAGCGCGGACGGTGGCACCGGCGGCAGCCGGTTCTCTCCCGCAATCGTGCGCCGTTCGGAGTCGTGGCGCGCGCTGGGATGAGCCGTCGGGGGGACCGTGCTGACGGGCCGACAGAATCGCGCGGTACGCGGAGATCAGCCCGGCAGCAGCCGCTGGAGGAGCCCCCAGGTGAACTCGGCGACGTACGGCTCGCCCGTGCCCGGCGCGGTGATCGCGAGCGCCCACCGGGCCGGCGCACCGCCCTCCATCGGGCGGGCCGGCGCGAAGGCCCGCGCGACCTCGTCGACCGTGCCCGACCAGGGGCGCAGATCCTCGACCGTACGCAGCTCGGGGCCCGGCGCTCCCGGCGCCCGGACCAGCCACTCGTTCCACACCGCGCCGCCCGGCGCGACCATCACCTCGAACCACAGGTCCGGCCACAGCACCGTCGGCCACCGCAGCGCGTCGCACTCCAGGTCGCCGATGGTGCGACGGACGGACGACACGGGCTCGCCGAGCACCGAACGGTAACGGCGCAGCGCCCCCCGCCCGCCGGGCGCCCGCACCATGGCCTGCCAGCGGCGGTTGGCCTCGCGCATCTCGGCGAGCGTGGCGCTCAGCTCGTGCCGGGCGTCCTCGACGAGGCCGGGCTGATGGTCGGCCATCCGGCGCAGCAGGACCAGCTGGAACTCACGGGGGCCGAAGGGCGCGGTCATGGTGTCAACGGTTCCACACCGGGTTCCCGGCTGCCGGACGGCCCCGGCTCGCCCAGCATCCGGCGCAGCAGGTCCCGCAGCACCGCCCGGTCCCCGTCCGACAGCTCGGCCAGCGGCTCCCGGGCGAAGGTGAGCGAATCGCGCAGCTGCTGCGCCGTCCGGGCGCCCAGCTCCGTGGGAGCGGCCAGCTTCACCCGCCGGTCTGCCGGGTCCGGCCTGCGCTCCACCAGGCCGCGGGTCTCCAGCCGGTCGACGATGCCGGTGACGTTCGACGGCTCGCACTTCAGCTTCTGGGCGATCCTGCGCATGGGCATCGGCTCCAGCGAGAGCAGCCCGAGCACCCGCGCCTGAGCACCGGTGAGCGAATGGGCCGCCGCGGCCTCGTCGTACTCCTCGTAGTAGCGCGCCACGACGGTGCCGATGAGTTCGACGACTTCGAGGGTCAGAGGGTCTGTACGGGTGGTGGCCATGACACCCAGGATAGCCGGTTGCTTGACAACATGAAATATTCAGGAGCATGGTTGTTTCACCATATGAAGTATTTCGCTTCTCCGGTACCGCCCCGACCGCCCCGGCCGGAGCTTCCCCCACCGCGTAGGACTTCGAGGAGAACCCGAGCCCATGTCAGCAGCACTTCCCACGTCCGGCCGTGAATGGCACCTCGTCGCCCGCCCCCACGGCTGGCCGAAGGCCGAGGACTTCGCGCTGCGTGAGGTCCCGGTCGCCGCTCCCGGCGAGGGCCGTGTCCTCGTCCGCAACCTGCACTTCTCGGTCGACCCCTACATGCGGGGCCGGATGAACGACGTGAAGTCGTACACCCCGCCCTTCAAGCTCGACCACCCCATGGACGGCGGAGCGGTCGGCGAGGTCATCGCCTCGAACGCCGACGGCTTCGCGGTCGGCGACCACGTCCTGCACGGTCTCGGCTGGCGCGAGTACGCCGACGTCCCGGCCAAGCACGCCGTGAAGGTCGACCCCTCGCTCGCCCCGCTCTCCGCCTACCTCGGCGTGCTCGGCATGACCGGGCTCACCGCCTACGCGGGCCTCTTCGACGTCGCCTCCTTCAAGCCGGGCGACGCCGTCTTCGTCTCCGGCGCGGCCGGCGCGGTCGGCAGCCAGGTCGGCCAGATGGCCAGGATCAAGGGCGCCTCGCGGGTCATCGGCTCGGCCGGCTCCGACGAGAAGGTCAAGCTCCTCGTCGAGGAGTACGGCTTCGACGCCGCCTTCAACTACAAGAACGGCCCGGTCGCCGATCAGCTGCGCGAGGCCGCCCCCGACGGCATCGACGTCTACTTCGACAACGTCGGCGGCGAGCACCTCGAAGCGGCGATCTCCTCGCTCAACCTGCACGGCCGCGTCACCGTCTGCGGAATGATCGCCCAGTACAACGCGACCGAGCCGACCCCCGGCCCGCGCAACCTCGCCCTCGTCATCGGCAAGCGGCTGCGCATCCAGGGCATGCTCGTCGGCGACCACGCCGACCTCCAGCCGCAGTTCGTCCAGGAGGTCGCCGGCTGGCTGGCCTCGGGCGAGCTGAAGTACAACGAGACCTTCGTCGAGGGCATCGAGAACGGCTTCGACGCCTTCCTCGGTCTGCTGCGCGGCGAGAACACCGGAAAGATGATCGTCTCCCTCGCCTGACGTACGTGACAGCCGTCCCGGCACACCCGTTAGGCTCATCCACAGGCCGTCGCGATCGTGGGCGCGAGTCGCGGCGCACAGCAGGAGGAATCCTCAGCATGACCATTCAGGACATAACCGTTGCCTACACCGCCGTCGCCACCGCCGAGAACGGCCGTGACGGCCGCGTCTCGTCCGACGACGGCAACCTCGACGTCATCGTCAACCCGCCCAAGGCTCTGGGCGGAAGCGGCGCCGGTACCAACCCGGAGCAGCTTTTCGCGGCCGGCTACAGCGCCTGCTTCCAGGGCGCGCTCGGCGTGGTGGCCCGCCAGGAGAAGGCGGACATCACCGGCTCCACGGTGACCGCCGAGGTCTCCATCGGCAAGACGGCCGAGGGCGGCTTCGGCCTGGAGGTGGCGATCAGCGCCACCATCCCGAACGTCGACACCGCCACCGCGCAGTCGCTCGTCGAGAAGGCCCACCAGGTGTGCCCGTACTCGAACGCCACTCGCGGAAACATCAAGGTCGAGCTGTCGGTCGCCTGACCGGCCTCCGCACCAGGTGGAGGGCCGCACTCCCGAACGGGGTGCGGCCCTTCGCCGTCGCCACTCGCGGCAACGGCCGCCCGACCATTGGGGACAAACCGTCCGACGGGCCCCGCCCCGTCCCAACTCCCAGGTCAAGGGCCCCCTTCGCCCCAGTACGCTGACGCCATGCGTGATCTAGGGGCGGGCTTCGGCTACTTGATAAAGGGACAGCGCTGGGTCGGCCGGCACGGGCGCTGGTTCGGCTTCGGGCTGCTGCCCGGACTCATCACACTCGTGCTGTACGCGGGTGCCCTGGTCGGTCTCGGCTACGGCGCGGACGACCTCGTCGACTGGGCGACCCCGTTCGCCGACGACTGGTCCTCGCCCTGGCTCGGGCTGCTCCGCAACACCCTGACCGTGCTGGTCTTCGGCTTCGGACTCTTCCTCGCGGTGATCACGTTCACCGCCGTGACCCTGCTGGTCGGCCAGCCCTTCTACGAGTCGCTCTCCGAGCAGGTCGACCGCGCCGAGGGCGGTGAGGTCCCCGAGTCGGGGCTGCCGCTCTGGCGGGAGCTGTGGATCTCCGCCCGCGACAGCGTCCGCATCCTGGTGCGGGTGGGGCTCTACTCGGTGCTGCTCTTCGCCCTCGGATTCATCCCGGTGGTCGGTCAGACCGTCGTCCCCGTGCTCGGCTTCTGCGTCACCGGCTACTTCCTCGCCGAGGAGCTCACCGCCGTCGCGCTCCAGCGCCGCGGCATGGTGCTGCGCGACCGGCTCGCGCTGCTGCGCGGCCGGCGGCTGCTGACCCTCGGCTTCGGCGTACCGCTGGGGCTCGCCTTCCTGGTCCCGTTCGTCGCCGTGTTCCTGATGCCGGGTGCCGTCGCCGGAGCGACCCTGCTGGCGCGCGAGCTGGTCGCGCCCGACGAGGACGAGGACGAGGACGACGCCCCGACCCCGTACACCCTCGACAAGGACTGAGGAGAACATCCGCCCATGACCGAGCTCATCGCCGTCGCCGTCATCACCGTCCTCGCCGTCATCAGCCCGGGTGCGGACTTCGCGATGGTCATCCGCAACAGCTACCTCTACGGCCGTACGACGGGGCTCATGGCCGCCGCCGGGGTCGCCGCCGGCGTCCTCGTCCACGTCACGTACACGATGCTCGGCGTCGGGCTGCTGATCGCCTCGTCGACCGCACTGTTCACCGCGATCAAGCTGGTCGGCGCGGGCTATCTCGTCTACATCGGCCTGCGGACCTTCTTCGCCCGCGGTGACCTCGACGTCGATCTGGAGTCCAAGCCGCAGCTGACGCGGCTCGGGGCCCTGCGCACCGGCTTCCTCACCAACGCGCTGAACCCCAAGACCACGCTTTTCGTCGTGTCGACCTTCACCCAGGTCGTCGGGCCCGACACCGGTCTGTGGCAGCAGGCCGGTTACGGACTGTTCATGTCCGCCGCCCACTTCGGCTGGTTCGCCCTGGTCGCGCTGTTCTTCTCGAACTCGCGGCTGCGCACCTCGATGCTGAGGTGGCAGAAGGCCCTCAACCGAGGCATCGGATCCGTGCTCGTCGGACTGGGCGTCACCCTGGGCCTGGCCCGCTGAGCGACGCCCGCCGGGCCCGGGTCAGCTGCTGTGCACCTCCAGCGCCGACCTGACCGCCGACTCCAGCGCCCCCTCGATCCAGGCCGGCTTGACCGAGGTGTGGTCGCCGGCGAAGTGCAGCGGCCCCTCGGCCGACCGCACATCGGCGAGGAGTTCGGTGTGCTGGCCCGGCAGCAGCACCGAGGCCTCGCCGTACGCGTACTGGTCGCGCATCCATGACTGGGTGGCCCCGGCCCCCGTGTAGAACACCTCGATGCGCTGCCCGTACACGTCCTGCACCCCGCCGAGCGTGTGCGGGTAGCGCTCGTCGTCGTCCAGCGAGTCCCACTTCAGGGCGTCGTCGGCCCAGCTGTACGAGGCGAGGAGGACACCGCCCTTGCTGTTCTCGACCGGGTGGGAGGGCTGGTAGATGAAGCGGTTGGCGTTGTCGGTGACCGATCCGCCGCCGATGACGTGCGCCGCCTCGGGCTGGTTGCGGGCGGTGGCCCGGGAGGCGGCGTAGTGCACCCGCTGGTTGGCGGTGATGTGGCCGGGCGGTACGGAGGGGTGCGCGCCGAGCAGCGAACCGTCGGCCGGTGCCTTGCCCAGCCGGTAGGCGTCGTACAGGCCCGGCCTGACCTTCTCCAGCTCGATCTTCCAGTCCTTCTCCTCGAACTCCCACCAGCGGCGGCTGAATTCGAGCAGCACCTTGGTCGCCGCGTCGTAGTGGATCTCGGTGATCGCGCGCCGCTTGCCGTACGAGAGCGCGGGCGTGACGGGGATGTGGCGCAGCCCGGAGAACGGCACGGTGATGATCGCCCGGTCGCCGGTGAACTTCTGACGCACCAGCGGCTTTCCGTCACGGCCCTCGGAGACCGTCTCGACCTCGACGCCGTCGGGGCCGTAACTGATCCTGGTGGCCCGGCGATCCAGCCGCACCACGTCCTTGACCCGCTTGTACATCGCGTCGGCCAGGGTGGCCGTGCCGTCCGGCAGCTCGTAGAACGCGGTGTCCGGGCTGATCAGGGAGGCGCCGATGAAGCTGTGCACAAAGGCGAGATGGAGGCGGGACGTGAGGTTCTCGACCGTGCCGATGAGGTCGATGGTGCGCTCGTCGAGCTTGGCCGCCTCGGTCAGGAAGCGGAACATCGACCAGTGCCCGTACTTCTGGATCACCCGGGCCCAGCCCTCGACGAGCTCCCGGCCCTCCTTGCCCTCGAACTCCTGCCGCACGGGCTTGAAGGCATCCCGCACGATCGCCGCGGCGGTCTTGTTCTCGAACTCTGCGGGAACCCCGAACGAGCGGTTGATCGCCTGGGGCTTCTGCGCGTAGTCGGCCTTGCGCATCCGGACGCCGTTGACGTGGATCCAGGTGTGGTTGACGGGCCGGCCCTGGGCGTCGACGTCCACCAGGTAGAAGCGGCGGCGCTTCAGGCCGAAGCTGTCCATGAGGCCGGTGACCAGCGGATGACTGTCGGGGATGCGCATCGCGCCGGCCTCGGCGTACTGGTTCGGGTCCGCGAACGGCGCCTCGGCGTTCTCGTGGCCGCCCTTGCGGAAGGTCTTGATCCGGCCGCCGACGCGGTTGCCGTTGGCCTCGATGACGGTGACGGTGTGCCCGGCGCCGCGGAGCAGATGGGCGGCGGTGAGCCCGGCCGGTCCGGCGCCGATGACCAGCACCTTCTTGGGGCCCTTGCGGCTGCGCGGCAGGCCCTTGGACAGCAGGATGTCGCGGTAGAGGGGGACCAGCGGCCGGTCCTGCTCGTCGAGTACGAGGATGGCGCGGGCGACGGCCAGGCAGGTGTCCCAGTCGGAGCCGGTGGCCGCGGGGGCGAGCGCGGTACCGGAGGCGGTGGCGGATCCGGCGGCGCCGGGCGCGGCGGCGCGCGCGGTCCCGGCGGCGGTGACGGCCAGGGCCGCGGCACCGGCGGTGGCGCCGGTGATCAGGGTGCGGCGGGAGGCCAGGCCGGAGGTGGATCCGGTGGGGTTGGAAGTCATGCGGCAACCCTGGGGCGCCCCGGAGGGTGCCCTGTGCCCGAACGCGCGTAGACCGCCCCGAAATCACCCGCAGGTGGCGCTCATTGAGCGTTCTCCTACCTGCGTCGCCGCAGGTCATGTCATGATTGCGGGTTCTTCGGAGTGCCTGGTTCCGTCGGCTGCAACAGCGCCAGGAAGTCCTCGAACGCCGCGGGCATGTCCACCGAGTCCGGGTCCAGCAGCCACTGGTACTGGAGCCCGTCCATCACCGCCACCAGCAGCGGCGCCGCGCGTTCCGGGGTCAGCCCGCCCGGCAGCCGTTCGCCGTACTCCGCGCGCAGTATCGCGGCCATGCTCGCCCGGACCTGGGTGTAGCGGCGGGTGAAGAACTCCCGCGCGGGATGCCCCTCCGTCACGCTCTCGCCCAGCAGCGCCGAGAACGTCTGGACGATGCCGGGCCGCATCGCGTTGTACTCCACCAGCGAGGCCAGCAGTTCGATCCGCCAGACCCCGTCGCTCCGGGTGCCGCCCCCGGTGTCCCACTGGTCGCGCTCCTCCAGCACGGCGACGAGCAGCGCCTCCTTGGTCGGGAAGTAGTGCAGCAGCCCCTGCTGGCTGAGGCCGACCCGCTCGGCGACGGCGCTCAGCGAGGCGCCGCGATAGCCGCGCTCGGCGATCACTTCGAGCGCGGCCCGGACGATCTCCGCCCGGCGCTCCGTACTTCTGGCCCGCACCATCGCCCCGGCCCCTTTCGGCGCTCCATCGGTCCCGCTCCGGGGACCGTACGCCATCCCCGAACATCACGGAATGGCAACGAAACCTACTGGTCTACCTGTAGCGGGGTCAGTATGGAGGTATTCAGTCCAGAATCCGACCAGGAGGCACGGCCGTGGCAGACGCGTCCACACCCACCAACCCCGATGCGGTCCGTGAGGCCGTGGTCGACGCGGCGCTCGCCGCGCTGGGACTCGACGACAAGGCGCGACTCCTGGCCGGCCAGGACATGTGGTCGCTGCCCGCGCTCCCGGAGATCGGGCTGCGTTCCCTGGTGATGTCCGACGGGCCGATCGGGGTCCGGGGCGTCTCCTGGAGCGCCGACGACCCGTCCGTCGCGCTGCCCTCGCCCACCGCGCTGGCCGCGACCTGGGATCCGGCCCTGGCCCGCCGGGCCGGCCGGCTGCTCGCGCAGGAGGCCCACCGCAAGGGGGTGCACGTCCTCCTCGCCCCGACCGTGAACATCCACCGGTCCCCGCTCGGCGGGCGCCACTTCGAGACGTACAGCGAGGACCCGTACCTCACCGGCGAGATCGGCACCGGCTATGTGCTCGGGGTGCAGGACGGCGGGGTCGGCACGACCGTCAAGCACTTCGTCGCCAACGACGCCGAGACCGACCGCTTCACCGTCGACAACATCGTCTCCCCGCGCGCCCTGCGCGAGATCTACCTCGCCCCGTTCGAACGGATCGTCAGGAACGCCCACCCCTGGGGCATCATGTCGGCCTACAACCGGGTCAACGGCTCCACCATGACCGAGCACCGCTATCTGCAGAACGCGGTGCTGCGCGGCGAATGGGGCTTCGACGGCTACATCGTCTCCGACTGGCTGGCCGCCCGCTCCACCGTCGCCGCCGTCAACGGCGGCCTCGACGTCGCGATGCCCGGCCCGAAGACGGTGTACGGCAAGGCGCTCGCCGACGCCGTGCGGGCCGGCGAGGCCGAGGAGTCCGTCGTCGACGGCGCCGTACGCAATGTGCTGCGGCTGGCCGCCCGGGTCGGCATCCTGGACGGTGCCCCGCCGGTCGTCGACGAGGCCGCCCGCCCCGACGCCGTCGACGGCGACGCGCTGGCCCGCGAGATCGCCCGCCGCTCCTTCGTGCTGGTGCGCAACGAACGCGCCGCCCTCCCGATCGACCCGGCGGCCGTCCGCAGGATCGCGGTCAGCGGGGCGCTCGCCCGGGACGCCCGGGTCCTCGGCGGCGGCTCCGCCCAGGTCTTCCCGCACCACATCGTCACCCCGCTCGACGGCCTCCTCGCGGCCCTCCCCGGGGACGTCGTCGACTTCCGGGTCGGCGCCGACCCGAACACCGAACTCACCCCCGCCGAGAAGGGCTTCGACCTCACGGCGGTCTGCTACGACGAGGCCGGCACCGTCATCGGCACCGCACCGCTGCGCGGCGGCACCGTCCAGTGGATCGGTGACGACCTCCCCGAGGGCGTCACCCGCGCGACCCTGCACACCGTCGAGATCACCGGCACCTTCGTCCCGCGCGACAGCGGCGAGCACGTCTTCGGCACCCGTGGCACCGGCGCGCTCACCCTCACCGTCGCGGGCGAGACCCTGTACGACGAGATCCACCGGGTCACCGGATCCGCCGACCCCGGCGAGGCATTCTTCGGCAACCCGCTGGAGCGCGGCCGGATCAGCCTCACCGCGGGCGAAGCCGTCGAGGTCTCGCTGCGGCAGATCCCCGAGACCCTGGGCGACGACCAGCCGGTCCTCGGCGTCTCGTTCTCGCTCTGCCACCTCGGCCCGCGCCGCGACCCGCAGGAGCTGATCGACGAGGCCGTCGGGGCGGCCCGCGCCGCGGACACCGCGATCGTGGTCGTCGGCACCACCGAACGAGTCGAGTCCGAGGGCTTCGACCGCACCGACCTGAGGCTCCCCGGCCGCCAGGACGACCTGGTCCGTGCCGTCGCCGCCGTCAACCCGAACACCGTCGTGATCGTCAACTCCGGCTCCCCGGTGGAGCTTCCGTGGCGCGACGAGGTCGCCGCGGTGCTGCTCAGCTGGTTCCCCGGCCAGGAGGCCGGCCACGCGCTCGCGGACGTCCTGCTCGGCGCCGCGGAACCGGGCGGGCGCCTCCCCACCACCTGGCCGGCCGCGCTCGCCGACGTACCGGTCCTCAACACCACGCCGACCGACGGCGAACTCCACTACGACGAGGGCGTCTTCGTCGGCTACCGGGCCTGGGAGAAGGCCGGCACCACGCCCGCCTACCCCTTCGGCCACGGACTGGGCTACACCACCTGGGAGTACGAGAGCCTGGAGGCCGGCCCGGACTCCGCCACCGTCCGCGTCCGCAACACCGGCACCCGGCCGGGCGCCGAGACCGTCCAGGTCTACCTGGCGCCCCGGGACGGCACCGCCGGACGCCCGGTCCGCCGGCTGGCCGGCTTCGCGCGGGTCGAGGCGGCGCCCGGCGAGAGCACCGAGGCGGTCATCGCGCTGGAGCGGCGCGCGTTCGAGATCTGGGACGAGGAGGCGTACGACTGGGTCGTCGTCCCCGGCACCTACGAGGTGCAGGCGGCCCATTCGCTCGGTGACGTACGCCGGACGGCGGTCCTGGACATCAAGGAATAGGCGGCCGGGCAGGGGGACCGGACGGCACCCGTCCCCCTGCCACCCCGTCAGCGCACCGAGAATCCGTACACGGTCGTCGAGACGAACTCCTCGCCCGGCCGCAGCACCGTGCTAGGGAACGCGGGCCGGTTCGGGGAGTCGGGGAAGTGCTGGGTCTCCAGAGCGATCCCGGCACACGGTCCGAACGGCCGCCCGTCGAAGTGGTCCGCCGTGTACAGCTGGAGCCCCGGCTCCGTGGTGGTCACGGTCAGCACCCGCCCCGAAGCCGCGTCGTACAGCTCGGCCGCCGGACCCGTGCCCGCCGTGTCCAGCACGAAGTTGTGGTCGTAGCCCGCGCCGACCGGCCCCGGCTCCCGGAAGTCGAACCGGGTGCCGTCCACCGGCAGGAACTCGCCCGTGGGCAGCGATTCGGCGTCCGCCGGAGTGATTCGCCCGGCCGCGATCCGCAGCGTCTGCCCGAGCGCGCTGCCGCTGTCGTCGCCCGCCAGGTTCCAGTACGTGTGGTTCGTCAGGTTCAGCACCGTCGGCGCGTCGGTGCTCGCCCGGTACGTGATCCGCAGCGCCCCGCCCTCGTCCAGGGTGTAGGCCGCCGACACCGCCAGACGGCCCGGGAAGCCCTCCTCGCCGTCCTCGGAGACCAGCGACAGCTCGACACCGTCCGCCACCTCCCGGGCCCGCCACACGCGCTTGTCGAAGCCCTCGGCCCCGCCGTGCACCTGGTTGCGGCCCTCGTTGGCCGTCAGCCGGTGGACGCGGCCGTCCAGTTCGAAACGTGCCCCGCCGATCCGGTTCGCGTACCGCCCGACCAGCGCGCCGAAGTACGGGCCGGGGAACGTCCGGTACCCGGCGAGATCGGGCAGCCCGAGCGCGATCCCGGCCCGCACCCCGTCCCGGTCGGGCACCTCGACCGACTGCACGATGCCGCCGTACGTCAGCACACGCACCCGCGTACCGTCCCGCTCCAGCGTCCAGCGGTGCACCCGGGTGCCGTCCGCGAGGGTGCCGAACTCTTCCGTACGCATCGCCGTGCCCGGACCAGTGATCATGATCATGGAGCCTACGTGGGTGGCCGGGCCGCGGTGACATTGCGGTAGGCGATCTCCGCCAGCCTCGCCTGCCCGTCGCGCCCCGGATGGAACCAGTCCCACTGGCTGAGCTGCTCGCCGGTGAACGGGTAGTCGAAGACCGCCCCGCCGTCGTAACGGCAGCGCAGGTCCTTCGCGCAGACCTCCCGGAGCACCTTGTTGTACGCCACGACCCGGTCCTGCACCGATGCCCGCCGGGCCATCGCGGGCGCGCCCATGTCGTCCGCGTCGCCCAGCATCGACCGGCAGATCCCCAGCTTCCAGATCTGCTTGCCCAGCGCGTTCCCGCGCCCCGTCGACCAGAGCCGCTTGAGATCCGGCACGCTCGACACGTACACCTGCGCCTTGGGCGCCCCGGCCCGCAGCTGACGCATCGACGCCTCGAAGGAGGAACGAAAATCAGCCACCGGAGTCATGTACCGCGCCGAGTCCCGGCAGGCGTCATTGGCGCCGATCATCACCGTCACCAGATCGGGTTTCTCCTTCGCGGCCGCCGCCATCTGCTCCGGCAACTGCGCGATCCTGGCGCCGGTCTCGGCGTGGTTCCAGCTGCGCGAGGAGGCCCCCGACGCACCGAGCAGCCGCACGGCGAGGCTGCGCACCTCGCTGTCGGTGCCGGTCGCCCAGGACACCTCCGGGCAGTCCGCCAGCACCGAACAGGCGTCGAAGCCACGGGTGATGGAGTCGCCGACGGCGGCCACCGAACCCGGTTCGCGGTCCCAGACCGGCCCCGGCCGGGCGGACGGCTGTGCGGCCGCCCCCTTCGTCGTCCCCTCCGGGCCGGAGTCACAGCCGGTCAGAACGGCCGTACCGAGCAACGAGACCGCCGCCAGGACGGCGGCCGCGGTACGCGAACGGCGGCGGGCGGAACGATCCTGCATCCCTTGGTCCCCTCGGTTATGCCCCCGGCAACCCCTGGTGGCACCGGTCGGAAGGCGCGGACGCCCTGGCGGGTGAAAGCTGAGCGAATGATGGGCCCGGGACCGACCGTACGTCACACCTGGGCCCCCGCCGCGCGGTAGCTTTTCCTCGTCGAACCAGCGGCGCGTTCCCCCACCCGGCTCCACTCGGGTGGCTTTCAGGAAATCACATCACGTCACATACTGTCCCTTTTCAGGAGTTTCACCCCGATGCTGTTTACTGATGACAACCTCGGGATCCGGCCGAGAAGAGACGGTACGGGCGCGAGGACGCTGGGAAAGGCGAACTTCGTCCCACACTGGAGGTCCCGGTGACGACACGTGGAGTTCTGTACGTTCACTCCGCACCGCGCGCGCTCTGCCCCCATGTCGAATGGGCGGTGGGGGGTGTCCTCGGTGTGCGGGTCCAGCTCGACTGGATCAGACAGCCCGCCGCGCCCGGCACCTGGCGCTCCGAGTTCTCCTGGCAGGCCCGCCCGGGCACGGCGTCCAAGCTCGCCTCCGCGCTGCGGGGCTGGGACCTGCTGCGCTTCGAGGTGACGGCGGAGCCGAGCGCCACGTCGGAGGGCGAGCGCTACAGCTCCACGCCCGGCCTCGGCATCTTCCACGCCGTCACCGGCATGCACGGCGACATCCTGGTGCCCGAGGACCGGCTGCGGGCCGCGCTGGCACGGTCCGCGCGGGGCGAGAGCGACCTGGAGGCCGAGATCGCCAAGCTGCTCGGCAAGCCCTGGGACGACGAACTGGAGTCCTTCCGTCATGCGGGCGAGGGCGCGCCGGTGCGGTGGCTGCACCAGGTGGTGTAGTTCCGGCTCGTGAAGCGGCGGGCGCCCCGCGCAACGTACGATGCCGCCTCCCCCGGCAGGGGAAGGCGGCATCGTCGTACCGGGGCTGCGGACCGCAGGTCAGACGCTGCGGAACGCCAGGACCACGTTGTGCCCGCCGAACCCGAACGAGTTGTTGATCGCGGCGATCGAGCCCTCCGGCAGCGGACGCGGCTCGTCGCGCACGATGTCCGCCTCCACGGCCTCGTCGAGGTGCTCGACGTTGATCGTCGGAGGGGCCATCCGGTGGTGCAGCGCCAGCACCGTCGCGACCGTCTCGATACCGCCGGCGCCACCGAGGAGGTGACCGGTCATCGACTTCGTCGCGGAGATCGCGACATGGTCCAGGTCGTCGCCCAGGACCTTGCGCAGCGCCTTCAGCTCCGCGACGTCGCCCTGCGGCGTCGAGGTGGCGTGCGCGTTGAGGTGCACGACCTCGGACGGCTTGAGGTCCGTCTGGTCCAGCAGGTTCTGCATCGCGGCGGCGATGCCGCGCCCGGTCGGCTCGGGCTGCGCGATGTGGTGGGCGTCCGCGGACAGGCCCTGGCCCAGCACCTCGCAGTAGACCTTGGCGCCACGCTTCGCGGCGTGCTCCGCGGACTCCAGGACGACGACCCCGGCACCCTCGCCGAGCACGAAGCCGTCACGGCCGGTGTCGTACGGGCGGGAGGCCTTCTGGGGCTCCTCGTTGTTCTTGGACATCGCCATCATGTTGGCGAACGCGGCGATCGGCAGCGGGTGGATCGCCGCCTCGGTGCCACCGGCGAGGACCACATCGGCACGGCCGGTGCGGATCATCTCGACGGCGTACCCGATCGCCTCGGCGCCCGAGGCGCAGGCCGAGACCGGGGTGTGCACACCGGCCTGGGCGTTGACCTCCAGGCCGACGTTGGCCGCCGGGCCGTTGGGCATGAGCATGGGCACGGTGTGCGGGGAGACGCGGCGTACGCCCTTCTCCTTGAGCACGTCGTACTGGTCGAGCAGGGTGATCACGCCGCCGATGCCGGAGGCGATGACCGAACCCAGCCGCTCGGGCTGGATCTTCTCGTCCTCGCCGGCCTTGCCGGTGAAACCGGCGTCCGCCCAGGCCTCGCGGGCCGCGATCAGCGCGAACTGCGCCGAGCGGTCCAGCTTGCGGGCGAGCGGGCGGGGCAGGACGTCGCCCGGGTCGACGGCCGCGAGGGCGGCGATCCGGACGGGCAGTTCGGCGAAACGTTCGCCCTCGAGAGGCTTGACGCCGGAACGACCGGCCATCAGACCTTCCCAGGTCGACGCCGAGTCGCCACCCAGCGGAGTGGTTGCGCCGATACCGGTGACGACCACGGTGCGATTGGTCGAGTTCACTGGAAAATCTTCTCCACGTGTAGAGGGTCGTGAATCAGCGGCGCCACCGCCGGGTGGCGACACAGGAGCCGGGCTGATCAGGCCTGGTGCTTGAGGATGTAGTCGGCAGCGTCGCCGACCGTCTTGAGGCCCTTGACGTCGTCGTCGGGGATCTTGACGTCGAAGCGCTCCTCGGCGGCGACGACGACCTCGACCATGGACAGCGAGTCGACGTCCAGGTCGTCGGTGAAGGACTTGTCCAGCTGGACGTCCTCGACCGGGATGCCGGCGATCTCGTTGACGATCTCTGCGAGACCGCTGACGATCTCTTCCTGGGTGGCGGCCATGATGGCTCCTTCGGTATTTATCTACAGGGTTCGGACGTCCGGGCCGAAACGGCCTGGTGTGCCTAGGGGAGGGTAACGACCGTCGCGGCGTAGACGAGACCCGCCCCGAAGCCGATGACGAGCGCGGTGTCGCCGCTCTTCGCCTGACCGGTCGCCAGGAGCCGCTCCATAGCGAGCGGGATCGAGGCGGCGGAGGTGTTGCCGGTGGTCTCCACGTCGCGGGCGACGGTGACGTTCTCCGGCAGCTTCAGGGTCTTCACCATCGAGTCGATGATCCGCATGTTGGCCTGGTGCGGAATGAAGACGTCCAGGTCTTCCGGGGAGATCCCGGCCGCGTCCAGCGCCTGCTGGGCGACCTTCGCCATCTCGAAGACGGCCCAGCGGAACACCGCCTGGCCCTCCTGGGTGATGGCCGGGAACTTCTCCGGACGCTCGGCGTGGAACTCGTCCCACGCCACGGTCTGCTTGATGGTCTCCGACTTGTCGCCCTCGGAACCCCACACGGTCGGGCCGATGGCCGGCACCTTGGAGGGACCGACGATGACCGCACCCGCGCCGTCACCGAACAGGAAGGCCGTCGCGCGGTCCTCCTTGTCGGTGAGGTCGCTGAGCCGCTCCACGCCGATGACCAGGACGTACTCCGCGGAACCCTCGACGATCATGCCCTTGGCGAGGGTCAGACCGTAGCCGAAGCCCGCGCAGCCGGCCGAGATGTCGAAGGCGGCGGGCTTGCCCGCGCCGACCTTGTGGGCGATCTCGGTCGCGATGGCCGGGGTCTGCTTGAAGTGCGAGACGGTGGAGACGATCACGGCGCCGATCTGCTCGGGCGTGATGCCGGCGTCCGCGATGGCCTTGCCGGACGCCTCCACGGACATCGCGGCCACGGTCTCCTCCTCGGAGGCCCAGTGGCGGGTGGCGATGCCGGAGCGCGAACGGATCCACTCGTCGGACGAGTCGATCGTTTCGAGGATCACCTCGTTCGGCACGACACGGGTCGGGCGGTAGCCGCCGACACCCATGATCCGTGCGTACGGGGCGCCCTGACTGGGCTTGATCTTCGACATTCTCTCGGGCTCCTTAGGCGCCGGCGTGCTCGGAGATGAGCGCGCGGGCCGCGTCGAGGTCGTCGGGGGTCTTGAGCGCGAGCGTCTTCACACCGGGCAGCGCGCGCTTGGCGAGGCCCGTGAGGGTTCCGCCGGGGCATGCCTCGATCAGAGCCGTGACACCCAGCTCCTTGAAGGTCTCCATGCACAGGTCCCAGCGGACCGGGTTGGCCACCTGGCCGACCAGCCGGGAGATGACCTCGTCGCCGGTGGCGACGGCCTTCCCGTCGGCGTTCGAGACATATGTCACGGCCGGATCGGCGGGCGTCAGCTCCGCGGCGGCATCGCGCAGCCGCTCGACGGCGGGGGCCATGTGGTGCGTGTGGAAGGCTCCGGCGACCTTGAGGGGCACCACGCGGCGCACGCCCTCGGGCATGTCCCCGGTCAGCGCGGCGATCTGCGCGGCGGTGCCCGCGGCGACGATCTGACCGGCCCCGTTGACGTTCGCCGGGGTCAGCCCGAGCTTCTCCAGGTGCGCGACCGACACGTCCGGGTCGCCGCCCAGCAGCGCCGCCATGCCGGTCTCGGTGACCGCGGCGGCCTCGGCCATGGCGAGCCCGCGGGTCCGCACCAGACGCAGCGCGGCCGTGTCGTCGATGACTCCGGCGTAGACCGAAGCGGTGATCTCGCCAACGCTGTGACCTGCGACGACGTCCGGCGACGCGTCGAGCGCGGCGGCGGAGAGCAGACCGGCGGCCACCAGCAGCGGCTGCGCCACCGAGGTGTCACGGATCTCGTCCGCGTCGGCCTTGGTGCCGTAGTGGACGAGGTCGAGCCCGATGGCGTCGGACCACGCCGCGATGCGGTCGTTGGCACCGGGGAGATCGAGCCAGGGAGTCAGGAAGCCGGGCGTCTGAGCGCCTTGGCCGGGAGCGACGAGTACGAGCACCCTCACACTCTCTCTTGTGAACGGTCCCGGACACCCGTGGGGACAGGGACGAAGAACCGTATGGGGAATTGTTGATGTCCGACAAAAGTCTAGGACTGAGGATCTCTCGCGGCCAAGCGCCCCAGAATCAGGGCGATCCGCAGCGTGAACGCCGAGCGGACGTCGGACGGTGACCATCCGGTGACGTCTGTCACACGTCGGAGCCGGTAGCGCACGGTGTTCGGGTGGACGAAGAGCATTCTGGCCGCGCCCTCCAGGCTGCTCGCCTGTTCCAGATAGACACTCAGCGTTTCCAGGAGCGCGGAGCCCGCTTCCTCCAGCGGTCTGTAGATCTCCTCCACCAATTGGTCCCGTGCGGCGGGGTCGCCCGCCATCGCGCGCTCCGGCAGCAGATCGTCGGCGAGCACCGGCCTGGGGGCGTCCTGCCAGGCGCTGCACGCCTTCAGCCCGGCGGCGGCGGCCTGCGCGGACCGGGTGGCCGCCAGCAGGTCGGGCACCACGGGGCCGGCCACGACGGGGCCCGCCGCGTACGGGCCGATCAGCGCCTTCGCGACGTGCAGCGGGTTGTCGCTGCCGCCCGCGATGACGACCAGGCGGTTGCCGAGGACCCCGGTCAGCACCTGGAGCTTGGCGTGCCGGGCGGCCCGCCGGATCGCCTCCACGGTCAGCTCGCTGTCGCCGTCCGGGGCCGTACCGAGCACCACGCAGACGTGCTCGGGAGAGTTCCAGCCGAGCGCCGCGGCGCGTGACACGGCGCCCTCGTCGGCCTCGCCGGACAGCACCGCGTTGACCACGAGGGACTCCAGCCGGGCGTCCCAGGCGCCGCGCGCCTCGGCGGCCTGCGCGTACACCTGGGCGGTCGCGAAGGCGATCTCCCGGGCGTAGACCAGCAGCGCCTCGCGCAGCACCGACTCGTCGCCGGGCGCGGCGACCTCCTCGATCGCGGCCTCCATGACCTCGATCGTGGTGCGCACCATCTCGACGGTCTGCCGCAGGGTGATCGCCCGGGTCAGCTCGCGCGGCGCCGTGCCGAAGACATCGGTGGAGATGGCCTGCGGGGTCTCCGGATGCCGGAACCACTCGGTGAACGCCGCGATACCGGCCTGGGCCACCAGCCCGATCCAGGACCGGTTCTCCGGTGGCATCGCCCGGTACCACGGCAGCGACTCGTCCATGCGGGCGATCGCGTTCGCGGCGAGCCGGCCGGAGGACTGTTCCAGGCGCTTCAGGGTCGCGGCATGCAGGTGGGCGTCGTTCGCAGCGGGCTGCTCAGGATCGGGTCGGGGCACGGAGACAAGATTGCCTTATCGGGCGACGGGCACGGAGGGCCGGGGCGACCGCGGTGTCGTACCGGCGGGTAGCGGGCCGGGGGATTCTCCACGCTCCCGCTCGTACCGGCCGGTGGCCGCCGGGGCATCCGGCCGCGCGCCGGCCCGGCTACCGTGGGCAGGTGATTTCCGTACACCGCGCCGAGGACCGCTTCCAGGGCGGGGACCAGGACGCCGGCATCCTGACCCGGCACGCCTTCTCCTTCGGCAGCTTCTACGACCCGGACAATCTGCGCTTCGGCGCGATCATGGCCTGCAACTCGGAGCGGCTGGAGAGCGGTGCGGGCTTCGAGGAACACCCGCACAGCCATACGGAGATCGTCACCTGGGTCGTCGAGGGCGAGCTGACCCACCGCGACTCCACCGGCCACGCCACGGTCGTAAGGCCCGGTGACCTCCAGCACCTCAGCGCCGCCTCCGGCGTCCGGCACGTCGAACGCAATGACGGCGACGCGCCGCTGACGTTCATCCAGATGTGGCTCGCGCCGCTCGAACCGGGCGGCGAACCCTCGTACACGACCGTCCCCGGCATCGCCGACTCCACCCCGTACGCCCTCCCGGCGGCCGGTGCGATGCTGCATGTGCGCCGGCCGGGCGCGGGGGAGCGGGTGGAAGTGCCGGACGCGGCGCGGGTGTACGTCCATGTGGTGGCCGGCGGCGTGCGGCTCGGCGACGAGGTGCTGGAGCCGGGCGACTCGGTGCGGATCACCGGCGAGGAAGGGCTGGAGCTGGTGGCGGAGGGGCCGGCCGAGGTGCTGCTGTGGGAGCTCAGCGGCTGAGAACAGGGGTACGGGCTACGCCTTCGGGGTGTCGGCGAGCCTGTCCGGCTCGCGCACGGCCTCGGAGTGGGCGCCCACTGCCCGGGCCGGTCGCGCTCGTCCACGCGGGTCAGTCCGCGTCCCGCCGGCGCCACATCGACCACATCGGCGGCCCGGACCGAAACGTCATCTCCTCGTGCACGACGAAGCCGTGCCGCTGGTAGAAGGTGAGGTTGCGACGGTTGCTGGACTCCAGGAAGACCGGCCGTCCGTCCGCGTCCGCCCGCTCCAGCAGCCCGCCGAGCACCCGCGCCCCGCGCCCCGTGCCGCGCGCGTCCGCGTGGGTGCCGATGTACTCGACGTACCAGTGCTCGGGACCGGCCGGATGGCGGTGCTCCATGGCGAACAACCGGGTGGCGGTACGCGGGAGTTGGGCCCTTGTCGCGCGTACCAGCGGCCCCGCGTTGCGCAGCAGGTACGTCACCGGCAGCTGCCACTTCCCGGGCTCCGCCCACACCGCCGCGACCGTGCGTTCCGGATCGGTCCACACCCGGCCGGCCGGGACCTGCTGGGCCAGATGCGCGGTGAACAGCAGCCGCAGCCGCCGGTCCCGGTCGCGCGGCATCAGCCAGGACCAGACGGGATCCTCGGCGTAGGCACTGGCGAGCACTGCGGCGAGAGCGGGGACGTCGGCTGCGGTAGCGCGGACTATGTCGGCCATGGCCGAGGAGAGTAGCGGGTGTCGCGTCGGCCATGCCTCTCTGTCCGGCGGGCCGACCGATTCTGCCCCTGTGTACCTGGCCCGCATCGGGGTCTTCGGCGTAGGCATGGAGTGGTACACCGTGCACTCCTCCGGAAGGCTTCTGATGCGCGCACGCGACTTCGACCGCACCCATGGTTCCGCTCGCGTGCGTACGCCGGTGAGGCGACCGGAGACGGACGAACTACCCGAGCACCTGCCGCTCGCCCTCCAGAGCAGTCTCGGCAACGCCGCAGTCGTCCAGCTGCTCCGGGAGAGCGCCGCCTCCGGCACCGACAACGGCGCGGGCCCGACGCCGGTCCAGCGCGCCGGTGACTGGAAGAACAACCCGACGAAGAATGCCCTGGCCACGGAGAAGGCGGCCAACCGGGGCAACGCACTCGTGCACACCCTGCACCACATCGTGCCCAAGTCCCTGCTCGAAAAATTCGCCGGGCTCCTCACCACGACTCAGCTCACGGACGTCGTGACGGCCCTGGCGCCGGTCGCCCCGACGGCTTTCACGAGCAACAGCGCCCAACTCAACGCGGTGTCCAAGGCGTTGAAGAACGTCCCGGCCAACTTCGCGCTCGGCCCCGAACCGGCGGTCAGGAACGACGACCCGGGCAGCAGCGGACCGGACCTCAACTTCACCGAGGACGGCGCCATCACACCCCGCTCCGAACAGCTGGAGCGGGTCTACGACTTCATCGAGGCGAAGGTCAGAGCCGGAGCGGCGGTCGCCCAGGCGGATCTGCAGAGCGATTTCATCGATCCGTTGCGGCAGGCCTGCGTCGAGCACAACACGGAGGTCGCCCGTCTCGGCCTCGCCAACGGTGTGGGTCTCGACCCGAACCGGACGGCCTGGTCGGGCGACGCCGCCACGCGGTCCCAGCACCGGACCCACATGATCGAGCCGCTCGTCTGACGAGGACGAAGGGGCCGGGACGACCCCAGGTCGTCCCGGCCCCCTTTGCCGTACGGGCCTTGGCGGTGACCTCAGACGATCCCGCCCACGAACGCCCGCCAGGCGTCGGCCCCGACGATCAGGACGGGGCCGTCCGGGTTCTTGCTGTCGCGCACGGGCACGGCACAGGGGAGGCCGTCGACCACCTCGACACACTCGCCGCCGGTACTGCCGCTGTAACTGGACTTGCGCCAGGTGGCGCCGCCGGTGACGGTGCACTCGACGCAGTCGCCGCCGTTGCTTCCGCTGTAACTGGACTTACGCCATTGCGCGTTCCTCAGGTCGTGGCCGGTCTCCATAACGCTCCTCCATCACGCGGGTGATCAGCGCCGCAGAGTCCTTGACGGAGAGAGCTGCGGCCTGCAAATGAGCGTAACGGAGCGAGGCTTCCCTGACGGCTTCGGGGCTGGCCGTCATATGGCCGGAGATGACGTCTTCCGTGTACACGATGTCGGGGTCGTCATCGAAGCGGAGGAGGTTGAACGACCCGGCCAGGCTTGTGTGTTCACCGGCCGCGAAGGGCAGCACCTGAATCCGCATCCAGCGGTGGCCAGCGAACTCCAACAAGCGGAGCAGTTGCCTCCGCATGACCTCGTGACCGCCCATCGGCCGGTACAGCGCTGCCTCGTCGAGGACGACCCAGGCGAGCGGTGGCCGCCCCCGCTCCAGAATGCGCTGGCGCTCGATCCGGGCCGCCACCTGGCTTTCGAGGTCGTCCGGCATGCCGGCCGCCAGTACCGCCCGCGCGTACTCCTCCGTCTGCAACAGCCCGTACACCAACTGCGCCTGGTACGTGGAGATGTACGCGGCCTTGGCCTCCATGTCCGCGTACGGCTGGAACCAGGTGGGCAGCTGGCTGCGCAGGACCAGGCCGACGAGCCGCGAGAACACGCCGTCCGTGCCGAGCGCCGCGTCCACCCGCTCGGAGAAGTCGCGGGTGGGGATCTTCTTCGTCGTCTCGATCTGGCCGATCAGCGAGCCGGTGCAGAAGATGATGTCGCCGAGCTGGCCCTGCTTGAGGTTGTTGGCCTCGCGCTGACGGCGTAACTCCCAGCCGTAGTAGTCCAGTGGGGAGGCGTTGGGATCAAGTGTCTGGATGTTGGCCACGGCGGGGCACCTCCGGCGTTCAACGCCTCGCGGCGTTCGTTTCCGTACGTAGCCGAGCGTAATCAGTCCGCTGCACGCTGGTGACATGAATCACGTAATTGATCCACGGGCCGGGGATGTGGCGGAGCCGACCTACCATGCCGACTTCGCGATGGGCGAGCACTCGGCCCGGCATCTGCGCCGCATCCTGCGCCTGTACCTCACCGGCTGGGGCCTCCTCGAAGTGGCCGACGCGGCCGAGCTGGCGTTGACCGAGCTGATCGCGAACGTCGTGCGCTACGTACCCGGCCGGCGCTGCCAGACGTTCATCTTCCTGCTCGCGGCCGGCGGCGTGCGCGTGGAGGTCGCGGACAGCTGCCCCGACGTGCCGAGGATGGTCGTGGGGGACGAACTCGACGAGGGAGGGCGCGGGTTGGTGCTGGTCGACGCCGTCACCGACAAGTGGGGCGTGGAGCCGCGCCGGGACGGGCGCGGCAAGACGGTGTGGTTCGAGTGCATGGCCGTCGCCGGGGCGGCGGACCGGTGATCCCCATGCAGCCGAGCGCGCACACAAGCACGCAACTTCCGAACTCGGGTTCCAGACCGTTCGGTCCGGCATCAAGCCGGGTGACGGTGCCGCCGAGGACGCTCGTGGCGTCCCCCGGCCGGTGCTCAGAGGCTCGGCTGCATGGGGATGAGCGAGTTCTTCTGCGCCACGGACAAGCAGGGGCCGCCCACGAGCGGCACCGCACGCCCTACCCGGCGTCCCTCGGGACGTCCCGGACATCGGCCTGGGGCGGGACATCGGCCTGGGCCGGGAGATCTGCCTGGGGCGGGAGGTCTGCCCGGGCGTCACCCTTGGTCAGCGAAGGCCGGGCGTGACCGGTGAGCGCGTCGTCCCCGTGCAGACTCCGCATCTTGTCCAGCAGCTCTTCCAGCCGCGCGATCGGCTGCGTCTCCAGGTAGGCGGAGAGGTCGCCGCCTCCGATGAACTGCGGAACGGGTGCCTTGGTGATCTCCGCGAGCATCTCCAGCACCATGACGTTGTTCAGTCCCAGTACGTCGATGCGGGCCTTGAGGTCCAGGGCCATACGTCGGCTCTCGGCCTGTACCCGCACCACGTCGATGGCGTCCTCGCGTTCCGCGTTGGCCAGTTCCAGGTCGAGCAGCTCGCTGCGCATCTGCTCGTGGGCCGGCCTCTTGAGGATCTCGTTGAGCATCGGGTCCTCGGCCCTGAACTCACCGAGGGTGGTGTTCCGGACCTCCACGCCCCATTCCTGCAGCGCGTTGCGCACCTGGGAGGCCAGGTCGGTCCGGGTCTCCGCATATGCCTCCAGGAATTCCCTGACGGTGGCCGCGGCGGCGATCTCGTTGAAGTACGAGGCGACGATGGCGCCCAGCACCCGTTCCACGAATCGCTGGACGGGGAGCGGGTCCGGGTCGAGGCCGCCGAGGCCCGTCGTCTGGCTGCCGCCGTTCTTGCTGACCAGAATGGGCGCGGATGCCGGCGGAATCTGCAGTGTCTGGCTCATTTCCACGAGCAGCCGGTGGCCCTGGACGGTGACCGCGATCCGGCCCAGATGCGCGTCGTAGTTCCGGGACTCCGCCGGGGTCTTGTCGTTCCATTCCAGAATGAGCAGACGCGTCGGGATCAGCACGACACGGACGAAGTACGGATTGAGCGCACAGACCGTGCCCTCGCGGAGGGTTTCCTCCTGCACACCCCGGTGCCCACCGTTCTGCAGGAACACCCACGGCAGTTGAAAGCCCTGATGCCCGGGAACGCGCGGCCCGAGCTGATCGGACGAATCCGGCTCCGCGCCGTCGAGAGTGATCACCACACCGGTGTAGCCGATGGGAATGGAGATCTCCTGCAGGTGCTGGGCCGTCAGTGCTCCATCCTTCTTCCGGAGATTGTTGACGGTGACGACCTCGAACAGTGCCGGATTGATGTTGTAGTAGGCGCCTCCTTGCAGAATGGCCAACTGCCTGCCCTGTTCACCGCCGTCGGCGAGGAACCGGCCGCCGTTCTGGAAGTTCTCGCACTCCACGTGCGGGCCGAAGAGACTGCCGGGCGGCCGGAGCCCGCCCGCTTTCGCATTCACCAGGCCGATCGTTCCCGGGGGGACGTGGACGCGGTCCACCTGTTTGACCTTGAAGAGTTTCGTATTGATGTCGTAGGTCTGGCCGTGGGCCAGTGTGTCGACCTGCTTGCCCTGCTCCCCGCCGTTCAGCAGAAAGGCCTGGCCGTCCTGGAAGTTGTCGCATTCCACGGACATGGCCACGGAGCGGTTGTCCGGCCGCGTCTTCCCCGCCTTGGCCGTGACCAGGCCGATCTTGTCCTCGGCCACCCGCGTCCGGGGCACGTACTCGACCTCGTAGAGCATGGGCATGAGCCAACTGGAACGGTCCGGCAGCAGCGTACGCGCAAGGATTCCCCGGGTTTCGTGCGGTGTGATGTGCCGGAATTCCGGATGGCTGGAGCCCAGGACCCGCCGCACGATTCCGACATGCTCGGCGGGGACGGTGCGGTAGCCGCTCCAAGCGCCGAGAGCGGCAATCAGCAGCACAACAGCCAGTACGACCAGAAAAATAACCAAGGGATTCACCTTCGACAACTCCCGACCGGTCAATGAAAGCAGGATCAGGATGAGGCCTGATTCCGCGCATCCGTTGTTTTTCCAGTTCTCTCCCTGCTCGTCGCGCATGCGGTACTTGTGTGCAGCGCGGCGGGTAAGTACGACGATGCCGAACAGGCCCACCAGTACGTATCCCGCAGGCGTGCCGAAGTACACGGCCACGCCGAATCCGATCAGAAAAACAACCAGATTCATCTGCTGTTCCTTCCGTTCCAGGGATGCAGCTGGACGGCCAGGACCGTGGCGGTCCACTGGTCGTACCAGTCGTGGAAGAGCTCGTTCTGAGGATTGCGCAGGGTGGGATAGAAACCACTGCGGGGACCGGGGCCTGCCAGGTCGGTGAACTCGCGGTAGGGCCGCGGCACCGCGGCGTCCGCGGAACTCCGCCAGCCGCAGGCCACCGACAGCGCGAGGAAGTCCGCGTGCCGCGCACGGCGCACCGGGCCCAGCGCCGCCTGTGCGCGCAATCCCTGCCGCCCGTGCGAATGGTCCGCCCACACCGCGTCGATACCGGCCAGCACCGAGGAGGGAACCGTGCGTACGTGCCGCACGCCCACCCACCCCTCGTCGAGCCGGTCCGCCGCCTCCAGGGCGACGGCGGTGGTCTGGAGGTCGGCGTGCGCGAACTCCCCTTCGCGCAGGTAGGTGTCCAGGCGTTCGAGGGAAGCGGCCGGTGGGATGCGTACCGTCCCCACCGCCGGGCGGGCGAGCGGGGCCGGGAACACCGGGAAGGAGGCATCCGGCCGATCGCCGTCCAGGTCCCGCAGCAGGTCGAGTTCGGCCGGGCTCAGCAGCCGGCCGTCGCGTGCGTCGACGTACCAGGTGTGCGCCAGGTGGTAGTTGCGCTGTCCTTCCAGCAGGACGGGGAAGAAGGGACGCTGGTGCAGCATTCCTTCGAGAATCATGCTGGTGATGTCGTCGGAATCCTGGGAGTGGGGCGACATCAGCACGACGACGGCCGCGGCAGAGGCCAGTTGCCGCCGGATCGTCCAGAACTGGGAATCCCCGGGCCGGAGATCGGCGGCCGACCAGACGGGCAGCCCAGCGGATCTCAACTGGCCGGCGAGCGCCAGGCCGTAGGCCGCGTCGGCCGCGGCGTAACAGAGCACGAAGGCGCGGCGGTCCGGCGAGGTGAGCGGGCGGGGCGGCGACGGCAGTGCCGCCGCCAGGTTCTCCTCCCGCAGCGGTGTACCGGAGCCGCCCGGCGCCTCGCGCTCCGTCTCGCCCAGAACGACTGCGAGGAGTTCCTCGACCTTGCCTTCGTATTCCCGCTCGTCCACGTTCCTGAAGTCGCGCCAGACCCGGTTGGCGGCGAAGGGCGGAAGGGTGGTGTCGCCGATCAGTACGGGAATGAACCGAAGGTTCCGCGTCGCTCCGGCCGTGGCCAGGGCCGCGTATTCCTCAAGTGCCCGCGGTGACGTCGCCGAAGCCGGACTGATGACCACGACGGCGCACGCCGCGTCGCTGATCGCCGCGTCGGTGCGGTGCACGACCACGTCTCCGGGGAGCACGTCCCATTCGTCGAAGAAGACCGTCAGCCCACGCCGGCGGAGACCGCCGGCCAGCCTTCTCACCCACGCGGCGTCCTCGTGGGCGTAGGAGAGGAATACGTCGATCAGGTGGCATCGCTCCGGGGCTGTAAGGCCCGCACCAGCATGGCGAGGCCGTCGTCGAACGGGGCGCTGTCCGGGTCTCGCAGATCCACCGGCCTGCGGATGCGGGCGAAGGGCGGCAACTCCACGTCCTCCACCAGCACGGGGACGAACCGTCGGCCGCCGGTGTGCACACGGTCGAGCAGGGCGGCGTACTCGTCGCGGATCGCGGCGTCGTTCATGGTCGCGGTGCTGAAGACGAGGATTCCGTTGGCCGAGGAGCTCAGAGCCGCCTCCTTCTCCAGACTCTCCACAAGACCGGGACCGATCCACTTGGCCAGAAAAACGCGCAGCCCTTCGGCGGTAAGCCGACCGGCCAGTGTTTCCGCCGCTCCGCTGTCCGCTTCGGCGTAGGAAATGAATACGTCGTAACGCCCGCCCTGAACCACGGGAGGCGAGGCAGGGGCGGGAGACCATCTGCGGGACATTCGGCCACGTACCTCGATACCGGTCGAGACCACCGCGGCGACCGTGCCGACCACGCCCACCACCAGCCCCCACTCCTCAAGACCCATACCGGAAAGGCTAGGGGCGGATCCGTGGGGTCCGCAGCCCGTCGGCCGGTCTGCCGCAACTCTTGGCGCGTTATGTGCGCTCCGTTGCGCATAGCGGGTCATCCTCGCGGGTGACGACGGGCGTACTGATCGTCTTGACCGGGTCGTGGTGGCGGGGCGAGCCGGTCCGAGCCGGGACGCCGGGCGGCGACGGCGCCCCGCGTCAGCGGGCGGAACGCAGCTCCGCGAGCACCGCGTCCGTGAACGGCGGCCACACCTCGGCCGCCCACGGGCCGAAGGCCCGGTCGGTGAGCGCGACGCACGCCGCGCCCGCGACCGGGTCGATCCACAGGAACGTGCCGGACTGCCCGAAGTGCCCGAAGGTCGCGGGGGAAGAGGAACTGCCCGTCCAGTGCGGGGACTTGGAGTCCCGGATCTCGAATCCGAGGCCCCAGTCGTTGGGGTTCTGGTGGCCGTAGCCCGGCAGTACGCCCTTCAGCCCGGGGTGTACGACGGTCTGCGCGGCCAGCACCGTACGCGGGTCGAGCAGGCGGGGTGCCTGTATCTCCGCCGCGAACCGCACGAGGTCGTCGACGGTCGAGACACCGTCCTTGGCGGGCGAGCCGTCGATCGTGGTCGCCGTCATCCCGAGGGGTTCCAGCACGGCCTGGCGCACGTACTCGGAGAACGGGATGTCGGTGGCCTTGGCGATGTGGTCGCCGAGCACCTCGAAGCCCGCGTTGGAGTAGAGGCGGCGGGTGCCGGGCGCGGCCGTCGTACGGTGCTCGTCGAAGGCGAGCCCGCTGGTGTGCGCGAGCAGGTGCCGGACGGTGGACCCTTCCGGCCCCGCCGGTTCGTCCAGCTCGACCGCGCCCTCCTCGTACGCCACCAGCGCCGCGTAGGCCGCGATCGGCTTGGTGACGGAGGCGAGCGGGAAACGGTGCGCGGTCGGGCCGTGCGCACCGACGACGGTGCCGTCCGCTCGTACGACGGCAGCCGCCGCGGTGGGGACGGGCCAGTTGTCGATCATCGCCAGGCTCTGCATGCGTACGAGCCTAAGGGGCGCCCCGGAGCGGCGAGGAGGCGGTGGCCGGGTGGTCCGCCGGAACCCGTCCCCGTTTGCGCTTGCTTCGAGTGCACTCCAAGGTTCTAGCGTGGAGGACATGACGGTGATGGAGAGCACTTCAGTGAAGGTGGACGCCTGCGCCACGGCCCCGCGGGCGCATCCGCGTCCCGAGGGGCAGGACCGGTACACCATCAGTGAGGTCGTCGCCTTCACCGGGCTCACCGCGCACACCCTGCGCTGGTACGAGCGGATCGGGCTGATGCCGCACGTCGACCGGTCCCACACCGGCCAGCGCCGCTTCAGCAACCGCGACCTGGACTGGCTGGCCTTCGTCGGCAAGCTGCGGCTGACCGGGATGCCGGTCGCCGACATGGTGCGGTACGCGGAGCTGCTGCGCGAGGGCGAGCACACCTTCGAGGAACGTCAGGAGCTGCTGGAGGCGACCCGCCGCGACGTGAGGACGCGGATCGCGGAGCTCCAGGACACCCTCGCCGTGCTCGACCACAAGATCGACTTCTATGCGAGCGCCCGGCGGGCGCCGGAAAGGCCCAGTGCCTGATGACTGACGACAAGATCACCACCGTGGAGCTCGGCGACGGCGGCCCGCAGGTCGGCGTGCAGGGGCTCGGCTGCATGGGCATGAGCGAGTTCTACGGGGACACCGATGAGCCTTCCGCCCGCGAGACGCTGGAGACGGCGCTGGCGGCGGGCGTCACCCTCTTCGACACCGCCGATGTGTACGGGCTCGGCGCCAACGAGACCTTCCTCGCCCCGTTCGTCGGGGCGCACCGGGACGAGATCACCCTCGCCACGAAGTTCGCCATAGAGCGCAAGGGCGACGACCCGGACTACCGGGGCGTGCGCAACGACCCCGCGTACATCCGCAAGGCCGTCGAGGACAGTCTGCGCCGGCTGGACACCGACGTCATCGACCTCTACTACATGCACCGCCGCGACCCGGCCGTCCCGCTGGCCGAGTCCGTCGGAGCGATGGCCGAGCTGGTCCAGCAGGGCAAGGTCAAGCAGCTCGGGCTGAGCGAGGTGACCGGCGCGGAGCTGCGCGAGGCGTACGCGGTGCACCCGATCGCCGCCCTCCAGTCGGAGTGGTCGCTCTTCAGCCGGGACATCGAGCGCAGCGCCGTACCGGCCGCCGTCGAGCTCGGGGTGACCGTCGTGCCGTACTCGCCGCTCGGCCGGGGCTTTCTGACCGGGGCGTTCACGGACGCGGCCAAGGAGCTGTCGCAGGGCGACTTCCGCCAGTACCAGCCGCGCTTCACCGGCGACAACGCGAAGAAGAACGCCGCGCTGCTGGAGCCCGTCCACAAGATCGCGGCGGCACACGGGGCGTCGGCCGCGCAGGTGGCGCTCGCCTGGGTGCAGCAGCGGGCCCAGGTGCACGGGCTGACCGTGGTGCCGATCCCGGGCACCCGCAAGAGCAGCCGGCTGCTGGAGAACGTGGCCGCCACCCGGCTCACGCTGACCGACGGGGAGCTGGCACAACTGGAGCCGATCGCGGGCCTGGTGGCGGGGGACCGTTACCCGGACATGAGCTCAACTTCCGCGGCGCGCGAGTGATCCGGTATTCCGTTGTCGTCTTCGGGGGCGGCTTCGACGAGTACGGGCGCGGCTTCGGCACATGGATGACGCGGGAACGGATCCCGGGCGGCGGAGGCGGACGAAGGAATCGACGTCATGCCTCGCCCGGCACCACGACCCCCGCCTCGTACGCGAAGATCACCGCCTGCGCCCGGTCCCGCAGGTCCAGCTTGGCCAGGACCCGGCCGATGTGCGTCTTCACGGTCTGCTCGGCCAGCACCAGCTTCGCGGCGATCTCCTGGTTGGACAGGCCCCGCGCGATCAGTTCGAGCACCTCCGTCTCGCGCGGGGTCAGCCCGTTCAGCCGTAGCGACTGGCCGCTCCGGGTGGCCCCGGTCGGGCCCTGCCGGGCGAAGTCCGCGATCAGACGGCGCGTCACGGACGGCGCGAGCAGCGCCTCGCCCGCCGCGACCACCCGCACCGCCGAGATCAGGTCCGCGGGCGGCGCGTCCTTCAGCAGGAAGCCGGACGCCCCGGCGCGCAGCGCCTCGTACACGTAGTCGTCCACATCGAACGTGGTGAGCATCAGGACCTTCGGCCGGTGCACCACCCCCACCGGCGGGTTCAGCAGCTCGCGCGCCGCCGCCAGGCCGTCCATCTCCGGCATCCGGACATCCATCAGGACCACGTCCGGGTGGACGTTCCGGCTGACGTCGATGCCCCGGCGCCCGTCCGGAGCCTCACCGACCACATCGATGTCGCTCTGCGCCGAGAGCAGCGCCGCGAAGCCCGCCCGCACCATGGCCTGGTCGTCGACGATGATCACGCGAATGGTCAAGAGTCCTCCGGGGCCGGGGGCACGACAGGGGTCAGGGGCAGCCGCGCCGCCACCCGGAAGCCGCCGTCGGGCAGCGGTCCGGTGTCCAGCGTGCCGCCGGTCAACCGTACGCGTTCACGCATGCCGACCAGACCGTGCCCGGTCCCCGCCGTCTCCAGCGGCGAATCGGGCTGCTCCGCCCGGTCGTTGACCACCAGGACGGTCAGATGCGCACCGTCGGACGTGATCGATATCCGGGTCCGCGCACCGGGGGCGTGGCGGAGCACATTGGCCAGGGCCTCCTGCACGATCCGGTACGCCGACAGGTCCACCGCCTGCGGTACGTCGGGCAGCCCGGCGGAAAGCGACAGCTCGGCCGGCAGCCCCGCCCGCACCGTCGCCTCCACCAGCTGCTGCACTCGGTCGAGCCCCGGCTGCGGTGCCCGCTCGCCCTCCGCGCCCTCGCTGCGCAGCACCGCCAGCAGCCGCCGCATCTCCGTCAGCGACTCCCGCGCGCTCGCCGCGATCGCGGCGAACTCCTCGTGCGCCTGCTCGGGCAGCCCGCTGATCCGGTAGGGCGCGGAGTCGGCCTGGACCGTGATCACGGACATGTGGTGCGCGACCACGTCGTGCAGCTCGCGGGCGATCCTGGTGCGCTCCTCCAGCAGCGTGCGCTGCGCCCGCTCGGCCTCGCTGATGGTCTCCTGCTCGGCGAGCCGGCGCTGTGCGTCGCCCCGTTCCCGTATCACCGCACCGATCACCATGAACACCGCGCCGAGCGCCGGAAGCAGCCCCGCGGTGCCGTTGCTGCGGTCCGTGCCGCCCAGGTGCAGGACCAGGCTCGCCACGGAGGTCAGCGCCCAGACGGAGACCACGGTCCGGCGGGTCTCGCGCAGGGCCACCGCCAGCATCACGAAGAGGTAGCAGATCAGTGTCGGCGGCGGCCACGGCCAGACGGCCATCAGCGGTTCCGGGTACTGCAGCAGTACCAGCGCCCCCACGATGTCGGCGGGGAAGATGATCCACCACGCCTGCAACGGGCGGTGCGCCAGCATCAGCAGTGGTGCCGTCTGGGCGACGGCCAGCAGGCCTGCCAGCCCCTCGGCCATGCCGTATTCGTTGGTCAGCACATTGAGCGTGACCGGAACGAAGATCGCCGCGAGGACGAGGACGACCGCGTACGGCAGCAGCCTCCGCCACCGCCCGGACGCGTTCGCGAGCGGTGGGACCGGGGGATGGGACGGGTGGGCGAGACCGTGGGCGATCTCGCGCAGATTGCGGCGGGCGGCACTCACCAGCCCGTCGGCGGCGGGCGGCGGGCGCGGCGGCGCCTCGGGCGGAACGTACGGGGGAGTGGTCGTCATGGCCGCAGCAGCCTACGGAGCGGACCGGCCCGGTGGCGTCATACCAGGGTTCCGGTCCGCCGCAGGGCTTCTCGTACGGGGGTACTACCCGCCGGTCGCCGCGGCCGCGGCGGGCTCACAGCCCGGCGGGCAGTCGGGCCCGCGGCGGGCTCACAGCCCGGCGGGCAGTCGGGCCCGCGGCGGGCTCACAGCTCGGCGAGCAGCTGGGCCTTCTTGGCGCTGAACTCGTCGTCCGTCACCAGACCGGCCCGGTGCAGCTCCCCGAGGTGCCGGATCCGCTCCGCTATGTCCGCCGGGTCGCGCCGCCCGGCGCCCGCGAGGACGGCGGCGGGCATGGCAGCAGCTGAATGGTTCCTGCGCACCGATTCCAGCACGGCCGCGGCGAACGGCAGCGACTCGTGGACCGGGCCGTAGCCGAGGCCGAAGACCACCGCGGCCGGGTCCTGATCGGCCCGGGTGGGGCGGGCCGCCATCGGCTGCGGGCCGTGCGCCGCACCCTGCTCCGCGACCATGCCCGAGCCACTGCTCCGGGCCGGCTCCTCGCCCGCGCACGGTCCCGGGACCGCGGCCTCCAGCCCCCTCGGAACCAGCCGCAGATAGCCCTCGAAGGCCTCCGGCGAGCGCCACTCGACACCGCTCAGCTCCGTCACCGGGAACGTCTGGTCGCCGGCCTTCCACTTCGCCGTGGAGGCACCCGTCCAGAACCAGCGGAAGGAGACCCGCTGCCCGTCGAACCCGGCCCGGCCGTCGTACGCCTTGAACTGCATCGGTGCCTCGGGCGCCGCGACCAGGAACCGGTCGGCCGGCTCCGCCGCGTCGGGGCCGAGCCGGGCGCGCAGTTCGTCCGCGTAGTACTCGGCCAGCGTCTCGCGCTCGGCGGGGAGCACCAGCCGGTACGGATCGCAGCCGTCCTTCAGCTGCCCGGCCGCGGCCTCGACCAGCGGGTCGGCACCCGGTCTCGGCACGGCACGCAGGACCACCGTGCCCCGCTTGCCCGGGGTCAGCGTCACCGACGACAGCGCCGCGTGCGGGACGCGTCGTTCCCGCAGGCTCTGGAAGAGCTTCGGCGTGCGGATCCCCCGTTCGAAGCGGATGAGCACGGAGTCGGCGTCGAACTCCCAGGTGGCATGAATTCCGGCCAGCACATCACCCATGTGCCTCATCGTATGCGGCACTTGCCCCACACGTCCCCCCTCGGCGCAGGCTGCGATCGATGGCCCGCCAAGGCCCCTGCACCCGTCAGATGGCCCGGCTTCCGGTGATTCGTTCATGGCAGGCTCCGTCGGCGGGCGCGCAGCTCACCGATTCGTAGGAGCCCATGCCGATGGCGGCGAAGTTGCCGAGGCTCTCGGTCCCCGGCTCGAAATAGCCACTGTGCCCGACCGCGCCGCCCGCCGAGACGACGCGTGCGCCGAAGCCGGGGTCGACCGGGTCCGCCCCGTGGCCCAGACCGCCGAACTCCAGGTTCGGTACGTCCTCGATCCAGTCGTCTCGATCGCGCATCGCCCACACCCTGGCCCCGGTCCGCAGCTGCGCGGCGCTCTCCACCCGCATGCCGGGGCTGCCGGCCACCGCGATGTCACCGACCCTGGCGGGGAGTTCATGTGCGGCGACCCCGCACAGCACCGAGCCGTAGCTGTGGCAGAACAGCGAGACGGGGGCGTCGCCGGGCAACGCCTCCACCAGGGCGTTCAGCCGTACCGCCCCGCGCTCGGCGAGGTTGCCCAGGGCCGCGTCCATGCCGATCCCGGCGGGCGTGGTGTAGTCGGCCCAGGCGATGACGGCGGTACGGGTGCCGGGGCGCGCGGCGCGCTCCGCCGCGTACAGCGACTTCGCCATGCCGACCGGGGCGGCGTTCACCTTGGGCTCGGGCCGTTCCAGCGTCAGCAGGTTGGTGTCGACGCCGGGGACGATCACGGAGATCCGTTCGGCCCGGTCGAGACTGCCGAACACCTCCGCGGCGCGGCCCTTCCCGGACGGGTCGAAGGCCAGGAAGTGGCGGCCGCGGGCGAGCATCGAATCGAAGCGGTGCATCCGGCGGACCGCCTCGGCGCGGCCGTCCGGCGAGAGCCGCACATCGTGCATGCGCCGGCTCTCGACCTTCCGCGCCTGCGCCACGGCGCGCCGATTGGCGCGGTAGCGCAGAGTCACCGGCGCACCGTTCAGATTGCCCACGACCAAGGGGTACTTGTCGGCCAGCCCGGCGCGCTGCGCGGCCGTGAGCGTGGCGAAGAAATGGGCCAGCCGGTACGGGGGCGCGTCGGCGTCCGGCAGCGAATGACCCGCCACCCGGCCCCGCGCCCAGGCGGCGAGTGCGATGGTGCGTGGCTCGTCGGAGCGTTGGTGACGTACGGCGGTCCAGCCAGTGGTCGCCAGCATCACGAACACGACCGCGACGGCGAGCAGCGCGCGCCATGCGGTGAGCGTGGGGGAGGAGTCGAAGGAAGTCACTCCGGCCCACACTAGGAGACGCGCGACGACAGCCGTGAAGAGGGTGACGCACATCACTCGGCTGCGGGGAATTCGGCGGCGCGCTTTTCACGCTGTGTGGTTGTCATATGCACGCTCAGGCGCGCGGAGCGCCTCCCGGGGATCGCATCCGGCAACCGGGGCACGGCTGTTGTGAAGTCGGTCATGCCGCACCACTGAGGCGTACGGCACACCGGGCGGGAAGGCCGCGGGTGTTGCCCGGCCGCCGCGCCGCTACCCGGCCGCCGCGCCGCTACCCGGCCGCCGCGCCGGATTCCGTACGCCAGTTGCCGGCCAGCGCCGGTCCGAGCTGGTCCAGATATGTCTCGGTCAGGGCGCGCAGCGAGTCCACACCGGCGTCCCGGCCGCGCCCCCAGAGCTGACCGGTCACCCGCATCACCCCGCAGAACGCCGCCACGGCGACCCTCGGCCGCGGGTCCTCGTCCACGTCGAGCCCCTCGCGGGCGGCGATCAGCAGCGCGATCTGGTTCTCCAGGTCCGCGCACCGCCGCAGATGGGCGGCGAGCAGCGAGGGAGTCGATTCGATCATCCGGTACGTACGCATGTGGATTTCGACCGTGACGAGTTCCTCGATCGTCTCGCCGATGCTGTTCCAGGCGCAGAGGACCGCGCCGCGCAGCGCGTCGAACGGGGCCTCCTCGGCGGGGCGACGGCGCAACTCCGAGAGGAAACTCGACTCCACCATCTCCTGGATGGCGAAGGCGGCCTCCTCCTTGCTGGCGAAGTAGCGGAAGAAAGTGCGCTGGGAGACCTCCACCGCCTCGACGATCTCGTCGACGGTGGTCTCCTCGTACCCCTGCGCGGTGAAAAGATCGAGGGCGGCGTGCAGCAGGGCGTCCCGGGTGCGTCGCTTCTTCCGTTCGCGCAGTCCGGTCGGATACGCGGCCCGCTGCCCATCGGTCACTTAACTGGCCTTCTTTCTCCTGCTTTGTCCAGCTCAGCGTACCTGTGAGCTACGTGACAGTTACCGACTTGTGAAATGGTTTGTCAACTGTCAGAGGCTGACACTAGTGTCCCGAGCATGACTAGTCAGACCACCGTCGACAAGGCGTCGCGGGAGCCGCAGGAAACCGCCGCTCCCGCACCCGCCAAGGGGCTGCGCGGCCACCCCTGGCTGACGCTCTTCTCCGTGGCCATCGGCGTGATGATGGTCGCGCTCGACGGCACGATCGTCGCGATCGCCAACCCCGCCATCCAGCAGGATCTGAACGCCTCGCTCGCAGACGTCCAGTGGATCACCAACGGCTACATGCTCGCCCTCGCGGTCTCCCTGATCACCGCGGGCAAACTCGGTGACCGGTTCGGTCACCGCCAGACCTTCCTCATAGGCGTCGTGGGCTTCGCCGCGGCATCCGGGGCCATCGGCCTGTCCGACAGCGTTGCCCTGGTGATCGTGTTCCGGGTGCTCCAGGGCCTCTTCGGCGCCCTGCTGATGCCCGCCGCGCTCGGCCTGCTGCGCGCCACCTTCCCGGCCGAGAAGCTGAACATGGCGATCGGCATCTGGGGCATGGTGATCGGTGCCTCGACCGCCGGCGGTCCGATCCTCGGCGGCGTGCTCGTCGAGCACGTCAACTGGCAGTCCGTCTTCTTCATCAATGTGCCGGTCGGTGTGATCGCGCTGGTGCTGGGCCTGGTGATCCTCAAGGACCACCGCGCCGAGAACGCGCCGCGCTCCTTCGACATCGGCGGCATCGTGCTGCTGTCGCAGGCGATGTTCTGCCTGATCTGGGCGCTCATCAAGGGCTCCGAGTGGGGCTGGGGCGATTACAAGACGCTCGGCTTCCTGGGCGCCGCCGTGGCCCTGTTCGTGGTCTTCGCGCTCTCCCAGAAGAACGTCAGGGAACCGCTGATCCCGCTCGCCATGTTCCGGTCCGTGCCGCTGTCCGCGGGTGCGGTCCTGATGGTGCTGATGGCCTTCGCGTTCATGGGCGGGCTGTTCTTCGTCACCTTCTACCTCCAGAACGTGCACGGTCTGAGCCCGGTCGACAGCGGCCTGCACCTGCTTCCGCTGACCGGCATGATGATCGTCGCCTCGCCGCTGGCCGGCGCCATGATCACCAGGTTCGGTCCGCGCGTCCCGCTGGTCGGCGGCATGGTGTGCACGGCGGTCGCCATGTTCGGCATGTCCCAGCTGGAGATCGGCACCGGCACCCTGACCATGTCGATCTGGTTCGGCCTGCTCGGCCTCGGTCTCGCCCCGGTCATGGTCGGCGCCACCGAGGTCATCGTCGGGAACGCCCCGATGGAGCTCTCCGGCGTCGCGGGCGGTCTGCAGCAGGCCGCCATGCAGGTCGGCGGCAGCCTCGGTACGGCGGTGCTCGGCGCCGTCATGGCCTCCCAGGTCGACTCCAAGCTGGCCGACAACTGGAAGGCGGCGGAGCTTCCGCCGCTGAGCCCGCAGCAGCTGGACCAGGCGTCCTCGGCCGTCGAGGTCGGCATCCCGCCGGTGGGCGGCAACGTCCCGCCGGAGATCGCCGGGAAGATCGCGGGCGTCGCCCATGACACCTTCGTGTCAGGGATGAGCACGGCGTTCATGGTCGCCGGCATCGTCGCGGTCGTCGCGGCGCTGGTCGCCACGCTCACCAAGCGCGGCGCGAACGCCGAGGCGGGCGCGGGCGCCGGACACATCTGACCGGACGTCACCAAGACGCCCCGGGCTCGCGCCCACGCGTCAACACAGTACGTACGACAGCCCCGCCGGACCGGTTCGGCGGGGCTGTCGCCTATCAGGGTGGTGTGCCCCGAGGCCCCTTCCCCGGGCATTGCCCCGCAGGTCAGGGTGCGTGCAACTGATTCGCACCACCACGGGGGTCGATTTCCATGCGCATGACCGTTCTCGCCACCACCCTGGCCGCCGCTTCGCTGGCGGCCATCGCCCTGGTCCCGGAGCCCGCAGCCCACTCCGCGCCCGTCCGGCCCGGATCCTGCGGCGCCGGTCAGCTCTGCCTCTGGGACGAGCCGGAGTACACCGGCACCCGCCGGACCCACGAGCTGTCCACGACCGACATCGAGAGCTGTGTCCCGCTGCCGAAGGGCAGCAGCGTCCAGTCGCTCGCCAACCGCACCGGCCGCCCCGTCACCACGTACCAGTCGGCGGAATGCGCCGAGACCGGCGAGTTCGACACCTACCCGGGCGGCGGCACCTGGGTGCCCCGGTCCCCGTACCGGGTCAGGGCCTTCAAGATCTGGGAGAACTGACCGCAGGACGGGGATCCGGCCGCGTACGCCGAAGGGCGGCGGGACCAGCCGGTCCCGCCGCCCTTCACACGTACTGCGTCGCGGCTACGCGTCGCCGCCGGCCGCGCCCGGGTCGGCCGCGGTGACGTCCAGCAGCTCGTACCGGTCGATCGCCTTCTTCAGCAGCGAACGGTCGATCCGGTTCTCCTTCGCGAGCTCGGTGAGCACCGCGAGGACGATCGACTGCGCGTCGATGTGGAAGAACCGGCGGGCCGCGCCACGGGTGTCGGCGAAGCCGAAGCCGTCCGCGCCCAGCGACTGGTACGCACCGGGCACCCAGCGCGCGATCTGGTCCGGCACCGAACGCATCCAGTCCGAGACCGCCACGAACGGACCCTCGGAGCCGGACAGCTTCCGCGTGACGTACGGGACGCGCTGCTCCTCCTCCGGGTGCAGCAGGTTGTACCGCTCCACGTCCACGGCCTCGCGGCGCAGCTCGTTCCAGGAGGTCGCCGACCAGACGTCCGCCCGGACGTTCCACTCGTCGGCGAGGATCCGCTGCGCCTCGACCGCCCACGGGACCGCCACACCGGACGCCATGATCTGGGCCGGGATCTCGCCCCGGTCGGCCGCCTTGAAGCGGTACACGCCCTTGAGGATGCCCTCGACGTCCACGTCTTCCGGCTCGGCCGGGTGCTGGATCGGCTCGTTGTAGACCGTGAGGTAGTAGAAGACGTCCTCACTGTTCTCGCCGTACATCCGGCGCAGACCGTCCTTGACGATGTGCGCGATCTCGTAGCCGAACGCCGGGTCGTACGCGACACAGCCCGGGTTGGTCGAGGCGAGCAGCTGCGAGTGGCCGTCCGCGTGCTGAAGGCCCTCACCGGTCAGCGTCGTACGGCCGGCGGTCGCACCCAGCACGAAGCCGCGCGCCAGCTGGTCGGCCATCTGCCAGAACTGGTCACCGGTGCGCTGGAAACCGAACATCGAGTAGAAGACGTACACCGGGATCAGCGGCTCGCCGTGCGTGGCGTACGCCGAGCCGGCGGCGATCAGCGACGCCGTGCAGCCGGCCTCCGAGATGCCGTCGTGCAGCATCTGACCGGTCGGCGACTCCTTGTACGCGAGCAGCAGGTCGCGGTCCACCGCCTCGTACTGCTGGCCGAGCGGGTTGTAGATCTTCGCGCTCGGGAAGAAGGCGTCCATACCGAAGGTGCGGTACTCGTCGGGCGCGATCAGCACGAAGCGCTTGCCGATCTCCTTGTCCCGCATGAGGTCCTTCAGGATGCGGACGAACGCCATGGTGGTGGCGATCGACTGCTGACCCGAACCCTTCTTCGCGGTCGCGTACGTCTTGTCCTCGGGCAGGACCAGCGGCTTCGCACGCACCACCCGGGTCGGGACGTAACCGCCCAGACCCTTGCGGCGGTCGTGCATGTACTGGATCTCCTCCGAGTCACGGCCCGGGTGGTAGTACGGCGGCAGGCCGTCCTCCAGCTGCTTGTCCGTGATCGGGATGTGCAGCCGGTCACGGAACCGCTTGAGGTCCTCGACCGTCAGCTTCTTCATCTGGTGGGTCGCGTTGCGGCCCTCGAAGTTCGGCCCCAGGGTCCAGCCCTTGACCGTCTGCGCCAGGATCACCGTCGGCTGGCCCTTGTGGGCCTTGGCCGCCGCGTAGGCCGCGTAGACCTTCTTGTGGTCGTGACCGCCGCGGCCCAGGTGCAGGATCTGGTCGTCGGTCATGTCCTTGACCATGTCGCGCAGCCGCGGGTCGTCCCCGAAGAAGTGCTCACGGATGTACGCGCCCGACTCGGTGGCGTACGTCTGGAACTGGCCGTCCGGCGTGGTGTTCAGCTTGTTGACCAGGATGCCCGTGCGGTCCTGCGCCAGCAGCGGATCCCAGGAGCGGTCCCAGACCAGCTTGATGACGTTCCACCCGGCGCCGCGGAACTGCGACTCCAGCTCCTGGATGATCTTGCCGTTGCCGCGCACCGGGCCGTCGAGCCGCTGCAGGTTGCAGTTGACCACGAAGGTGAGGTTGTCCAGGCCCTCACGGGCGGCGATGGAGAGCTGGCCGAGCGACTCGGGCTCGTCCATCTCGCCGTCGCCCAGGTATGCCCAGACATGCGACTTGGAGGTGTCGGCGATGCCGCGCGCCTCCATGTAGCGGTTCATCCGGGCCTGGTAGATCGCGCCGAGCGGGCCGAGGCCCATCGAGACGGTCGGGAACTCCCAGAAGTCCGGCATCAGCCGCGGGTGCGGATAGCTGGACAGACCGTTGGGCGCCTTCGACTTCTCCTGGCGGAAGGCGTCGAGCTGCGCCTCGTTCAGCCGGTCGAGCAGGAAGGCGCGGGCGTAGATGCCCGGGGACGCGTGGCCCTGGAAGAAGATCTGGTCGCCGCCCAGGCCGTCGTCCTTGCCCCGGAAGAAGTGGTTGAAGCCCACGTCGTACAGCGAGGCCGAGGAGGCGAAGGTGGCGATGTGGCCGCCGACGCCGATCCCCGGACGCTGGGCGCGCGACACCATCACGGCCGCGTTCCAGCGGGTCGCGTTGAGGACCTTGCGCTCGATCTCCTCGTCGCCGGGGAAGAACGGCTCGTCCTTGGTGGCGATCGTGTTCACGTAGTCCGTGCTGCGCATCTCCGGCACGGCGACGCGCTTCTCGCGCGCACGCTCGATGAGCCGGAGCATCAGGTAACGGGCCCGCTCGCGGCCTCGCTCGTCGACCGCGGCGTCGAGCGAGTCGAGCCATTCCTGGGTCTCTTCGGGATCGAAGTCCGGGACCTGGCTCGGCAGGCCGCCAATGATGATCGGGTTGCGATCGGATCCGGAAGCCACGCTGTTCCTTCGCTGTTCGGTGGTGCTCTACGGGGCCTGATCGAGGGAGAACATGCCCCCGGGATGTATGCAAGTACGCCATCACCATCGTGTACCGCGAGGGCGCAAACGTCATCTCTACCGAGGGGTAACCGCCGTGTTGTGAGACTTCGCGGCCGGAGTGCGGGGATGGGTCGGGCCAAACCGCAACCATACGCCCAACGCGTCCAAGTGTTCCCAAAGGATGTTCGACTCCGAATGCCGGACCGATACGGCATAAGCTGTGGAAGGACGTAAAGGGTGTGGACGGTAGCGCCGGGCCCCGGAGGGGATCTGCCGACAGTGCGGCGACGTGGCAGGGAACGTCACCGTTTAGGCGGTCTCGGACGCCGGGTACTTGCGCGATCCGCCGCTCCCGTGTGGACTACGGCCAACGCCCCGCGCACGCGCGTGGCTCAAGCATTTTCCGAAACATGATCAGGAGGCAACCCGTGAGCGCGACCGCGGACCACGCGGAGGAGCGGACCAACCCGGCAGCACGCCTGGGGTTCGAGCCCGGACAGGTGGTCCAGGAGATCGGCTACGACGACGACGTCGAGCAGGAGCTCCGTGAGGGCATTGAGGCCACAATCGGCCAGGATCTCGTCGATGAGGACTACGACGACGTCGCAGACGTCGTCCTGCTGTGGTTCCGCGACGAGGACGGCGACCTTACGGACGCGCTGGTGGATGCCATTGGTCTGATCGAGGACGGCAGTACGGTCTGGCTGATGACGCCGAAGACCGGCCGTGATGGGTACGTCGAACCGAGCGACATCAACGAGGCCGCACAGACGGCCGGTCTCTCCCAGACCAAGAGCATCAACGCCGGCAAGGACTGGACGGGCAGCCGCCTGGTCACGCCGAAGGCGGCCAAGGCCAAGCGCTGAAACACGCTCGCCACGCATTCGCCTTGAAGGCCCCCGACGGCATCGAGCCGGCGGGGGCCTTCGTGCGGCCACCGGAGCCGTTCGCGCGACCACCGGAGCCCTTCGTGTGAGCACCGGGGCCTTCCGTACGGCGCCACCGGAGCCCTTTGTGTGAGCACCGGGGCCTTCCGTACGGCGCCACCGGAGCCCTTCGTGTGAGCACCGGAGCCCCTTCGCACGGCCACCGGGCCGGCGGCCGGTCGCCCTGTGCGGGCGGCGCGTGGCCCGCCGCGGGCTCTGCGTAGGGTGGGAGCCACCCGGACAGCCCAGCCCGGTGAACGTAGCGAAGGGACGCTTTTCATGGCGATCGAGGTCGGCACCAAGGCCCCGGATTTCGAGCTGAAGGACAACCACGGCCGGACCGTGAAGCTCTCCGACTTCCGCGGCGAGAAGAACGTCGTCCTGCTGTTCTACCCGTTCGCCTTCACGGGCGTGTGCACGGGTGAGCTCTGCGCGCTCCGCGACGAGCTGCCGAAGTTCGAGAACGACGACACGCAGCTGCTCGCCGTGTCCAACGACTCCATCCACACCCTGCGCGTCTTCGCCGAGCAGGAGGGTCTCGAATACCCGCTGGTCTCGGACTTCTGGCCGCACGGCGAGACCTCGCGGGCCTATGGCGTCTTCGACGAGGAGAAGGGCTGCGCGGTGCGCGGCACCTTCATCATCGACAAGGAGGGCGTGGTGCGCTGGACCGTCGTCAACGGTCTGCCCGACGCACGCGACCTCAACGAGTACATCAAGGCGCTCGACGCGCTCTGATCCGGCACCGTTGGATCCGCATGCGACCCGGTGAAAAGCCTGCTTCGCCGGGAACCGGTCACTAGGATCCAGTCGTTGATCGGATGCCAACGCAACGTGGAGGCGCCGGCGCCTGCCGGCCCCCAAGGAAACCAATGGGAGGACTCGTGGGAGTCAGCCTCAGCAAGGGCGGCAACGTCTCGCTGACCAAGGCCGCGCCCAACCTGACGGCGGTCGTCGTCGGTCTCGGCTGGGACGCTCGCACCACCACCGGTGGTGACTTCGACCTCGACGCCAGCGCCCTGCTGACGAATGCCGAGGGCAAGGTCGGCAGCGACGGGAACTTCGTCTTCTTCAACAACCTCAAGAGCCCCGACGGTTCCGTCGAGCACACCGGTGACAACCTCACCGGTGAGGGCGAGGGCGACGACGAGGTCATCAAGGTAAACCTGGCCGGTGTCCCGGCCGATGTCGACAAGATCGTCTTCCCGGTCTCGATCTACGAGGCCGAGACCCGGCAGCAGAGCTTCGGCCAGGTGCGCAACGCGTACATCCGCGTGGTCAACCAGGCCGACAACAGCGAGCTGGCCCGCTACGACCTGAGCGAGGACGCCTCGACGGAGACCGCCATGGTCTTCGGCGAGCTGTACCGCAACGGGGCGGAGTGGAAGTTCCGTGCCATCGGTCAGGGGTACGCCTCGGGGCTGCGCGGCATCGCGCAGGACTTCGGCGTCAACGTCTGAGAAGGCGCGACCCGGCCGCGCCGTCGAGGTGCGGCCCGGGTTCCGTCGGCAGTACCCCGTCCGGGGGCCCCCCCCCCCGGGGGGGCGGGCGCCGGCGCCCAAACGGGCGGGGGGGGGGATGGGCCCCCGGGCCCGGCGCCCGGTTCTAGAAAA
>NZ_JBHXTM010000003.1:199200-326346 GCF_042677325.1 Streptomyces sp. NPDC127117
TCCGGCGCCCCCGGGCCGCGCCGCGGGGGGGGGGCCGGGTTCCGGGCGGCAGTCCCCCGGCGGCCCCCCCCCCCCGGGGCGGCGCCGGACGCGCTCGACAGACGGCTCGGGGGCTTGAAGGCCCAGCGGGCCCGGCAGACGGTTCATCGACTCGGGGAGGACACACACCATGGGCGTCACGCTCGCCAAGGGAGGCAATGTCTCCCTCTCCAAGGCCGCACCCAACCTCACCCAGGTGCTGGTCGGGCTCGGCTGGGACGCACGATCCACCACGGGCGCCGACTTCGACCTCGACGCCAGCGCGCTGCTGTGCCAGTCGGGCCGGGTGCTCGGCGACGAGTGGTTCGTGTTCTACAACAACCTCACGAGCCCCGACGGCTCCGTGGAGCACACCGGTGACAACCTCACGGGCGAGGGCGAGGGCGACGACGAATCGGTCATCGTGAATCTCACCCAGGTGCCGGCGCACTGCGACAAGATCATTTTCCCGGTCTCGATCCATGAGGCCGACAATCGGGGCCAGACCTTCGGCCAGGTCAGCAATGCGTTCATCCGCGTGGTGAACCAGGCGGACGGTCAGGAACTCGCGCGTTACGACCTCAGCGAGGACGCCTCGACGGAAACCGCGATGATCTTCGGCGAGCTCTACAGGTACAACGGCGAGTGGAAGTTCCGCGCAGTGGGACAGGGGTACGCGTCCGGGCTGCGCGGTATCGCTCTAGACTTCGGGGTCAACGTTTCGTAAAGCCGCGCACGGCGCGGGGGAGCCCCGTACATCTCGGGGGAGACCCGTTACATACACGATGGGGTAGCCAGTGCTTCTGAAAACCTTCGGCTGGTCGTTCGCGGTTACCGCGCTCGGCCTGGTCGCAGCGGTGATCTACGGAGGGTGGGAAGCCTTCGGTGTCGTCGCGATTCTTTCCGTCCTGGAGATCTCGCTGTCCTTCGACAATGCGGTGGTCAACGCCGGAATCCTGAAGAAGATGAATGCCTTCTGGCAAAAGATCTTCCTCACGATCGGTGTGCTCATCGCGGTCTTCGGTATGCGGCTGGTGTTCCCCGTCGTGATCGTGGCCATCACCGCCAAGATCGGTCCGATCGAGGCGGTCGATCTCTCCTTCAACCAGCCCGATCGCTATCAGGAACTCGTCACCGACGCCCACCCGGCGATTGCCGCGTTCGGTGGGATGTTCCTGCTGATGATCTTCCTCGACTTCATTTTCGAGGACCGTGACATCCAGTGGCTGCGCTGGATCGAGCGTCCGCTCGCCAAGCTCGGCAAGGTCGACATGCTGTCGGTCTGCATCTCGCTGATCGTGCTGCTGGTCGCGGCCATGACCGTCGCGACCAACGCGCACCAGCACGGTGGCGGTCACGCGGACAAGGCGGAGACGGTCCTGCTCGCCGGTGTCGCCGGTCTGATCACGTACCTCATCGTCGGCGGCCTCTCCGGCTTCTTCGAGAACAAGCTGGAGGAGGAGGAAGAGCGCGAGCACGAGGAGGAGGAAGAGGCCAAGCGGACCGGCAAGAAGGTCTCCGCCGTCGCGCTCTCCGGCAAGGCCGCGTTCTTCATGTTCCTCTACCTGGAAGTGCTCGACGCGTCCTTCTCGTTCGACGGTGTCATCGGTGCCTTCGCCGTCACCAACGAGATCGTGCTGATGGCCCTCGGCCTCGGTATCGGCGCCATGTACGTCCGTTCGCTCACGGTCTACCTGGTCCGCCAGGGCACGCTCGACGACTACGTCTACCTGGAGCACGGCGCCCACTACGCGATCGGTGCGCTGGCCGTGCTCCTGCTCGTCACCATCCAGTACCAGATCAACGAGCTCATCACCGGTCTGACCGGCGTCGTGCTGATCGCCTGGTCGTTCTGGTCCTCGGTCCGGCGCAACAAGGCGCTGGGGGCCGGCGGCAACGACGAGGGTTCCAAGGCGGAAGTCCCGTCCGGGGTGTGACCCGGTAAGGATTGAGGAACGCTCTCAGCGGGGCGGTCCGTGAGGCAACGGTTCTCCGGAGACATCCGGACCCGGCCCCGCGGCCGCCCCGCAGTGATGCGGGCGCCCCCGCCGAGGCGCGGGCCGGCCGTGGGACGGGCACTTTTCCACTGAGATGCATGGGGGTTGGGGATGGGGTTCTGGGACGGCCTGTGGCCGCGGCGGGAGGCACAGTTCGAGTCGGGCAGCGCGGCGACCAACTCCATCGTGCTCACCCGGCGGCACGCCACGGTCTCGCTCACCAAACAGGGTGCGCTGACCGGCAATCTTCGGGTCAACCTCTCCTGGCAGATGCGTACGTCGGACATCATGGGCCGGTCGCGGCAGAGCGGCCGGCTGCTGCGGCCGATGAAGCTCTTCCAGCCCGAACCGGTCCAGGCCCACACCCAGGGCATGGTCAACGTCGACCTGGACCTGGGCTGCATGTACGAACTGAAGGACGGCACCAGGGGGGTCGTCCAGCCGCTGGGCAACCTCCTCGGCGACCTGAACGCGCCACCGTACATCCGGCTCAGCGGGGACGACCGCTTCGGGGCGCCGTCGGGTGAGACGGTCTACGTAAATCTCGACCAGCGCGACCAGATCAAACGGCTGCTGTTCTTCGTCTACATCTACGACCAGACACCGGCCTTCGACCGTACCCACGCCAAGGTGACGCTGTACCCGGGCAACGGCCCGCGGATCGAGATCGAACTCGACGAACACGCCCCGGAGGCCCGCTCCTGCGCCGTGTTCACGGTGGACAACTCCAAGGACGAGCTGATCGTGCGGCGCGAGGTGAAGTTCGTCTACGGATTCCAGTCGGAGCTGGACCGGCTGTACGGCTTCGGCATGCAGTGGGGGCGCGGTTACAAGTCCCGGACCTGAGCGCTGCCACCGAAACGCCCCCGGCCCGTGTGTGTGGGGCCGGGGGCGTTTCGTGTCGCTGTCGCTGTCGCTGTCGCTGTCGCTGTCGCTGTCGGTGCCGGTCTCGCGTCCGCTTCCGCTCAGGCGCCCGCCTCAGGACCGTACGAACTGCGGTCCCTGCGGCGGCAGCACGAAATTCGGGTCCGGGGCGGGCGCCGCGGCGGCTGCGGGCTGCGGATAGGCGTGGGCCGGCTGCGCGGCGGCCGGCTGCGGGTATCCGTACGCGGGCTGCGGAGCCGGCTGGGCGGCGGGCTGCGGATAGCCGTACGCGGGCTGCCGGTGCTGGATCGTGGCCTGCGCGTCGGGTCCGGAGGCAGCCGGAGGGAACTGGGGCGCGGGCGGGATCCCGGGCACGGGCGAGGGAGCCGGCGTGGGCGACGGGGCCGGGCCGGGCTCGGCCGCCGCGGTCTCGTCGACCGAGATGCCGAAGGCGGTCGCCAGGCCGATCAGCCCGGTCGGATAGCCCTGCCCCACGGCTCGGAATTTCCAGCCATCGCCGCGCCGGTAGAGCTCGCCGCAGATGATCGCCGTCTCCTCGCCGGTCTCCGGCCGCACGTCGAAGACCGCGAGCGGCTCCCCGTCGGCCGACGCCGAGTCGTACAGCAGGATGCGCAGATCGCGCACCTGAGCGAACGCGGCGCCGTCGGAGGACGCGGCGACGACCACCTGCTCGACCGAGGCGTCCAGCCCGCCCAGGTCGGCCTCGATGGTGTCCGTGAGCCCCTCGGGGACGCTGCGCTTCGGCAGCCGTCGTACCAGGCCGGAGGGGTGGCGGGGCTGGTTGTAGAAGACGAAGTCCTCGTCCGAGCGCACGCGGCCACCGGCTCCGAGCAGCAGGGCCGAGGCGTCCACGTCCGGAATTCCGGCGCCTGGGGTCCAGCGCAGAACGGCCCGTACGGCCATGGCGTCCAGAGGGACGTTCGAGCCTTTCACCATCGCGTGCGTCATGCCCGTCATCCTGCCTGCTGGCTGCCCGCGCGGACAACGCGGGGGCGCACCGGATGTCTCCCGGGCGCGCCGGGAATACCGGATCCGGGGCGGTCCCACCCATCGGGAAATGGACGAGTTACCCGGAATTCATGCACGTGGGGAACTCTTGACACCCGCCCGTACGTACTATTACCGGCCATACGTCGTCCGGCCGGTCAGGCAGTTCGGGGGAGTTACATGCGTCATTTCGGGCATATTGCGCCCGCTACGAGGAAGGGTCTGTTCTTCCAGGAGCCGTGCGAGTTCGGTCCGGATTCGTCGGCCCGCGTGCTGTCGGCCGCCCTGGGAGCGACCCTCTACAGCCCTGCCACCCGGCCCGGGCTTGCTGACGACGTCATCAAGCAGGCCGGACGCGGTGTTGTCTCGATGGTGCTGTGCCTGGAGGATTCGATCGACGACTCCGAGGTCGCCGGTGCCGAGGAGAACCTGGTCAGACAGTTCGCCGACCTCGACGCACGTGGCGTCGAGGTGCCGCTGCTCTTCATCCGGGTCCGGGAGCCGGGTCAGATTGCCGATCTGGTGCACCGCCTCGGCGACACCGTCCGGATGTTGTCTGGTTTTGTACTTCCGAAGTTCACCGAAGAGCGTGGCGTGCCCTTCATGGAGGCGCTCACCAACGCGGAGAAGGCGTGCGGGCGGCGTCTGTTCGCGATGCCCGTTCTCGAATCGCCGGAGCTGCTGCATCTGGAGACCCGGGGCGAAACGCTTCAGGGAATAGCCCGCACCGTCGACAAGTACCGCGACCGGGTGCTCGCGCTGCGGCTCGGCGTCACCGACTTCTGCTCGGCGTACGGACTGCGCAGGGCGCCCGACATGACGGCGTACGACGTGCAGATCGTCGGCGCCGTCATCGCCGACGTGGTCAATGTGCTGGGCCGCGCGAACGGCACCGGCTTCACGATCACCGGGCCGGTGTGGGAGTACTTCCGGCTCCAGGAGCGGATGTTCAAACCCCAGCTGCGCCGCAGCCCGTTCCTGGAGGGCCGGGCCGAGGAGCTGCGCACGGCACTGATCGAGCACGACCTGGACGGCCTGCTGCGCGAGATCGACCTCGACCGGGCCAATGGGCTGCTCGGCAAGACCTGCATCCACCCGTCGCACGTCGCGCCCGTGCACGCGCTGTCCGTGGTCAGCCACGAGGAGTACAGCGACGCCCAGGACATTCTGCGGCCGGAGCGCGGCGGCGGTGGCGTCATGCGCTCCGCGTACACGAACAAGATGAACGAAGTGAAGCCGCACCGCGCCTGGGCCGAGCGGACCCTGCTGCGGGCCGAGGTCTTCGGCGTGGCGAGGCAGGACGCCGGTTTCGTGGAGCTGCTGGCCGCGGGCCTCGCGGAGTGAGCGCGGGGCGCGGCACGAGCGTGTCCCGCCGGGTGGGCACGGGATGAACGGCAGAGCCGGACGACCGGCAACGGCAGAGAAGGAGACGGCGGACGTGGTGTGGTCGGGCAGCTGGGTGGCGGAGCGACTGGGCGTCGAGCTCGTCGGTGACGGGAAGCCGGACGGCGACGGGGAGCTGAAGGACCTGCTGGGACTCGCCCTGCGCCGCAACCCCAAGCGGGCCCACCTCCTCGTGTCGAACGTGCTCGGCAAGCACGTGCCGCAGAAGCCCTCCGTGGTGTACGGCACCGGATTCGAGCTCGGTCGCAGGGTGCGCGAACTCCTCGGCGACGCCGAGGCGAGCCGGGCCGTCGTGCTCGGTTACGCGGAGACGGCCACCGGCCTCGGCCACGCGGTCGCCGACGGGCTGGGCGTGGCACCGTACCTCCACTCGACCCGCCGACCCGTCGAGGGCGTGGCACGGGCGGGCGGCTTCGAGGAGTCCCACTCGCACGCCACCTCGCATCTGCTGCTCCCGGAGGACCCGGATCTGCTGGCGGGCGACGCCGGTCCGGCGCCCCTGCCGGGCGCCGTTTCCGACGCGCCGCTGGTGCTGGTGGACGACGAGTTCTCCACGGGCAACACCGTGCTCAACACCATCCGCGCACTGCACGAGCGGTACCCGCGGAGCCGTTACGTCATCGTCGCCCTGGTGGACATGCGGTCGCCGGCCGACCGGCGGCGGCTGACCGGGTTCGCCGCGGAGATCGGTGCCCGCGTCGACCTGGTGGCGCGAGTCTCGGGCACGGTCACCCTCCCGGAGGGCGTCCTGGAGAAGGGCCGGGCGCTGGTCGCCGCACACGAGCCGGAGCCCGCGGTTCCCGCCGGGCCCGAGGCAGCCGCCGCCCCCGCCCCCCGTCCCTGCACCCGGGTCGATCTCCGCTGGCCCGCCGGTGTGCCCGACGGCGGACGGCACGGCTTCACCCCCGCCCACCGGGCCACCCTGGAACCCGCGCTCCCCGCCATGGCCGCCCGGATAGCCGGAGCCCTGGGCGACGCCCGCCGCGTACTGGTCCTCGGCTTCGAGGAGCTGATGTACGCCCCCCTGCGTCTGGGCACGGCCCTGGAGCACCACACCGACGCCGAGGTGCGCTACTCCACCACCACCCGTTCCCCCGTCCTCGCCCTGGACGACCCGGGCTACGCGATACGGACCCGGCTGGTCTTCCCGGCCCATGACGACCCGGCCGACGGACCCGGCGACCGGTACGCGTACAACGTCGCGGGCGCCGGGTTCGACGCCGTGGTGCTCGCCGTGGACTCCGCCGCCGACACACCCGAACTCCACGCCCCGGACGGCCTGTTGGCGCAGCTCGCCGCGCACACCGACCGCGTCCTGCTCGCGGTCGTCCCCTCGTACATACCCCCGTACGCCCGGTCGGCCCCCGATCCGTACGCCTCCGAACGGCAGGAACCCCCCATGCTGCCCGAGCCCCTCCGCGGCCCCGCCTTCTCCTCCTACGCGCCGGACGAGGTCGGCTGGCTGCTCCAGGACCTCTCGGACACCGAGCTGGAGGCGCCCACCGAGGAGCGCGAGGAAGCGATACAGAGCGGTGGCGCGCACTACGCCGAGTCGCTGCCCGTCGAGTACCAGCCGTCCGGCCAGTACCAGGAGCTGTTCAAGGCGGCGCTGGAGCTGTCGGCCGCCCGCGTCGCCCGCGCCGTGGGCACCGTCACCGAGACCGTCCTCGCCGAGCGCACTCCCCGCCCGGTCCTGGTCTCGCTCGCCCGGGCCGGCACACCGGTCGGCGTACTGATGCGCCGCTGGGCCAGGCACCGGCACGGAATCGACCTGCCGCACTACGCCGTCTCCATCGTCCGGGGCCGGGGCATCGACGCCAATGCCCTGCGCTGGCTGGCCGCCCACCACGACCCGGCGGACGTCGTCTTCGTCGACGGCTGGACCGGCAAGGGCGCGATCACCCGCGAACTCTCCGCGGCGCTCGCCGAGTTCGACGGATTCAACCCGGAGATCGCGGTACTGGCCGACCCCGGCGGCTGCGTCCGCACCTACGGCACCCGCGAGGACTTCCTCATCCCGTCCGCCTGCCTCAACTCCACGGTCTCCGGGCTGATCTCGCGGACCGTCCTGCGCGCCGACCTGGTGGGCCCCGAGGACTTCCACGGCGCGAAGTTCTACCGGGAGCTCGCGGACACCGATGTCTCCGGCCACTTCCTCGACACCGTGGCCGCGCACTTCGACGAGGTCGCCGAAGCCGTGGACGCCGAGGTCAAGGAGGTGCTCGCGGCCGATCGCGCACCCACCTGGGAGGGCTGGGCCGCGGTGGAGCGCATCAGCGAGGAGTACGGCATCCACGACGTGAACCTGGTCAAGCCGGGCGTCGGCGAGACGACCCGCGTACTGCTGCGGCGCGTCCCGTGGAAGATCCTCGCCAAGCGAGGGGCGGGCGCGGACCTCGAACACATCCGTCTGCTGGCCGAGCAGCGGGGCGTACCGGTGGAGGAGGTCGATGAACTCCCGTACACCTGCGTGGGTCTGATCCACCCGAAGTACACCCGGGGCGCGACGGGCGCGGACGGCAGGGCGGTGGAGTCCAAGTGACCGGCCCGACGCCCTCGGCCGGTGCGGACACCGCCCCCGTGACACTCGTCGCGAGCGACCTCGACCGCACCCTGATCTACTCCTCGGCGGCGCTCCAGCTGGCCATGCCGGACGCCGAGGCGCCCCGGCTGCTCTGCGTGGAGGTGTACGACCACAAGCCGCTCTCCTACCTGACGGAGACGGCCGCAACACTCCTGGACGAACTGGCCCGCACCACGGTCCTCGTCCCGACGACCACCCGCACCCGCGAGCAGTACGGACGCATCCATCTGCCCGGTCCCGCACCGCGGTTCGCGATCTGCGCCAACGGGGGACACCTGCTCGTGGACGGAGAGTCCGATCGCGACTGGCAGCGGCAGGTGGCCCGCAGGCTCGCCGACGAATGCGCCTCCCTCGCCGAGGTCCGCGCCCACCTCCTGGCCGCCGCCGACCCCGCCTGGCTGCTCAAGGAACGGGTCGCCGAGGACCTCTTCGCCTACCTCGTGGTGGAACGCCCGCTGCTGCCCGAGGACTGGGTCAAGGAACTGGGGGAGTGGGCGCTGACGCGGGGCTGGACGGTCTCCCTCCAGGGCCGCAAGATCTACGCCGTTCCGGGCCCGCTCACCAAGAGCGCCGCCATGAACGAGGTGGCCCGGCGCACCGGCGCCACGCTCACCCTCGCCGCCGGTGACAGCCTCCTGGACGCCGATCTGCTCCTCGCCGCCGACCGCGCCTGGCGCCCGGCCCACGGCGAACTGGCCGACACCGGCTGGAGCGCCCCGCACGCCGAGGTGACGGCCGAGCGCGGCGTGGCGGCGGGCGAGGAGATCCTCCGGCACTTCCTGCGGGCCGCCGGCGAGGCAAGATCGTCCTGACGCGGGACGGAGACGTCACCGGCCGATCGACGGACGAGGAGCACGGCATGACCAAGGGCAACGAAACCAAGATCACGGACGAGCTGTACGCGTACATGCTGGCGCACAACCCACCGCTCGACCCGGTGCAGCGCGAACTCGTCGAGACCACGTACGCCCGCCTGCCCGAGCAGGCCGGCATGCAGTCGGCCGAGGAACAGGGGCCGCTGCTCGCCTTCCTCGTCCGGCTGACCGGGGCCCGGCACATCGTGGAGGTCGGCACGTTCACCGGGTTCTCCGCCCTGTCGATGGCACAGGCCCTGCCCGCCGACGGGCGGCTGATCGCCTGCGACGTCTCGGAGGAGTGGACCGCCTACGGCCGGGAGGCATGGGAGAAGGCGGGCGTCGCGGACCGGATCGAACTCCGCATCGCCCCCGCGCTGGACACACTGCGGGCGATGCCGGCCGAGCCGCACATCGATCTCGCCTACCTGGACGCGGACAAGGGCAACTACATCCCGTACTGGGAGGAGCTGGTGCCCCGGATGCGGCAGGGCGGCCTGATCGTCACGGACAACGTGCTCTTCCACGGCGGGGTGACCGACCCGCACGCGACCGGCGGAGCGGCGGCGATCAAGGAGTTCAACGAGCATGTGGCCGCCGATCCGCGGATGGACAGCGTGCTGCTCACCGTGTCCGACGGCCTGACCCTCTCCCGCAAGCGTTAGAGCCCCCACGCAAGGACTGACCGGGGGGCTGCCCGTCCCCTCAGCCGCAGCAGCCCCCACCACAGCAGCCGCCCCCGCCACCGCCGCCACCGGCCGAAGGAGCGGCGGGAGCGGAGGAAGCGGACTTGGCGGACGACCCGCCGACGGCCACGGTCGAGAGCAGCTTCACGGTGTCGGCGTGCCCGGCGGGGCAGGAGGCCGGGTCGGACGACTGAGCCATCGGACGGCTGACTTCGAAGGTGTCTCCGCAGGAGCGGCAGCGGAATTCGTAACGAGGCATGGCCCCAGGCTAACCGCGACCCCGGCCTCAGGAGTCACGCCGGACGCCCGGCATCGGTGGCGTGGCCGCCCTCCGGCTCAGCCGCATCTCCCGCTCGGCCTCCTCGGGGTGGCGCGCCCGCCAGTACGGGTTGTCGTGCGGAAGGCCGCCGCTGACCCGTCCGTACATCCCGAAGACCATCAGCATCAGGCCGACCACGAAGCTGAACAGCACGTTCTGGATGCGGAAGGCGAGGAAGTTGTAATCGGTCTCCAGCAGCGCGAGATTGACGAAGCCACTGAGGATGAAGGCGATGCCCAGAATCATGTTGAGCGTCGAGGCGAAGTTGCCGCCGATCACCATCCCGGTGAACAGGAGCAGACCGACGCAGATGGACAGGACGCTCAGCGCGCCGTTGGTGTTGAGGCCCGCGACGGTGGCTCCGCCGGTGTTGAAGAAACCGATCTTGTCGATCAGCCCCAGGACACCGAAGGCGAGCAGCACCAGCCCCATCAGCCCTGCTCCGACCCGATAGACCCGGCTGAGCCGGTGATCGACCGGCAGATGCCTGTCGAGCTGGGTGGCCTTGCGGCGGCGGGGAGCCCGTCGCCCTGTGGGGTGCAGCACATGGGTGGCCATGGCGGTCGTCTCCTTCGGGCGTACTACCAGGATCCGCCCAAGGCGCTGCCACTGCACGCCGCACGCCGCACGCCGCACGCCGGAGCTGCCGGGACGCGGCGGGACGCGGCGGGAGGCGGCGGGAGGTGGCGGGAGGTGGCGGGAGGCGGCGCGGGAGGTGGCGGGTGGTGGCGGCGCGCAGTGGGTGCCGTTCCGGTGTCCGTGTTGCGGAGCGGGCGCTGCTCAGGTCCTCACGCTGCGGAGTGAGTGCTGCTGGGGTGCCCGCGTCGCGGAGCCGGTGCTGGGGTGCCCGCGCGTCGGAGTCGGTGCTGGGGTGCCCGCGTTGCGCAGTTGGTCCCGCCGACGCAGTCTGCGTCGTTCAGGTGCCCGCGCTGCGGGGCCGGTGCCGCTGGGGTGTCCGCGCGTCGGAGTCGGTGCTGGGGTGCCCGCGTTGCGCAGTTGGTCTCGCCGACGCAGCCTGCGTCGTTCAGGTGCCCGCGCTGCGGGGCCGGTGCTGTTGGGGTGCCCGCGCGTCGCGGAGTCGGTGCTGCTCAGGTCCGCCCCGCGCGGTCCCGGTTCGTACCGCCGACGCAGCCCGCCCCGCTCAGGCGCCCGCCCCGCGCTCCTCGCGGATCTCGGAGACCACTCGCGCGGCCGTCCGCCGCACCGCTTCGGTCTCGGTCAGGAAGTGCCAGTAGTCGGGGTGACGCCCGTCGAGCGCGACGACGGCGCGATCGAGCCGGGCCACGGCATCGTCCAGCGGACGGGCGTGGCGCGGATCGGGCGTGCTGCGGCCGTCCATGGCCAGGCGCTGGGCGTCACGGACCGCGAACCGGGTCCGCTGGATCTCCTGCTGCGGGTCCTTCGCCACCGCGTCCAGCCGGTGCAGCCGGTCACCGGCCGCGGACACCGCCTCGTCCGTGGCGTTGAGCAGGGCGCGGACCGTGCTCAGCCGGGACGTCGCATCGGCCCACCGCTGCTCGTCCCGCGCCTGGGCGGCTTCCTTCAGCTTCTCCTCGGCCTGCCGCACATTGACGGCCGCCTGCTCGGGCACGGGCTGGAGATCCTGCCAGCACGCCGCGGAGAACCGCCGCCGCAACTCGCTCAGCACCGGCTCCACCGACCCCGCCCGGGTGGTCAGCGCCTGGGCGCGCGTACGCAGCGACACCAGCCGGTGATCGATCTCGGCGGCCCGCTCGGGCAGCTTGGCCGCCTCGGCCCGTACGGCCTCGGCATCGCGCAGCACCCGGTCGGCACGTTGCAGGGTCTCCGGAACGCCGTGCCTGCCTGCACCCTGGTTGAGCTTGGTCAGCTCGGGAGCGAGAGCCGCCAGCCGCGCGGCGAGATCATCCGCCCGCAGCCCGGACGCGCGCACCGTATCGAGAGCGTTGCTCGCACCCAGCAACGCCTGCCGGGCCCGCTCCACGGCGGGCGCGAGCCGTGCGAGCTGCGTCTCCGCACTGCCCAGCAGCGGACCGAGCCCCTGCGCGAACCGGTCCAGCTCGGCCTTGACCCGTACCAGCTCGTCCTTGGCCGTGGTCAGCTCCGCCCGAGCACGGGAGGCGACCGACGGCTCCAGATCATCCCGGTCCAGATCGTGCGCGTCGACCGCGGTGATGTACGTGTGACTGGCCTCGTCGATCCGCCGCCCCAGGGCCGCGAAGTCGTCCACCACCCTGCGCGCGGCGGGGGAGCTGTCCACCGCGGTGATCGTCTCGATCGAGATCCGCAGATCGCGCTGGGCCGTGTCCAGCTCGTAGAAGGCCGACGCGGCGGCATCCTTCGCGGCCTGCGCCTCGGCGCGCTGACTCTCCCCGCGCCCGCCGAACCAGCGCCTCGTACCGCCACCGGCGAAGGCGGCGGGCAGCGCGGCGACGAGCAGCGGCACCGGCAACAGCATCAGCCCGAAGACGTCCCTGACGGCGGAACTGCCACCCGCTCTCGCCCGCGCGTGTGTCGCCGTCACATCCCTCTCCCGTGCCGTTTCGCCCTGCCCGGTACATTCTCCCACCAGGTAAGGACGAACACACGGGCCGGTTAGTTCGCGCTTCGGACGGTGACTTCGCCGTTGTCGCTCCGGGCCTTCACCACATGGCCGCTGTTGTCGCCGCGCGGCACGTCCACGGAGGTGCTCCCGTTGTGGGCGACGGCGTCCACCGCGTACTTCGCGGAGCCGCCCGGCAGATCGATGGTGATCTCCCCGTTGTCGCTCACGGTGTCCACCCGATCCGGCACCGCGGTGAACCCCAGCCGGATCCTGCCGTTGTCGGACCGCGCCGACACGGACTTGGCCGAGATCCCCGTGGCGACGACGTCCCCGTTGTCGCTCCCCAGGCGGAGCGGCCCGGTGGAGTCCCGGACGGTCACCTCGCCGTTGTCGGCGTCGAGCGTGAGCGGGGTACGGAAACCGGAGGCGACGACCTTCCCGTTGTCCCCCTTGACGACCACCGCCACCCCGCGCGGCACCTTCACCTGATGCTGCGCGGCACAGTCACTGATCAGCGCCTCGCACTTCACCCGGAGCGTGAGCGTGTCGTCCTTCATCTCCCACCGGGGTTCGGGCCCGTTCCCGAGCACCACCCACCCATCGACCTGACGGGTCACCTCGACCTTCTGCACATCGGCCGGCACGAGCTCCACCGACGACTGCCCGGAACGGATGGTCAGCGTCTTCCCGCTCAACGCGAACGACTTGTGCTCGACAGGCGCGTCGCTCACGTCCGTACTGCCACAACCGCTGAGCGCGAGTGCCATGAACACGGCGCCACCGGACGCGACAAGAGTACGGGTGCGAATGGCCACGATGATCTTTCCCCCAGGTCGAACGGCGGTGCACCCGACGGTGCGAGCTTCACCGTACGTACCACCCCACACCCGACAGAATCCGGACGGCCACCGTATGCGGGGTAGGGATATCCCCCGCACCGGCCCCGACCGGCCACCGCGCGGTTCCCGGCGGCACCTCGCCGCCGGGAACCGTTTGTGACCACAGGCCGTAGTCCATGTACGCTGTTGCCTCATCCACGGGTGCGTAGCTCAGGGGTAGAGCGCTGCTCTTACAAAGCAGATGTCGGCGGTTCGAAACCGTCCGCGCCCACCAGTAGGAAGCACAGCAAAGGCCCAGGTCACCGGTAACGAACCGGGAGCCTGGGCCTTGTTCGTTCCTCAGCCGCGGAGGCGGGGGAGAGGCGTCGTGCCAGTTACGTGCCAGATGCGTCGCCGGGCTCTGCCGGCCGGACCCTCCTGATCTGCTCGTCGACGTGGGCGGCGATCGCGTGGTCACGGCCGTTCACCAGGTGCTGATAGATCAGCGCGGCACGCACCGAGGAGTGGCCCATCCGCTGCATCAGCTCCCGAGTGGTCGCACCGCCGGTCGCGGCGAGGGTGTTCCCGGTGTGGCGCAGATCGTGGAAGTGGACGTCTCCGAGGCCGGTCGTCTCCAGAGCCCGCAGCCACAGGCGGCGGAAGTTGTTCCGGCGAAGTTGCCCGCCGCGTGCTCCAGTGAAGACCAGCCCGGTACGACCCGACTCGGCGTAGGCAGCGAGGTGTGCGGCCAGGTTCTCCGTCAGCGAGGCTGGGAAGGCGACGGTGCGGACACCGGCCGCGGTCTTGGGTGTCTTGATCAGGATGCCGTGCGTGCGAGTCTCGGCCAGGGCACGCCGCACGGCGACGGTTCGTCGTTCCAGGTCGATGCGTGAAGTAACGCCACAGGTCGGAGGCGTAGTTGTTCCAGAGCACGGCGCCGGCGTAGTCGTACGTGTTCGGGTCGAGAGCGGTGCCGAGTCCGGGGGCGTTGGCGGGGTGATGCGGAGTGCGCCGAGAGGTCTACGAAGAGACTGGCATCAAGGTCCAGGTGGACCGACTGACCGGGGTCTACAAAAATACAGCCCGGGGCATCGTCGCCCTGGTCTTCCGATGCCACGCCGAAGGTGGCCACGAGCAGCTATCCGAGGAGTCCACCGCGGTTGAGTGGCTGACCCCGGACGAGGTGACCAGCCGCATGGCCGAGGTTTATGCAGTCCGTGTTACCGATGCCCTGCTGAACGATGCTCCCCACGTGCGAGCACACGATGGCCGGAAGCTTGCCAGCAGCTAAGAGCCCCTCAGATAGCGCCGGCCCAGGAACGCTGGTCCCGCGCCACGGCATACACGGCCTCCACTTGCTCAGGCCGCAGGGCCCCGGCCAGGGGTGCCAAGGCAGCCAAGCCCCGTTCGTCGAGCGCCCGCACGTCGTGTAGCGAAGGCACCACAGTGAGGCCGGCCGGGCGGACGAAGACGAGTACCGGGTTCACTGCAACGGGGAAGCCGCATCCTCGTTCGAGCACATCCTTGACGATCGCGGCCTCGCGCCGGCTGCTCCGGAGGTACGGGCGCCCCTTCCCATGGTTGATCCGGACGGCGTGGTCACCGACCCAAACCGACTTGTTGCGATGGTTCTTCGTGTTGATTGAGAAGACACCGCCGAGCCCTACGAGCAGGTGGTCGATATCCCAGGTCGGGGAAAGCGGTACGGAGTGCAGCGTGCGCCAGTTGTGCCGTGACAGCCGTGCCAGTTCACGACTGACGACGCGTTCACCGCGGAGTCCGGCTTTCCAGGAATCAGCCTCGGTGGGACGACGCAGTATCCACGCGAGGTAGCGCTCCAGCAGGCCCGGGGAGGCTTCCTTGATCTTGCTTCTCAGCGCATCACCAGGGTGCCGTAGGGCCAAGTCGTGTTCGGGTGGAGGGGGAAGTCGCGTCGGCGCGACCGCAACGAGCGGAGTCGCCGAGCGGGTCATGTACGGGGCCAGGACGTCCAAGATCAGCTGACGTAACGCCTCGTCCATGACTTCGATATGCCCTGTGTTCTGATCGAACCATGCCACGGCCGTGCCATCGGACGTGTTCACGTATAGCCGGTCCAGTCCATGGCGCTTCCACTTCGACACCCGCAGCTCAGTCACGCCCGCTCCCAGCATTCCGCGTACCCCGTACCACAATGGGACCAGGAGCGGATTCACCCCACAAGGTCGCCCCATGCCCCCTGCTCCAGCGGGCTGTTACAGGTTTCTCTACCTCATCAAGGTGCCCGGCTGCGCTCCGCTCCGTCGGGCGCGCTTCCCGGCTCTGGTTGAGCCCGCGCTCCTGCCTTCGGCCCGCTCGGCGCTGCCGCCGCCGACGCGTGCCCGCTGTGTAGGCCCGTGGGGCATGAGACGAGAACCAAGCCTGCGGCTTCAAGACGATGCCTCCGGCGGGGGCGCTCCGGCACCAGGATGGGAGGGGCGCCGTTCGCGAGTGCCGGCCGGAGCTTGGTGAGCGTCGTGGGGCTCTCATCCCGTCCACCTTCGACCCAGGCAGAGCCGAGCGGTCGCGGCCCAGGGCGTCAAGGTCGTTCGTACAGTGGCGCGCTCCACCTTGACGCCCTGAACCACGACCGCTCCACGGTGTGTGGGTCGAAGGCGGACGGGATGGGAGCTGGGGGTGACTGGTGGGTGAGGTCAGCCCCAGCGCGCACGTTCTCTCCCATCGACCTCGACTGCAGAAACGACAGAATGTCGCGCCGATTTCATCTAGTCGAGGGCATTTAAGTCTGCGGCCGGCCGAAAGATCGGAGATTTCATCCGAATGCGCTCATTCGATCTCTCGTTAGCACCGGAGAAATCTCCGCTAAGCTGGCAGAAGACGCACCACTTGATAGATCGTTCTACTCGTGATCCTGGTGTGCTTCATGCTTAACGATGGACGTCTTAGGCTCAGGTGGATCTAGCTTGACCCGGCCAAGGCCAATCTGCATAGCCATCAAGTCCATGGCTTGTCGTAGATAGGGGAATGCATCTTTGATGCCGACTTCGTTTCCAAAGCTCACGGCATCCTTCGGCAGAATTTCCGGGTGCTCATCGCCAATTCGATAGTTTCCCACTACTTCAGCTTCGACTCTCCCGATCGGCTTGCCCGACTTGCCTTCACCTGTGGCAACGCAGGACAACCCGATGTGCAGATGGTCCTTACTGAAGCCGAAGGACCTCTTGAGGGAGATGTCCCACTGGCTCACTTGCCCCGGTCGTTTCTTTTCGGCGTTTAGTCGCTTTGTCGAGACCTGGCACAGGCGCGCGTTATCGTGCAGCCACCTCGGGTCGACCGCAATGATTTCATCACCATTCAATTCCGACACTTCACTACACCTGCACTAGACGATGTTCAATGACGGAGTCATCGAAGCTTTCCCAGGTCATCGGCTCTTCCGGCTCCCTCTCCAGTGCCAGCGGTTTGGCCTGATGCGTGACAACTAGCTCGACGTCGTCAGCCCACGAGACGTACTGCTTCTCCCGCTCGTCATCACACTCGACGTGCGGTCGACTGGCAATGACTTGCTCACGCGGCTTGCCCGACTCGACTCGCTCCAACTTCAGCTCGAAGCCTAGGGCGTGCAGATACTCTGCCAGCGTCGAAATCCTCAAATTCCCGTCCCCGTGCACCACTTGGTTGACGGCTGACTTTCGAATGTCTAGGCGGCGCGCAAGCTCAACTTGAGTGATTCCAGCATCTCCGAGGGCGTCGTGGATGGAAGCCAAAGCTTCATAACGTAGGCGCGCGGAAGCGAGCGCACGGGAACCCTCTGTAGTGGCAGCAAGGCGCTCGTAGAGATTTTTCATCACGCGGCTCCATCCTCCCTCATAACCCAGAGTGCTTTAACGATGTGCTTCCTGGGGGTCTTCTGTGATTCCTTCAGGAAGCCGTGCGTCAGTCGTACCGTCTTACCAGTGAAGTGCTCGCAATAGAAAAACGGGAGTCTCACATCTCCGGCTTTAATTTCCCATATATCATCGCGAAGGTGATTCAGCTGGAGGGGGATCCTCAGGGCTCCCCGATCTGCGAACTCTTCCATGCGTACGGCAATATCAGCAAGCCTTTGAAGATTCCCCTTTCGCTTGATCTTATTCTCTAGATCGGCGATGAATTCTTCGGCTTCGAACTTCCCTTCCGTCGTCCGCGCAGCTTCGATCATGAGGGTTGCCCCCCGCTCGTAACTGATCCGGTTGCAGTCGGTGCACATCGTTCGCTGTACAGTTTCCACTGTACCGCCCTCCCCAAACGAGCGATATGAGTGAGCGGGATGTTATCCCAGCTCTGAGACTGGTCGCGGGGCTTCAGCGGAACCCGGATGGCTGACGAGCCGAGTGCGCTCCACAGCCCTTCCAGGGGGACAGGTCGCCTGAGCTCTACTCACCCCGGCCATCGCGGGGCCGTGGAGGGCCAATGAGCGGTCAGCAGCGCTGAAGTTAACACCGTGGCGACTGCCCAGCAGGCCGCAGGGCTGATTGGGAAGCCCCACTAGTCGGCCCCAGGACCGCTGGTGGAGCGGCGGTACAGCAGCGAAGTACCGCAACTACAGCAGCCACCCCCGCCAGCCAGCCTCTCTCTGGCATCCCGTGGCAACCGGTATGACCGCTCCTGACCGTCCCTGCTAGAGCTACGGATCAGAACGTTGCCCGTCCCCTGCCTCGTTCCTCGTCGTGCCTGGCACAATCACCGGCACAACGACGGCGAGGTGGGGGATGCTCGGTGGGTAGCCATTTGCGTGTCGGTGAAGTGCTGCGGTCCTCGCGGAACAGGGATCCGTCCATCGAGGCCATGGACGGCTACCCGAACATCCACCACCTCACGGCTTCACAGGCCCTCGCTCCGATACAGCTGAGCAAGGGAATCAACCCGATAGCTGAGGTCAAGGTCGCACGCGTCGCACGGCGACCGGCGGTCCTCATACGTTCGAGTCCGTGGAAGGCCGGCTCTGTCGAGACGCCCTGGCACGACGAGTTCGACCTAGGGAACGGGCGTGTTACCTACTTCGGAGATCAACGCGTCGATCACACGGTTCCTGTGGGCGAGACCCAGGGCAACAAGGTGTTGCGGAAGGCATGGACAAGCCACCGGGCGATGACCGTGCAAGAGCGGACCCTGGCTGCGCCACTGCTGGTCTTCGCAACGGTCACGCGCAACAAGACTCCCAAAGGATACGTAAAGTTCTGCGGCTTGGCGGTCATCGAGGGCGTTGAAGAGATCGAGCAGAACGACAAGGGGCGGCCGTTCCTCAACTTCCGCTATGAACTGGCCCTTCTCGACCTGAGTGCAGAACATGACCTGCTGAACTGGGCCTGGATCGAAGCACGCGGCGATCAGAGGCTCTCGACGGCTGAGGCGCTGGAACACGCGCCGCACTCTTGGCGTCGTTGGGTGGAAGGTGGCCATGCCGTCTTGCCGGAGGTTCGCCAACGTCCCCTTCACCTTGAGGAGCCCGAAGTCAGCTCTCGTTCCGTCAACCGTTCGACGGATGAAGATGCATTGTTTCCCACTCCTCCGCAGTCACAGAGCGGGCCTGTATCCAGGGTCAAGCACGACGACCGGCAACCAAGACTTACGGCAGCCGTGCTCATGGAGAGACTGAGGAGTCTCAAAGTTCATCGGCAGGAGGGACACCCGAGCCGGCACAAGCCCTTGGCCCTGATGTGGGCCATCGCGAGGAACGCCCGAGGAGAGTCGCGGCTCTCTCCCTGGCCGGAGTTCCGTGACGAGGTGGGCAAGCTATTGATCGAGTTCGGCCGCCCCCAGTCATCTCCGACGCCGGAATACCCGTTCTGGCATCTGCGGACGAGCGGCTTGTGGGACGTTGATGGCATCCCGGCGAAGCAGGCAGGCAAGATCAGCGCCTCAGTGCTCGATAGATCCAAGCCTCAAGCGGGGTTCACTCACCAGGCCGACCGCCTGTTGAATGATCCGTTCGTACGGTCCCAGGCGATCGCCGTCCTCCGAGAGACCTACTTCGCCGAGTTCGCTCAGCACAAGTTGATGGAGCAACTTGGGCTGGCCGGCTACGAGAACGCAAGCGGCATCGAGGCGCTGGCAGAAGAGCAAAAGCAACAAGGTCCTGCCGCACGCCGCGCCACGAACACGTCCCGCATAGTGCGCGATGTTGGACTGGCTAACAAGGTTAAGGAGATGCACTCCGACCACTGCCAGGTCTGTGGAACGCAGCTAGCGAAACGGTTCGGCACATACAGCGAAGCAGCCCACATCCGCGGTCTCGGACAGCCGCACAACGGACCCGACGAGCTTGCCAACTTGCTCGTGCTGTGCCCCAACCACCACGTCCAGTTTGACACGTTGGCGATATACATTGATCCGCACGGCGTCGTCCGCGCGACGACGGACGGCAGTCACCAGGGTGTGCTCCGCCAGCTTCCGAAGCACCACATAGGCGAAGTCTACCTGCGATACCACCGAGCTCTTTGCGGCAGGGACACGCCGGACCAGGAATCACCGGTTCAGAGCCCTCGCCCGGTACAGCCCTAGGTGTGTTGTTCGGGGAGGTTGGTGACGCGGCTGGCGGGTGTTTGGCCTGCGATGCCGGTGTGGGGTCGGTGGTAGTTGTACCAGTCGATCCAGTCGGTGAACGCGGTCTGGCGTTCGGTGTCCGAGGTGTAGGGCCGCTGGTAGGCCCATTCTTCCAGCAGGGTGCGGTGGAAGCGTTCGACCTTGCCGTTGGTCTGTGGCCGCCAGGGCCTGGTCCAGCGTGGGCTGATGCCCGGCTCCCGGCATGTCTGACGCCAGGTGTTCTTGCTGTAGGCCCAGGCGTTGTCGGTCAGGACGCGTTCGACGGTGATGCCCGGGGAAGCGAACCAGGCGGTGGCCCGTGTGAGGAAGGCCGCGCAGGTCGGGGCGGTCTCGTCGGGCAGGTCTTCTGTGTAGGCGAGGCGGGTGTGGTCGTCGAGGGCGGTGTGGAGGTAGGCGTATCCCGCCCCGTTGCGGCGGTCCTTGTTCGGACTGCCGGCTGCCCTGCCGAGGACTTTGTGTCCGCCGCCGTCGGGGATGCGGCCGAGTTTCTTGACGTCGATGTGGACGAGTTCGCCCGGCCGGGCGCGTTCGTAGCGTCGGACGGGCTCACCGGTGGCCCGGTCGAGTGCGGCCAGGGGCGGCAGACCGTGCCGGGCGAGGATGCGACGGGTGGTCGAAGGCGCGATCCCGCATCGGGCGGCCGGCCTCAGCGGTCCGATCCGGTACTCGCTGCGCAGCCGCAGAACGTGTTCCTCGATTGCGGCCGGGGTCCGCAGCGGCTGGTGGTGCGGACGGCTGGTCCGGTCACTCATTCCGGCGACGCCGAACTGGCGGTAGCGGCCGGCCCAGCGGGCAGCGGTGGTGTGGCTGACCTGGAAGCGTTCCGCGGCCCGGCGCAGTGGCCAGCCGTCCTCCACGACACAGCGGGCCAGACGAAGCCGACCGGTCTCGGTCAGCGGGGCATTACGGTGGGACACGAGGGCCTCCTCGGATCGGTGCAGATGTCGCAATCCACACCGAGCCAGAAGGCCCTCACCCATTTCAAGAACCCAGCACGTGTGTCACCAACGTCCCGGGACAACACACCTAGGCGCTCTGGTCTGCTGGCTTAGTGCCTAACTAAGTGATATCGCCGACAAACAGCAGCAAACGTGCGCGTACGTCTGCGGACGATCAGCGCAGCAGGTGTCGGCGTGCCAGATCCGTGCCAGATCGAGCGGTCAGCCACGGTCAACTGGGGAGCGCGGCGGTGCAGGTGCTGTGTCGACAGTCCCAGCGCCTCAGGTGGCGGGTGACCAGCGAGGACGTCTCAGCGCCCGGCGCCAGGCTTACAAAGCAGATGTCGGCGGTTCGAAACCGTCCGCGCCCACCAGCAGGTAGCACGACAAAGGCCCAGGTCATCGGCAGTAAGCCGGAAGCCTGGGTCTTTTGGCGTGAGTGGTGGTCGCCTGGTCCCGTTCCTCGGCCGGATGCTGATGGATCAGCGCCGCCCCCGGACCGACGAGCGCCTGGGCGCCGATCGGGCCGCTCCTCGATCCGAACCCGCTCCGCTTTCAGCCGGCCCGAGGCGGCCTCGGATCGCCATGGCCCATCCTGGAAAGTGTTATCACGCAGATCGGGATCATGGTAGTAAGAGCCACATGTGCCCAGACACCACACCACCTGTCACAACCCAAGAACTGGCCTCGGCAGCACAGGAACCCCTCGCTTTCGACGACGAAGGTGAGCGGCATACGTCAAACGAGGAACTGGCCGATCAGGTCTCGGTCATCCTCCGGGTGGATCGAGACCGAGCGGCATTCATAGTTGCCGAATCTGAGCGTCTTTATGTGAATCGCATGCGCGAAAGGTTCTCAAAGCTCAAGGTTTCCGAACGCCTCAAGAGAACCAATCCGTTCCTTCTGCGAATTCGTGGCGCAGAGACAGTCCGCGACTGGGCAACACTTCAGGTGCAGAGCGCTCTGTATGCCTCGGAAGAGGAAGCCGTCGGGCATCTCCTCGAAGCCATTATTAAATCTTGCTTTCCGGGAGCGACGGAACCTGCGCTCCCCGATGATTTCGATTTCGAGAGCATCGAATCGGATGAGGTGATTCATGGGTATCAGGTCAAGATGAGCTGGGACTGTATGCCCATGAGTTCACGGAAGAACCTGTCGAACACCATCGTCAGAGTGAAAGAGCAGTATCAGAGTCAGGGAAAGTCTTTCGTGGGGTATTTCGCCCCTTGTTACGGAAGGGCCAAAACCACAAAGCCGCCTGGCCAGGAATACATTACGCTCGCCAGTAAAGAGTTTTGGCAACAGGTCGGGGGCGGGGAACCCGACTACGATGTGAGGGTCGGAGAAGTTTGCGCTCTGCTGTGCTCGGAGTTCCGGTCTGAAGTGCTCGACACTCTGGTTCCGGACCTGTTGGAGAGACTTACGCATGCGGCGCAACCTGAGATTGGGAATCAGGATGGCCGGATCGACTATGCAAAACTGTTCCGCAGAGTGAACAAGTAACCATTCGGCTGAGTGTCAGTAGCGCCTCTTCCTGGTCGTACAGGAATGGCGCTGCTGCCGCCCGACTATGCTGAAGTTACGGCTGCGCGCGAATCCAGCGTCGACCTCACGTGTTCGCCTATGGCCTGCGCCAGAAGCACAGGGACGGCATTCCCCACGAGCTTGTATTGCTCCCGGCCCGGGCCGTGGAACTTCCAATCGTCCGGGAAGGTCTGAATCCGGGCGCACTCGCGGACGGTGAGTGGCCTGTCCTCCACAGGGTGGCAAAGGGCGGTACTAGCATTCTGCGGCTCAGTGAGAATGGTCGGAGAGGGAGACTTGAAGGACAGGCGACGCCAATAACCCGAACGCCCTCCCTTGGCGTAGAAGGCGCGCCCCATGGACTCCTTCTGAATTTCCTCCGGGAGATGCCTCCAGTTACCGCCCTCAGGGACCATGCGCAGATATTTCAACTTGCGCTCACTGAATTTTGCGCAGTACGAATCATCATCAACCAAGCCATCGAGGGCGTCGCCGATGGTGCGCCAGGGCTCCAAGAAAAGGCTTGATTCCTTCGCGTGCGTGGGTTCGGGGAAGGATACGGGCGTACCATCCCTGTATCCGATCAAGAACACCCGCTGCCTGGCCTGAGGGACTCCGTAATCAGCCGAATTGAATTCTCGGTACTTGAGGCTGTAGCCAAGCTCCTCCAGCTGGGAGCAAAGCTCACGGAGGAGCGACCCGTGCAGGTCATCGATAACCTTGCCATTGTTGTTGTACGGAAGCTGCCGCCATGTGACGGAAGCGGACAACAATCCCTTGACGTTCTCCATGAGGAATGCCTTGGGCTTCAGTTCTTTTACCAGGCGCACGAATTCAAATACGAGTGGCCCTTTTTCGGAGTCGTCGAGACCGAGCCGCTTGCCGGCAGTGCTGAAGCTTTGGCAGGGGGGGCCGCCGGCCAGTAGGTCCACATCCCCTTCGGCCAATCCGGTCGACTGCAGGATCTGCTCTGCCGAGAGAGCCCTGATGTCGCTTTCATAGTAAGGCAGAAGTGGGCGGTTGGCCCGAGCCGTGGCAACGGCGGCGGGCATGTTGTCTGCGGCGAAGCGAATATCGAAACCAGCTTGTTCCAGTCCGAGATCCAGCCCCATCCCGCCCGAGAAGACCGACACGCAATTTGGTGCACCCATGGTTTGGCAGCCACTCCCCACGTTTTCATTTCCCACAATTTTCGTGGCAACCTCGGAGATGCGCCGATGCGCCAGCCGGTATTCTACACTGTCTCGATATTTCCCCGTGAACCCCGAGGTGACCGTCTCGCGCGGTCTACTTGCGGACACGTAGGTCTTTGAGCAGAAGAAATGCGGAACATGTAAGCCCTGCAGAGTCCTGTGCGGTACAGCAGCGAAGTTCGCAACTCTGCACCGACCGCCTATATCGCCGATGGGCCGACTGACCAGTGCGGCAGACGCCGGCGACCGCCCGCCCGCCCGCGCCCTCCGCGATCGCGGAGGGCGCGGGCGCCGTGCCGCTTACGTGCCGGTTGTCTTCCCGGGCTGCTCAGAGCCCGCGGCTCAAGGACGTGTCTCCGGTGGGGGTGCTCAGGTTCCGGGGTGGACAGGGCGCCGTTCGAGGCCGCCGGTCGGAGCGTGGCGAGCGCTGCGGGACAGGGAGTGCCTGACCGACTGTCAGTGGTCGCCTTTACGCTCTCGCCATGCGCAAGGGTGCGGTCGGTCAAGACGGTGTTTCCAAGGCAAATTTTCGCCTACGGCCGGATGTCGAAGCTCTGTTCCGAGTAATGGAACCTGGCTTGCGCGCGCTCCCGTTTCGGTCGGCACACGTTTTGCTGCGCTACGGACGGAGGACTGCTGACGACGTCGTGAGAGGGGGCGTTGAGCTTTGAGTGCGTGTGCCGGATGCGTGCCGGACCGAGCGGCCGGCCACGGTTGACCCGGCTGTGTGGCGGTATCGATTAAGGACCCTGTCCCCTGCCGTCACCGCCCGTGCCTCCCGGTCGTGATCGGCCGGGAGGCACTCAGGCTTTGCTCGGTGGGTGTGGTTCAGGCGTTGGGGCGCTTGCCGTGATTGGCGTTCTTCTTTTTGCGGGCGCGGCGCTTGTTTCCTCGCTTGGCCATGGGATGCCTCCCTCACCTGGGGTTTCGTGGCTTCGTCAGTTTAGGTTCGAGGGGTCTCGGACGCATCAGCGGAGCGGGCGGGCGGTGTTCGGCTTCAGGGGGGTCGGCCTGGGCGGGTTCCCGGCTGGGGGAGTGCGGTGCCGTTCATGGGCGGGGCCTTCCGGGCCGGCCCGGGGGAGGGGCAGGTCCGGGGGCGCCATAATGTGTCCTGGTCACGTCAGTTATGTCCCAGGGGGGAAACATGTCGTACGGCTATCCGCCGCCGCAGCCCGGTCAGGAGCCTCAGCCCGGTTCCGGTCAGCCGCCTCAGCCGCCCCACCCGTCTCAACAGGCGGCGTCGCCCTACGCCCAGTGGCCGCAGGGTCCGGGGCCCGGGGCGTACGGCTATCCGCAGCCGGTCAAGAAGTCCCGCACCGGGCTGATCGTCACCTTGTCGGTGCTCGGTGGGGTGGCCGTGCTGCTGGTGCTCGGTGTGCTGATCGCCTTGGCCGGTGGCGGGGACTCGCCCTCGGCCAAGGCGAAGCCGTCGGCGGTGGAGGGCACGGAGAGCGGGGCGCCCGCTGCGAGTGGTGCGCCCGCGCCGGGGGATGCCTCGGATGCGCCCACGGAGCTGCCGGCCCTGGAGGGTACGGATGGCGAGGGCGATGTGCGGATCACCCGGTGCCAGGTGGACTCGCTGACCGAGTGGCCGGATGCGGATGTGGAGATCGTGAACCACGGCGACAACCAGGCGTCCTACATCGTGTCCGTGGAATTCGTGGACGGGGACGGCACGCGCCGGGCTTCGGGTCTGGCGACGGCGACCGATCTGGCGGCGGGGCAGAAGTCGGTGCAGAAGGCCCAGGGGCTGGGGAAGGTGCCGGGCAAGATGACGTGCAAGGTCTCGAAGGTGACGCGGCTTCCCTCGTCGTAGGCACGGCCGCGGTCCGTGGCGGGCATCACCCGGATGGGTGCGTCCGAGTGGTTGCGCGGGTGAGTGGCGCGCAGGGTCGGTTCTGTCCCACAGTCCCGATCCTGCCAAGGAGTTCCGATGGCTCACACAGCGCCCACGCCCGGTACCGCTGGTTCCGGTTCTGTCGGTCAGGGGGATGTCAATCCCTGGGCGGCCAGCGGAGTCATCTTCGCGGGTGTTCTGCTGCTCGTCGACGGTGTCCTCGGAGTGATCAAGGGCATCTCCGGCCTCGCCACCGACGATGTCTACGCCCACGTCAGGAACTACACGTTCAAGTTCGATGTGACCTCCTGGGGTTGGATCCACCTCGTCCTCGGCATCGTGCTCGGGATCGTCGGCTGGAGCATCCTCAAGGGTGCCGAATGGGCCCGCGCCACGGGTGTGGTGCTGGCCGCCATCAGCGTGATCATCAACTTCATCTGGCTGCCGTACCAGCCGATCTGGGCGATCATCTCCATCGCCATCGACGTGTTCGTGATCTGGGCGCTGTGCACGGACCGCTCCAAGGCGGTCATCTGAGGCGGTCGTCCGAAAGGAACGCTGGGCCGGGAGGAGGCAGCGGTGGAACTGGACGCTCTTGCCGCCGAGGCGTATGTCTACGGATATCCGCTGGTCCGCGACCTGTCGGTGGTCGAGGGCGCCATGTACACGGGCTACGGTCCACTGCCGCCCACCCCGTTCAACCACTTCGCGCACGCGGACCGGCCGGTGCCTCCCGACACACCCTTCGTGTCCGTCGGCGACGACACCGTCCGGTCCGTCGCCCATCTCGACCTCTCCGGTGGACCGGTCCTGCTCCACGTCCCCGGTCCGGACGGCACGTACCGCGTGCTGCAGTTCGTCGACGCCTGGACCGACAACTTTGCGTACGTCGGTGACCGCGCCACCGGTACCCGGGCCGGTGACTGGCTCGTCGTACCCCCGGGCTGGGCGGGCCGCGTGCCCGGCGGGGTGCTCGGGGTCATCGACGCGCCCACCTCGGTCGTCACCGTCATCGGCCGCAGCGGCTGCGATGACGGTGACGAAAGAGGTGGGCCGGAGCGGATCCGCGCGTTCCAGGAGCAGTTGACCATCACGTACGTCGAACCGGGTGCGCACCGTACGGGGCTGCCCGCGCCGGACCCCGACGTACCGGAGCCGCTGCGGTTCTTCGAGCAGCTCAGGGTGTGGATGGCCGATTTCCCGCCGTCCGCGCCCGACCGGGCGTATCAGGACCGGTTCCAGCCGCTGGGGCTGTTGGAGGAAGGGCCCTCGCCCTACGTCCGGGCCGATGCCGCCCGGGCCGATGCCGTCCTTGTGCGCGCACTGACCGAGGGGGCGGCGCGGGGCAGGGCACGGGTGGCGGAGGCGGGCCGGGCCGATGCGGTACGCGCGGGGTGGGTGATGGAACCGCATCTCTTCGACTACAACCTCGACCACCACGGCGTCGGGACCATCGACTCCCCGGAGTGGCGTATCGCCGATCGGGAGGCGTCCTACCTGACCAGGGCGGTGGCGGCGCGGAGCGCGCTGTGGGGTGTCCACGGTTACCGGGCGGTGTACGCCCACGCACTGTGTGACGCCGGAGGTGAGCGGCTGAACGGGGCCCATTCCTACGTGCTGCGCTTCGAGGGCCGGCCGCCGGCCGAAGCGGGCTGGTCCCTGGCCGTGTACGACATGGCCGGGGACGGCCCGGTCGGTCGGCGGATCGGCGAGACCCTGGTGGGGGGCGGACCGGCGTACGCGGAGGACGGTTCGCTGACGGTCCGGATCCAGCGGGAGCGGCCGGACGATCCGGTCGCGGCGGCGAACCGGCTGCCCGCGCCCGACGGGGACTTCCGGGCCGTGCTCGGGCTCTGTGCGCCGGGAGCCGGGATCCTCGACGGTACGTATGAGCTCCCCGTCGTCGAACGGGTTCGGTGAGCGAGGGAGAGGAGGGGAGGGGGAGGGGAGCGGAGGCCGGGGAGGCCGGGGAGGCCGGGGAGGTCGGGGAGGGCGATTGTCAGTGGCGCGGTTCACACTTGAGTCATGTGCCGCAGCATCAAGACCCTTCGCCCGCCAGCCATCCCCGAAGAGGCCACCGAGGAGGAGATCCGGGCCGCCGCCCTGCAGTTCGTACGCAAGGTGTCCGGTTTCCGCGCTCCGGCCGCGCACAACCAGGAGGTGTTCGACCGGGCCGTCGACGAGATCACCGAGGCGACCGTCAGACTGCTGGACGGTCTGGAGATCCGGGGTGCGGTCAGGACGCCGTAGTGGCCGTGACGGTCGCCGATGCCGCGGCGGCCGCTGCTGCTGCCGGGCGGCGCATCAGGCAGGCGGCCAGGGCGCCCGCCACGAACAGGGCGAGGACCGAGACCGCTGTGCCCACCCATGTCGCGCCGAGCCACTGGCCGCCGAAGTAGCCGAGCCCCACGCTGTAACCGGCCCATGCCACGCCCGCCAGGGCCGACCAGGGCAGGAATTCCTTTACCTTGCGGTGCGCCGCGCCCGCGCCCAGGGAGACCACCGAGCGCCCGGCCGGGGCGAAGCGGGCGATGATGACGAGGATGCCGCCGCCCCGGGCGAGGGCGGCGCCGAGGCGCTCCTGCGCGGAGGTGAGGCGGCGGGAGCGGGCGATGGCCCGGTCCAGGCGCTCCCCACCGCGCCAGGCCAGCCGGTAGGCGACGAGGTCGCCGAGGACCGAGGCGGTGGCCGCGCAGAGGATCAGGGCGAGGAGCGAGGGGACCTTGGTCACCTGCTGGGCGGCGCCCGTGCCCGCGACGGTCGTCGAACCGGCGGCGGCCGCCGTGGCGGCGGTGATCACCAGGACCCCGCTGGGCAGCAGGGGCAGAAAGACATCGAGGAGCACCGAAAGCGCCACCACGACGTAGATCCATGGGCTGCCGGTCAGCGCGCCCACACTCTCAAGCACCTACTACTCCCCGATTCGGAACAACGCCGCGACGTCGCAGGGGAGCGGCAGGAGCGGCAGGGTCAGCTGTACAGCGTACGCCTGGCGTTCATCCGGTGATCGACAAATACGGGCGATGTTGGGAACCTCACGTACACCCGGAAATGGGAAGCCTCGGTTCCGGGCGCAGGCCCGGATGTACGTGAGGAAGGGCCCCGAGGGTCAGACCGTGACGGGCGGTGCCTGCTCGGGCGCGCGGTCCTTGTCGTGCTCCGTGCCGCCCCGGCCGAACAGCCGGTCCAGGGCCAGTGCGCCGGGTCCGGTGAAGACCAGCAGCAGGAACGCCCAGCAGAAGACGGCCGAGGGCTCGCCGCCGTTCTGCAGCGGGAACAGCGCCTCGGGCTGGTGGACCTTGAAGTACGCGTACGCCATGGAGCCGGAGCAGATCAGGGCGGCGATACGGGTGCCGAGTCCGACCGTCACCAGGATGCCGCCGACGAGCTGGATGACCGCCGCGTACCAGCCGGGCCAGGTGCCGGCGGGTATGGAGCCGCCGTTCATGCCGCCGAGGACGCCGAAGAGCGAGGCGGCGCCGTGGCAGGTGAAGAACAGGCCGATGACGATCCGGAAGAGGCCGAGTGCGTAGGGCTGAGCCTGGTTCAAGCGTGCGTGCATGGGGGGAGGGCTCCTTCGGTCTGGTGGGGACGTGAACCGATTGAGTGCCTCAGATTAGGGAAACCTCACCAATGCTTGCAAGTTCAACATTATGTCGACTGGCTGAAAGTCGTCCTGTGTTTCTCGGTCGGGATTCGGTTCGGCACCGCCTCCAACTGCGAACCTGTCCTTGCTGTCTTGGCCTGAACCAATGGCGGCGCAGCTTTCCGGCCATGTGAAGTCAGGGGGGTGGGCGGGTTGTCGGGCCGTGGTCCGTCCGGGCTGTACCACTGGGCCGGTGACGCGTCGGTCCGGCCGTCACCGCGCGAGCGCTCCGCCGGTCCGCCGTCCTGTGCGGCTCCGGGTGGGGCGGAAGCCGGCTCCGGGTGGTCCGGGGGCGGGCCGCGCGCGGGCGGGGCAGGTCAGCTGCCGGATGTGGCTCCAGGGGTGCTGTCCGGCGCCGGGGCGGGCCGCGCGGCTCCGACGCGTATGTAAGGGGCGCAACGCTCGGCGGCGTATGGACCGGCACCGGAGTGTTCGGCGGGGAAGCGGCCCCGAACACTCCGGCGACGATGTGTGGACCAGTGGTGGCGGGAGCCGGGGCGGCGAGGCGTCACGGCCCTGTGCGGGGCGGGGTGGCGAGGGGGTTCTCCGGGGTCCGGCGGGTCTGCTCGGTGCCGAGTGTCGGCGGCCGCCGCCCGTCGGGTTCCCGGGGCATGCCGGTGCCGGCCGCGATCAGTCGTACTCGGCCGTACTCGGCCGAAAACGCGTCGGGGGCGGACGGGAGGGAACGGGTGCGCACATGGGTACGGAGCCGTGCGGTCTGCACGGCTCCGTACCCATATGGAACGAACGACCGGGGAGGAGCGGTCGGGCTTGCTCGGCAGTTGTACGGGCGGCTCGCTCAGCAGCCGTTCAGGATGGACTGCAGCGCGCTCTTCTCGGCCGAGTCGACCGTCAGGTCGTAGTAGTGCTTCACATGCACCCAGGCGCGCGCGTACGTGCACTTGTAGGCGGCGCGCGAGGGCATCCACTTGGCCGGGTCCTTGTCGCCCTTGGCCTGGTTGACGTTGTCCGTGACCGCGATGAGCTGCGGACGCGTCAGGTCATTGGCGTACGCCTGTCGCTGGGCGGTCGTCCAGCTGCTGGCGCCCGACCGCCAGGCCTCGGCGAGCGGGACCATGTGGTCGATGTCCAGATCGGAGGCGGCGGTCCAGGTGGCGCCGTCGTACTCCGAGTACCAACTGCCGCTGACGGCAGCGCAGCTGGAGTTCTGCTCCACGTTCGTGCCGTCGCGCTCCAGCACGACCTCGCGGGTGTTGCAGGCGCCCGACTGGGTGATCCAGTGCGGGAACTTGTCGCGGCTGTAGCCGTCCGACGAACCCTCGGCCGAGACGGTCAGTTCGCTCAGGTAGGTGCGGGCGGTCGAGGCGGAGACCGGGGTGGGCATGGCTGCCTGCGCGGTGGGGGCGGTGAGCAGACCGGTGGTTGCGGCGAAGGCGGCGGATGCGGCGACGACGGCGATGCGACGCGCGTAGACACCAGACATGCGAACTCCCTTGATGTGGGGGGACCTTGGACGGGTGACCCGTGGGGCCCGGCCATCGTGGCGGTGCCAGGTTTCCGTGGGGTGGGCACCAGGTAACAGGGTGGCGACATGGCCACGTCACATCAAGGGTTCTGACCAACAGGACTGGAGTGTGGGGGCGTACGTCCGCATCTGCGCGGGCGCACAGGCTGACCCAGCGACAATTCGGCGACTTCGGAGGCTGATTCGCGTGGGTGGTGCGGGCCGGGCCGGTCGTAGGGTTGCGGCGTGCTGCTACCGGTCAACATCACGCTCGGTGTCGTACTCGCCCTGCTGCTCGCCGTGGCGGCCACGGTCGCGGCTCTGGCCTCGCTCGGCCGTGCGCGCGAGATTCTGCTGGCCGGGCTGCGGGCCGCGGTCCAACTCGCCGCGGTTTCCCTGCTCATCGGCTGGGTGGTCCGTTCGCTGCCGCCGCTGCTCGGGTTCGTGGCGCTGATGTACGCGGTGGCGGTACGGACCGCCGGACGCCGGATCACTCGCAATCGCACCTGGTGGTGGGCGGCATTGCCGATCGCGGCGGGCGTCGTTCCGGTGGTCGCGCTGTTGCTGCTCACCGGGCTCCTGCCGGTCCGGGGCATCGCGCTGATCCCGGTGACCGGCATCCTCATCGGCGGTGCGCTGACCGCGACCGTGCTCAGCGGGAGGCGGGCGCTGGACGAGCTGACGACCCGGCGCGGGGAGGTGGAGGCGGGGATGGCGCTCGGGCTGCTCGACCGTGACGCGCGGCTGGAGATCGCCCGGCCCGCGGCGTCGGACGCGTTGCTGCCTGGGCTGGATCAGACCCGGACGGTGGGGCTCGTGACCCTGCCGGGGGCCTTCGTGGGCATGCTGCTGGGCGGCGCCTCACCGGTACAGGCGGGCGCCGTGCAGTTGTTCGTACTGGTAGCCCTGATGGCCGTGCAGGCGGTGGCCGTCACGACGGTGCTCGAACTGGTGGCGCGGGGGCGGCTGCACCGGGCGTGAGGCCGGTCCCTGAGTGGCTGCGGGACCGGGCTCAGCGCGTGTGCTGGGTGTGCCGCGTGTATGCGGGGCTGCCGGGTGCGTGTGCCGCGTGTGCCGCGTGTATGCAGGACTGCCGGGTGCGTGTGCCGTGTGTGCTGGGTCGGCGGGTGGCCGACGGGCGGTTGTCGCGCGTCGGCGGGTGGGTCATCGCGCGCTGATGTGCAGCCGGATCGAGCCGTCCGGGGCCGCTTCCACGCGTACCTGCGTCAGGTCCTCGACGTGCGCGTCGGGGGAGAGCGCCCCCGCGCGCGGGCCGACGCCCACGACGCGCATGCCCGCCGCCCGGCCCGCCGCGATGCCTGCCTCCGAGTCCTCGAAGACGATGCAGTCCGCCGGGCCGAAGCCCAGCTCGGCAGCGCCCTTGAGGAAGCCCTCGGGGTCCGGCTTGCTGGCGCCGACGCTCTCGGCGGTGACGCGGACGGCGGGCATCCGCAGGCCCGACGCGGTCATCCGGGCCCGGGCCAGCGCCTCGTCCGCCGAGGTGACCAGGGCGTGCGGCAGCGCGGCGATCGCATCCATGAAGGCGGGTGCGCCGCCGATCGGTACGACGCCTTCGGTGTCGGCGGTCTCCTCCGCGAGCATGACCCGGTTGTCCGCGTAGTTCTGCTCCATCGGGCGGTCGGGGAGGAGCACCGCCATGGTGGCGTACCCCTGCCGTCCGTGGACGACCTTGAGCGCGGCCTCCGGGTCCAGCCCCTCGCGCAGCGCCCAGCGCCGCCAGCAGCGCTCCACGACGGCATCGGAATTCACCAGGGTGCCGTCCATGTCCAAGAGGAGGGCGCGGGCGGTGAGGACGGTGGCCGGCATGGGCGGGCTCCAGAGCGCGGGGGAGCGACGGCGCCGGGAAGCGACGACGCGGGAAAGAGAACAAGCAGCCTCGCCCGCCGGTCAGGGGGTGGCGGGCGGAGGCTACTTTGTTTCATCACGATACAAAAACCTGTCCGAGAAAGCCAATTCCTTCGGTTTCGGGCAGTCGCGACGGCCTGTTTGCGGGGTGGCCGGGACGGTCCGTTTGCGGGGTGGCCGGGACAGCCTGTTTCCGGGGTGGCCGCGACGGCCCGGTGCAGGTGGCGGGCCGGTCACCGGCCCGTCGTCTCGGCCTCCAGCGCGCGGCGGGTGTTGGGGCCGTACACGCCCGGCGGGTCGCCCTCGATGGCCTTGTACGACTGGTAGACGCTCACCGCGTGCTCGACCTGGTCGGAGTAGTCGCCGTCGTCGCGCCCGTGATACAGCCAGACCTCCTCCAGGCGGCGTTGCAGCTCGGCCACCGCGGCCCCCTGGTCGCCGTTGCGCAGGGTGGGCCCGGCCAGGGAGGCGGGCGGTGCGGCCGACGACGGACTGCTCGTGGTGCGCGAGGGCGCGACGGAGGCCGGCGGCGAGGAGGCGGTGGACGCGGAGGCGGACGGCGAGGCGCTCGCCGAGGGCGAGGCGGTGGCCGACGCGGACGGTGACACGAGGGCCGACGCGGAGGGCGAGGGCGGCGCGGAAACCGGCGCCGGGCTCGTCGCCGGGACGCTCGCCTCGGGCACGTCGACCGCTGTGCCGGGCAGGGCCTGCCGTCGGCCCGTGTCCCCGTCGTCGCCCCCGCCGAGCAGCCCGGTCGCGAACGCCACCGTGCCCACCACGGCGGCCAGGGCCGCTCCCACGGCGACGGCCGCGAAGGGGCGGCGGCGAGGCCCGCCGGGTTCCTCGCCGGGCGCATCGGCGGGACGGGCCGGACCGGCGGGATCGGCCCGACCGGCGGCGTCCGGCAGCGGGTCCGCCGCCGTCGGGCCGAGGAAGAGTGGCATCGTCGTGGCCGCGTCCCCTGGTATGTGGTGCGGTTCCTGTTCCCGCGGGGCCCCGTCGGCATCGGCCGGGGCCGCGTCGACCCCCAGCGTCACGTACGGACGTATCCGCAACGGATCGAAGTCCTCGGCGGCCGCCATCTCCGCCCTCTCGGCCGCCCGCCGCGCGCAGACGCACCCCCCTCCGGGACCTCCTCCGGCGCCGGGTCTGCTGTCCATACCGCACTCCGGGCATATATGTCCGGTCATTGTGGGCCCCTCCCCTTGAATGCCCTGCGATTATGCAGCCCGCTGCCGGAATGCCCAACGCCGTACCGAATGCCGCACCGAAGCACGCCGCCTGCACCGAAGCACGCCCCTTGCACCGGGGCACGACTCCGCACCGAAAGCGCGACCCCCGCAGCGAAGCACGCCCCCTGCACCGAAAAGAGCGACCCCCGCGCCGGAGCGCGACCCCGTACCGGTGGCGACATGCCCTCGGCTCCGGTAGTGGCGCGGCCCCCGTTCCCATGACCACGGCCCCGCTCATGTAACCGCGGCCCCCGGCCCCGTAACCGAGGCCCCCGGCCCCGTAACCGAGGCCCCGCTCCCGTAACGGAGACTCAGCAGGCCATAACGGCATGAAAAGGCCAGGATGGGGTTGTAGCGGACCCGAGGAGATGTCCATGGCCCAGCATCTGAGCGCCCCGGCCCCGGCCCCGGCCCCGGCCCCCGGCGAAGAGCGTTCCACGCGGTCGGTCCTCGTGGCCATCGGGGCACTGCTTCTGGGCATGCTTCTGGCCGCACTCGACCAGACGATCGTCTCCACCGCACTGCCGACCATCGTCAGCGACCTCGGCGGACTGGAACATCTCTCCTGGGTGGTCACGGCCTATCTGCTGGCGTCGACCGCCGCGACCCCGCTCTGGGGCAAGCTCGGCGACCAGTACGGCCGCAAGAAGCTCTTCCAGGCCGCCATCGTCATCTTCCTCATCGGCTCGGCGCTCTGTGGCATCGCCCAGAACATGCCGCAGCTCATCGGTTTCAGGGCTCTTCAGGGCCTCGGCGGCGGCGGGCTCATGGTGCTCTCCATGGCGATCGTCGGCGACATCGTCCCGCCGCGCGAACGAGGCAAGTACCAGGGTCTGTTCGGGGCGGTCTTCGGTGCGACGAGTGTCCTCGGGCCGCTGCTCGGCGGCCTGTTCACCGAGCACCTCAGCTGGCGGTGGGTCTTCTACGTCAACCTGCCGATCGGCGTCGTGGCGCTCCTGGTGATCGCCGCCGTGCTGCACATCCCGGTCCGCGCCACGAAGCACACCATCGACTACCTCGGCACCTTCCTCATCGCCTCGGTCGCCACCTGCATGGTCCTCGTCGCCTCGCTCGGCGGCACCACCTGGGCCTGGGGCTCGGCACAGATCATCGGTCTCGCCGTGCTGAGCGTCCTGCTGCTGATCGCCTTCGTGCGGGTGGAGCGCCGGGCCGCCGAACCCGTCATCCCGCTGAAGCTCTTCCGGATCAGGACCTTCACCCTCGTCGCCGTCATCAGCTTCGTCGTCGGCTTCGCGATGTTCGGCGCGATGACCTACCTGCCGACCTTCCTCCAGGTGGTGCACGGGATCTCGCCGACGATGTCCGGTGTGCACATGCTCCCGATGGTGCTGGGCCTGCTCATCACCTCGACCGCGTCCGGCCAGATCGTCAGCCGCACCGGCCGCTGGAAGGTCTTCCCGGTCGCGGGCACCGGCCTCACCGCGATCGGACTCCTGCTGCTGCACCGGCTCACGGAGACCAGCAGCACCTGGGTGATGAGCAGCTACTTCTTCGTCTTCGGTGCGGGACTCGGCCTGGTGATGCAGGTCCTGGTGCTGGTCGTGCAGAACGCCGTCACGTACGAGGACCTCGGCGTCGCCACCTCCGGCGCCACCTTCTTCCGTTCCATCGGCGCCTCGTTCGGCGTCGCCGTCTTCGGCACGATCTTCACCAACCGGCTCACCGACAAACTGGCCGACGCGCTCGCCGGCCACCCACTGCCCCCCGGAGCCGGTGTGGACGGGCTGGCGTCCGACCCGCGCGCCATCGGGCAACTGCCGCCCGCGCTGCGGCCGGCGGTGCTGCACGCGTACTCGACGTCGATCACGGACGTGTTCCTGTACGCGGCCCCCGTCGTGCTGATCGCCTTCGTCTTCGCCTGGTTCCTCAAGGAGGACAAACTGCGCGGCTCGGTGACCGCTCCGGAGCCCACCGAGACCCTGGCGTCGAACCCGGTCGAGCGGTCCTCGTACGACGAGTGCGCCCGTGCCCTCTCGGTGCTCGCCACGCGGGCGGGGCGCCGCCAGATCTACGTGAAGATCACCGAGCGGGCGGGCTACGACCTGCTGCCCGCGGCGAGCTGGATGCTGCTGCGGATCAGACGGCACGGCACGGTCGAGCCGGGCCTGCTCGCCGACATCGCCCCGGTGCCGCTGCGGGTGATCAGCGAGGCGGCCCGGCAACTGGAGGAACGCGGGCTGGTCCGGCGCGAGGGCGTGCAACTGGTGCTCACCGAGGCCGGCTCGGAAGTGGTGGTGAAGCTCGCGGAGGCCCGTGAGGCGTCCATGGCCGAGCTGCTGGGCGACTGGTGGGGGCCGGACCGCCCGACCGATCTGGTCAGGCTCGTGGAGGAACTGACCGCGGAGGCGAACGGATCGAGCAAGGAACGGCCGCAGAGCCCCGAACCGAAGCGGGACCACGCGGCCTGAGCCCGCGGCCCCGAACCGAAGCGGGACCACGCGGCCTGAGCCCGCGGCCCCGAACCGAAGCGGGACCACGCGGCCTGAGCCCGCGAGACCCGTACTCCTACGAGCCGTCCGACTCCGCGCCCAGCTCCTTCGCGAACCAGTGCTCCGCGTACTGCCCCCGGTTGAACGCCGGGACCTCCCGGTAGCCGTGCTTGGCGTACAGCCCTCGCGCCTCGACCAGGTCGTTGCGGGTGTCGAGCCGGAGCGTGCGTACGCCGAGGGCGCGGGCCGCGTTCTCGATGGCCGTCAGAAGCAGTCCGCCGCCGCCCGTGCCGCGGTGTTCGGGGCGTACGAAGACCCGGGTCACCTCGGCGGTGTCCGCGTCCACCACCAGCAGTCCGGCGCAGGCCGCGGGCTTCCCGTCGAAGCGGCCGACGACGAACTCACCGGTGGGCGGGACGAGCCGGTCGGCCCCGTCGTCGGTGAGCCCCTCGTCGATCTCCTCGGCGGTGGCGGGCCGGCCCCAGTAGCGGCCGGCGACTTCGCCGTAGTAGTCGCGGCGCAGGAGAGAGGCGTCTGGGGAGTCGAACGGTTCGGGGGCCAGCATCCAGGTCATGCCGGCCATTCTGACCTGGACACGATCAAGGGGGCCAACGATTTGGCGGGCGCCGCCCGTCACCCGTGCACAAGTGCGGGCGGGCGCCGCCCGTCACCCGTGCACAAGTGCCGGCGGGCGCCGCCCGTCACCCCGTACGCAAGTGTTCGGATCCTTGGCGCTCAACCCACCGGTACGGGACGCGGTCGCCGGGCCCGCAGCACCAGCAGCAGTACCGCGGTGGCCGCCACCAGCGCGGCCGCGAGCAGCGACAGCACCCAGACGGGGATGTCGCCCACGGTCAGCAGCCGGTTCTCATACACCTTCGTCCGGTACGGGGTGTCGTCGGCGGTCGCGCGCAACTGGTGATCGCCGTCGATCCGCTCCGGATGCGGGAAGGACTGCTCGATGGCGGTGAGGAACACCGGATCCGCTCCCGTCAGCTTTTCGAGCGCGTCCGTGTCGTCCGCCGCCGACCGGGGATCGATCCTGCCCGCGTACGTCACCTCCGGCGCATCGCCGCCGATCGGGCCGCGCGGCTCCATCCGGTGCGGGGCGAGGATGTACAGGCCGAGCTGCTGGGGCGTCGAGGCGAGCTTCGACAGCCGCATCGGGTAGACCAGCCGGTCGCTGGCGAAGCGCAGCCGCAGCGGGTCGAGCGTGCCGACCAGCGGAGTGCTGCTCTCCCGGGGAGCGAGGCGGATCGCGACGTACTCCCACTTCTGGTCGACGTAGGGCTTCAGCGCGGTCGCCAGCCGGTCGGGCAGGTCGAAGCCGTTTTCCTCCAGCCACTGCTCCAGTGCCTGGGGGTCGGTCGCGGCCAGCCTCGCCACGTCGAAGGGGCCGAGCCGTTCCCGGCCGACCACCTCGACGGACGGCGCCCCGGCCCATGGAGCGGCGGCCCCGTCCCCGACATTGCCGGAGTCGGAGAACGGCCAGTCGTGGGAGCGGGGCCAGAAGTAATGCCTGGTCACATGTTCCGGCGCGGTGATGGCGGACAGCTCGGAGAAGAGACCGGAATCACCGAGTTCCACGCTCGCGCGGTTCGGCACCGGCATGATCCAGGCCGCCTCGGGGGCGTTCCCGCGCACCGTGAGGCGCATGACGATCTGCTCGGTCCGGCCGTCCCAGTCCACCACCGATGTCTCCCGGTCGACCGAGACCTGGGAGTCCTTGCCCGGGACCATCGCCCCGCAGCCGCAGGCGTACGCCGGGCTGATCAGCGACCCCAGTTGCAGCGACACCAGCATCAGCAGCAGCGACAGGGCGCGCGCCAACCACCCGCGCCCCTCGTCCCGGGCGCCCCGCGCACTCCGCTTCACCCCTGTGCACCGCATGTTCCGTCCGACTCCCCCGTGAACGACAACGTGATCGACAACACGGGGGAGGACGTACGCGCCGTGAATCCGGTTCCGGTTCACGTTCGGGCAGGCAGGCAGGCAGGCAGGCAGGCAGGCAGGCGCACAGACAGGCACGCACGCAGGCCGACAGCCCGCACTCGGATCCGAATGTCCGGCTGGGCATCTTTTCGGATGAAAAAGGGGTGACGGTCAGGCGAAGGAAGGGCGGATTGGGTCTATCTCATTGCGTAATGCCATGGTTTCAGCAGCATGCCCGGATCGAGGGACGGGCACCGGAACGGCGGGAGGGCCGGCGCAGCGTGGCGAACGTGGAACACAGTGTGCGCGGAGATGCGGCGACGGGGGCGAGGACCGGGGCTGCCCGTGTTCTGCTCTGGCTGATCGTGGCCGCCCTGGCCGTACGGCAGATGGCGGTGGTTCTGTGGCAGCCGCCGGGCGAGCGGCTCACCGATCTGGAGACCTGGATCGGCGAGAACGGTGTCCTGCATGTGGCGGGGTCGCTGTACGACAGCGACCGGTTCACCGGCACCCCGTTCGCCGGGCTGGTGCTGAAACCGCTGACCCGAACGGCGGAGCAGAGCCTGGGCGTCGCCTGGACCTTCGGTTCGCTGCTGCTCGTCGCCACGCTGGGCGTCGTCGCCGCCCGTGCGCTGCCCGGACCGGTGTCCCGTCGCACCGCGCTGCTGGCCGCGCCCGTCGCGATCAGCCTGCTGATGCTCTCGCTGCCGGTCCGCAACGCGTTCCACCTGGGGCAGACCAGCATCCTGCCGGTCCTGCTGGTGCTGCTGGGCTGTTTCGTGGTCCGGGGGGAACGCGCCTCGGGCGTCCTGATCGGATCGGCGGCCGCACTCCAGCCGACCGTGCTGCTCTTCGCCGTACTGCTGTGGCTGACCGGACGCAGACGGGCCGCGCTGACCGGCGGCGCCACGTTCGCCGCCTGCACGGCGTGGGCCTGGGCCGCGATGCCGGGCGACTCGTGGACGTACTGGGTGCACCACGTCGCGGGCACCGGGCTCGGCGGCAACGCGGACAGCCTCGCCAACCAGTCCCTGCACGGCGCGCTGCTCCGGTCCGGTCTCGCCGGCCCGCCGGAGATCGCGCTGTTCGTGGTGCTGGCGGCCGTCGTCTGCTTCCTGGGGCTGCGCCGCGCGGCCCGGTACGCGGCCGACGGGCAGCTGCTCCTCGCCGTCGCGGTGACCGGCTGCGTCGCCGTCGCCGTCTCGCCGACCGCCTGGCAGCACCAGTTGCTGTGGGTGCTGCTCGCCGTGGTCGGCCGGGTCGGGAGGCGGGCCTCCGACCGGCTGGTCTGGCCCGCGGTCGTGGTCCTCGTCATCACGCTGCCGGGGACGATGCTGCTGCCGAACATGGCGGTCCTCTTCCCCGTGCGCGACAACGTGCTGCTGATCGCCGCGCTCGCCGCGGCCTGCGCCGTGCCGTTCCTGCCGCGCACCTCGGAGCACTGGCAGCACCCGATCCCCACGGATCACGCCGCCCCGGCCCCGGCCCGCTGGAACCGTGTCCCGCTGCTGCCGTTCCGGCGGCGGGCGCTGAGCCGGCCCAACCTGCTGCTGGAACTGCTCCTGATCAGGGTCGTGTACTCCGCGTACGCCCATGTCAGGCTCGCGGCGACGGCCGGCCGCGCCACCGCCGAGCAGCACGGCCACCAGATCCACGCCATCGAGCGGTGGCTGCACATCGACATCGAGCACCGGGTCAACCACGCGGTCGTGAACGTCGGGTGGCTGCGCGGCTTCTTCGACTACTACTACACGACGTTCCACTTCATCGTGCCGCTGACGATCCTCGGTGTGCTCTACGTACGACGTCCCGCCGACTACCGCTGGGCCCGCAGCACCATCGGCTTCGCCACCGTGTTCGCGCTGGTCGGCTTCTGGCTCTACCCGCTGGCCCCGCCGCGCCTGATGCCGGGGCTCGGCTTCATCGACACGGTCCACGGCGTCCAGGACTTCGCGAAGCCGGACTACGGGAGCCTGACCGCGATGACCAACCAGTACGCGGCGATGCCTTCGCTGCACTTCGGCTGGTCGCTCTGGTGCGGGGTGGTCGTCGTCATGCTGGCCCCGAAGATGTGGATGAAGGCGCTGGGTCTGCTGCACCCGCTCTTCACGGTCTCCGCGATCGTCGCCACCGCCAATCACTGGGTGCTGGACGCGGTGGGCGGAGCGGCCGTGGTCCTGCTCGGCTTCGGACTCGCGTACGTGCTGGCCGGGCCGCGGGCGCTGCGGCCGGGGGCCGTACCGACGGCGGCGAAGCCGCGGGACGACCTGGAGCGGTCGGTGCCGGTGCCCGTTCCGAGGTCCACGGACGAAGCGACGGGTGATGCGGTGGGCAGCAGGCAGCACTGAGCCACGGGCCCGCGAAAGGGCCGGGAAACGGGCTGCGAAAGGGCCGAAGGGGTGCCGGGACGAACACATCGTCCTGGCACCCCTTCGGCGTGGATCGCCGCCTGACCAGCATCCGCCCATCGGCCCGGGTCCGCCACTCGAACGGCTCAGGAGCCGGTCGTACCCAGGGCCCAGGTGGCGACGGAGAGCGTGGCCATGGAGACCACCGTCGAGGCCACCACGGCATTGCGGGCCACCCGGGTGTCCAGGCCGTACTGCTGGGCGTAGATGAAGGCGTTCTGAGCGGTCGGCAGCGCCGAGCAGAGCACCACGGCGAGCAGTTGGTGCTCCGGCAGATGCAGCAGCGGGCCGCCGACGGCGAGCGCGATCAGGGGCTGGACCAGTGTCTTGAGTGCCACCGCCACGACGACCTCAGTGCGCACCGTGCGCCCGGCGCGCACCGTGTGCCCGGCGCGCACCGTGTGCCCGGCGAGCGCCGGACGGTCCGTCATCCGCGACAGCTCCGGCGAATCGTCGGCGGCCGGGCGGGCGTTCAGGGACAGACCCAGCGTGATCAGCGCCGTCGGTACGGCGGCGGCGCCGAGCAGATCGCAGGAGTGGGCCAGCGCGTGCGGCAGCCGCAGTCCGAGCGCGGAGACGGCCACTCCGAGCAACGAGGCCATGATGATGGGATTGCGGACCGGCATGGTCAGCATCCGCCGGAACACGACCGCCTTCCCGGAACCCGGCTTCGCCCATCTCCCCGTCCCTGCCTCTGCCCCCGCTCCCGTCCCTGTCCCCGAGTCCAGCAGCGAGAGGATCACCGGGGAGACCAACAGGACCTGGAACAGGATGATCTGGGCGACGAACGACGCGTCACCGAGCACCTGGACCGCCACCGGTATGCCGAGGTTGGCGGAGTTGACGTAACCCGATGCCATGCTGCCGATCGCCCGGTCCGCCGTGCCCCGGCCGAAGAGCCGGCCGGACGCCAGGAACCCGAGCCCGCAGACCAGCGCCGTACCTGCGGCGAAGGCCACCATCGAGGAGTTGGCGAAGGTGTTCAGCCGCGACCCGGAGACCATGGTGAACAGGGCGGCGGGCATGGCCACATGGAAGACGAACCGGCCGAGCACGGCCTCCGCCTGCGCGCCGAGCAGACCGCTGCGGCCGACCGCGTAACCGATCGCGGTGAGCATCCAGATGGGCGCGAAGGCGGAGAGCAGGGCGTGCATGCCCGCCATGATCCTCGCGCTGTTGTGCGCCTCCCGCGCGGGGGTTCGGCGGGAGGCGCGTCTCCGGGCACGGACGGCAGCGGGCCGGCACACGGACGGCAGCAGGCCGGCACACGGACGGCAGAAGGTCAGCTCCCGGAGGAAGCCCCGGATCCGGAGGCATCGGAGACACCGGACGCCCCCGCACTGCTGACCTGAAGCTGCTTGATCCCGTTGAGCCACGCCGAGCGCAGCCGCCGCGGATCACCGACCAGCCGCAGATCGGGCAGTACGTCCGCGATCGCGTTGAAGATCAGGTTGATCTCCATCACGGCGAGGGACTTGCCGAGGCAGAAGTGCGGACCGCCGCCGCCGAATCCCAGGTGCGGGTTGGGATCACGGGTGATGTCGAAGGTCTCCGGGTGGTCGAAGACCTCGGGGTCGTTGTTGGCCGACGAGTAGAACAGCCCGACCCGGTCGCCCTTCTTGATCCGCTGCCCGCCCAGTTCGGTGTCCTGGGTGGCGGTCCGCTGGAAGGAGACCACCGGGGTCGCCCAGCGGACGATCTCCTCGGCGGTCGTCTCCGGGCGCTCGCGCTTGTAGAGCTCCCACTGGTCGGGGTGGCTGAGGAAGGCGTGCATGCCGTGGCTGATGGCGTTGCGGGTGGTCTCGTTTCCGGCCACCGCCAGCAGGATCACGAAGAAGCCGAACTCGTCGGAGGAGAGGTTGCCCTGGCCCTCCGCGGCGACCAGTTGGGAGACGATGTCCTTGGCCGGGCACTCCTTGCGGGCGGCCGCCAGATTCATCGAGTACGAGACGATCTCCATGGCCGCCTCGGTGCCGACCTCCTCGGTGATCGCGTACTCGGGATCGTCGTACGCGGCCATCTTGTTGGACCAGTCGAAGAGCTTGGACCGGTCCTCCTGCGGTACGCCGATGAGTTCCGCGATCGCCTGGAGCGGCAGCTCGACGGCGATATTGGTGACGAAGTCGAAGGATCCGTTCTCGTCGGCGGAGGCGAGCGCGGTCTCGACGATCGAACGGGCGCGGCTGCGCAGCGCCTGCTCCAGGGAGCGGACCGCCCGGGGAGTGAAGCCCCGCTGGACGATCTGGCGGACCCGGGTGTGCTCGGGCGGGTCCATGTTCAGCATGATCAGTTTCTGGACCTCGATCTGGTCCCGGCTGATCGACTCGTTGAAGCGGATGACCGCGGTGTTGATGTTGGAGGAGAACAGCTCGGGGTGGGTGGAGACGTACTTGACATCCGCATGCCGGGTGACGACCCAGTAGCCCTCGTCGTCGAAACCGGAGATGCCGGCCGGCTGGGCGCACCACCAGACCGGTGCGGTCTGCCGCATCCGGGCGAACTCCGGGTGCGGAATGCGGGCTTGGAGCAGATCGGGATCGGTGAAGTCGAACCCTTCGGGCAGATGGGGGCAGGACATCGGCAGCTCCAGGTCGGTCCGAGGGCCGCCCGGACGTTGCCTGACGACCCATCAGAAGTTGACGGAAAGGTAGTAACGAGTTCTACAACTGGCAAGAGAGGCGGTCCGTTCTGTTGCGTGAAGAGTGAGTGGGGTCGGTATGAAGCGGGCGCAAGGTGCGTGCAGCACTCTTGCGTACCGGGGGTAAGCCTCATAAGACTGCTTGCAGAACTAGAACGCGTACTAGTTCCATCCGTGGGCGCCGGGACGCCCCTGCGGATGTGCGAGGAGAGGACGAGCTCATGGCCGCGGAACCCGTCATCGTCGAAGCCGTACGCACCCCCATCGGCAAGCGCTCGGGCGCGCTCGCCAATCTGCATCCCGGCTATCTGCTGGGCGAGACCTACCGAGAACTCCTCGGCCGCACCGGCATCCACGCCGACTGCGTCGAACAGATCGTCGGCGGCACCGTCACCCACGCCGGGGAACAGTCCATGAACCCGGCCCGCAACGCCTGGCTCGCCGTGGGACTGCCGTACGAGACCGCCGCCACCACCGTGGACTGCCAGTGCGGTTCCTCGCAGCAGGCCTCCCACATGGTGGCCAACATGATCGCGGCCGGAGTCATCGACGTCGGCATCAGCTGCGGCGTCGAGGCCATGTCGCGGGTGCCGCTGGGCAGCGGTTCCAAGCACGGACCGGGAAAGCCCTGGCCCGACGAGTGGAACGTGGACCTGCCCAACCAGTTCGAGGCCGCCGAGCGCATCGCCCGCAGGCGCGGACTGACCCGGGAGAACGTCGACTCGCTCGGGCTGATCTCGCAGGAACGGGCCGCCGTCGCCTGGGCCGAGGAACGGTTCAAACGGGAGACGTACGCCGTCCAGGTGCCGACCACCGAGGAGGAGCAGGCGGCCGGTCAGGGTATGTGGCGCCTGGTCGACCGGGACGAAGGGCTGCGCGACACCACCATGGAGGGGCTCGGCCGGCTCAAGCCGGTCATGCCCACCGCCATCCACACCGCGGGCAACTCCTCGCAGATCTCCGACGGCGCCTGCGCGATCATGTGGGCCTCCAAGCGGATGGCGCGCGCCCTCAAGCTCAAGCCGCGTGCCCGGATCGTCGCCCAGGCCCTGGTCGGCTCCGACCCGCACTTCCACCTGGACGGGCCGATCGACGCGACCCGTGCGGTGCTCGGGAAGGCCGGGATGTCGCTCAAGGACATCGACATCGTCGAGATCAACGAGGCCTTCGCGTCCGTGGTGCTCAGCTGGGCCCAGGTCTTCGAGCAGGACCTGGAGAAGGTCAACGTCAACGGCGGCGCCATCGCGCTCGGCCACCCCGTGGGCGCCACCGGGGCCCGGCTGATCACCACGGCACTGCACGAACTGGAGCGCCGGGACAAGGAGTTCGCGCTCATCACAATGTGCGCGGGCGGCGCGCTGGCGACCGGGACGATCATCCAGCGGCTCTGAACCGGGCGTCGTACCGGGGCCCCGGAGGGTGAGCCCCCGGCCCGGGGTGTTGCCAGGTGCACCCCGGGCCGGGGGCCCACGCCGATGTCGGCGCGGCGCGCCGGCGCATAGCGTCACAGCCATGGAAAACGACAACAGCCGTGCGGGGTACCCGACTTCACACAGGCGGCGACGCATCGCCCGCCGGACGACGGCGACCGCCGCGGCGATGGTCCTCGCCGCCCTCGGCGTCGCACCGGCCGTGGCCCAGCAGCCCACCGCCCGGCAGCCCGCCGCACAACAGCCCGCCGGGGCGCCGGACCCGTACACCGCGCACGGCAGGGGAACCCTGCTGGGCATCACCCCCGTGGCCGACCTCGACCGCGCGGACGTCGCCCGGTTCCTGGCCTCGGGCGGCATGGACACCACCACCGTCCGCCACGGACTGCGCGGCTACCGCCTCACCTACCGCACCGTCACCCCGCAGGGCGCACCCACCACCGCGACCGGCCTCCTCGCCCTGCCCAAGGGCGGCCCCCACCGGCTCGACCTGGTCTCCGACACCCACGGCACCATGGCCCACCGCGACTACGCACCCTCCGTCGGCGAGGACTTCGGCCGCTTCGCCCCCTACCTGCACGCCTCGGCGGGCCGTGCCGTCGCCGCACCCGACTACCTGGGCCTGGGCAAGGGGCCCGGGCGTCACCCGTACATGGACACCAAGTCCTCCGTCACCGCCTCCGTCGACATGCTGCGGGCCGCACGCACCGCCGCACAGCGCCTGGGCCGGCCGCTCACCGGGGATGTGTACGCCAGTGGCTTCTCCCAGGGCGGCCAGGTCGCGATGGCCCTGGGCAAGGCGCTCGACGGCGGCGTGGACCGGCACTTCGGACTCCGGGCGCTCGCCCCCGTGTCGGGCCCCTACGACATCGAACACGCGGAGACGCCCGCCCTGTTCGACGGCCGGGTCAACGACATCAGCGCCGTCTTCTACATGTCGTACTACCTCACCGCGCAGAGCAGACTGCACCCGCTCTACAAGGACCCCTCCGAGGCGTTCCGGAAGCCGTACGCGGACATCGTCGACGGTCTCTTCGACACCGGCCACACCGAGGAGGAGATCATCCCGGCGCTGCCCGCGACGCTCAAGGAGCTGCTCACCGACGACTACTACCGCCGGCTCCAGCACCCCACCGGCGGCCTGCTGGAGGCGGCGCGCGCCCAGGACGGCAACTGCGCCTGGAAGCCGGACGTTCCGGTACGGCTGTACTCCTCGTCCGGCGACACCGACGTCCCGATCGCCAACGCCCGCAACTGCGCCGCCGATCTGGCCGCCCGGGGCGTCGACGCCCCCGTCGTCGACCAGGGGCGGGCCGACCACAACACGACGTACATGAAGTCGGGGCCGGAGATCGTCCGCTGGTTCGACACGGTGGCCGCGCGGCGCTGAGCGGCGGGCCCGTGAGGGCGGACGGTGCGGGGTGAACCCCGGCCGGGCGTCCGGCCGGGGCCGCGTCGCCGGAGCGACGGGGTGCGTGCTCAGTACGGCACGTGGGTGGGGAAGGTGGCGGTGGGGCTGAACAGCGCCGCGTAACCCTCTTCGTGGTGGCGGCGGTGCCGCCCGGACCGGCCGACGTCCGCGACCGGGGTCGCGAGCGTGAGCAGCCCGTCGTTGGCGAGTTCCTGCACGCGGATCAGCAGTGCTCTTACGTCCAGGCCGAGTTCGGCGGCCACCGTCTGCAGATCGAGGCCGGATTCCCAGCTCCACAGCAGCACGGAGTCCATGCTCGGCGACCAGGTGACGGTGTTGTCCACCTCGACCGGCGGGGACGGCGCCGGGATGTAGGCCAGGACCCCGGTGGTTGCCGGGGCCGGAGCCGACACCGGGGGCGTGGCCGGAATGGGGGGCGCGGTCACGGCCGGTGCCCGGGACGGGACGGGCTGCGGTGCGTCCGGCGGCGGCGCGGGGGTCTCCTCGGCCGGGTGCGGCAGGGGGCGTTCCGGCGGGGCGGACGGCGGCCCCGCCGGTTCGCCCGCCGTCGGCGGGGTCCGGTTCAGGAGCTTTTCGGCAAGGGATCGCGCGTCACTGCGGCCGACCGTGCGTCGAGCTAATCGCACCTCGCGCTCGTTGAGGCCCATCAAGTCCGCGATCGAGCCGTCGTCACCGACCGTGACGGCGAAGGCGGCCAGCGTCCTGCTCCGCTCCGCCTGTGTCTCGTCCAGCAGCGCCTGTGCCCGGCGCATGCGTTCGTCGCTGGCGCAGAAAGCTTCCGCCAGGACGGTGTTCCGCTCCCAGAATTCACGTGGTTCCACGAGAGTGACAACGCGCCGGTGGCCGCTGGGAAAGGATGGGCGCGCTAAATGCGCCTAAATGGACTAACAGGTAATTAAGTTGCCCAAGTGATATCAAGTGCGCTGTTCGCTCGGGCGGGTGGCCGGGACGGGGCCGGGGCCGGGCACGACGACGGCCCCGACCGGTGGTCGGGGCCGTCGTACGGGCGTCGGGGATGCCGGCTCAGTACCAGTGGTTGGCCTGCCAGAACGACCAGGCGCCGCACGGGCTGCCGTAGCGGGACTTCATGTAGTCCATGCCCCACTTGATCTGGGTGGTGGGGTTGGTCTGCCAGTCGGCACCGGCGGAGGCCATCTTCGAGCCGGGCAGGGCCTGCACCAGACCGTAGGCGCCGGAGGAGGCGTTGGTGGCGGTGTGGTTCCAGCCGCTCTCGTGCTGGACGATGTTGCTGAAGCACTGGAACTGCGCGGCGTTGCCGATCATCGCCTTCGCCGTGGCCTGCGCGCTCCCCGCGACGGACGTCGGCGCGGCGGCCGGTGCGGCCATGGCCGGGGTGACGCCGAGGCCCAGGCCGGTGGCGCCGAGGAGTACGGCGGCGCCGGCGACGGCGGACTTGCGGCGGGCGGTGCGGGGCTTGGCGAGGATGCTACGGGCGAACGACACAGAGAGACCTAACGTCGGGTACGGGGGAGTCGCTTGCCGGTCCGGATGGTGCGGTCGTGCGGGTGGACCGGGCTTCGTCGACCGCGGTCCGGTTCGGCGGACCCGGCGGTGCTCGGCGACTCGTCCAGTGTTAGCGGCGGCTTTCGACCGTGGCAACGACCCCTGGTACGAGCCCGCCTCGTACCAGGATCCGGAGGGCCCGGCCGGCCCCCGGCCGCCCCCGCCGTGCCGTCGCAGCTCGGCGGGGCCGCTCAGCGGGCCGTACGCCCGGGGAAGCGACTACTGCCCCGCATAGTGGAGGACCAAGGTCCTGTGGGAGTCCTCACTCGCGGGGAGCGTCAAATGTGACCTGGGCCTCGAAGTTGGCGCGGCGGGTGGCCCGGCGCAGTGCCTTCAGCAGCGCCGGACCGACGGCCAGGGTCAGCACCGCGGTGAGGGCCGCCCGGCCCAGGTCCCAGCCGAGCGAGGTGGCCAGACAGTAGGCGAGGAAGCGGACCAGGTTGTCCGTCAGCGGGTCGCCCGCGTGGAACGAGACCCCCGAGCCGGCCGGGGGCACGATCGTCCAGCCGTACAGGTTCATCACCGTGCCGTACCCGAACGACGCCACGAATCCGTAGCCCGCGAGCATCAGCGACTCGGGCCGCCCGCGCAGCCGGTCCGGGCCCGGCAGCAGGCCCGCGCCCATCGCGAACCAGCCCATCGACAGCATCTGGAACGGCATCCACGGCCCGACCCCGCCGGTGAGCAGCGCGGACGCGAACATGGTCACCGAACCGAGCACGAAGCCGAAGCCCGGCCCGAGCACCCGGCCGCTCAGCACCATCAGGAAGAACATCGGCTCCAGCCCCGCCGTGCCCGCCCCCAGCGGCCGCAGGGCCGCGCCGACCGCGGCCAGCACCCCCAGCATGGCGACCGCCTTCGCGTCGAGGCCGTCGTCCGCGATCGTCGCCACGACCACCCCGACCAGCAACGGCAGCAGCGCGGCGAACAGCCACGGCGCGTCCTGGGAGTGTGCGAGGCCGGAGCCGGGACCGGCGAGCAGCGGCCAGCCGAACGCGGCCACCCCGATCACGCTGATGAGGACGAGCGCGGCGATCGCCCGCGGCCCGAGCCGTACCGCTCTCACCCGGCGCCCGCTCACGACGGGTCTCCCAGCGCGGCGCGCACCTGCGCCACGGTCAGCCACTCCTGCGGGGCGAGGATCTTCGCGGTCTGCGGGGCGAACGCCGGGGACGAGACCACCACCTGCCGGGTCTCGCCGTCCGCGACGACCTCCCCGTCGGCGAGGATCACCACCCGGTGCGCCAGCTCGGCGGCGAGCTCCACATCGTGCGTGGCCAGCACGATCGCATGGCCGTCGGCCGCGAGGCCGCGCAACACCCCGATCAGCCGGGCCTTCGCCGCGTAGTCCAGGCCACGGGTCGGCTCGTCCAGGAGCAGCAGCGGGGGCCGTGCGGTGAGCACGACGGCCAGGGCGAGCGCGAGGCGCTGACCCTCGGAGAGATCGCGCGGATGTGTGTCGTCCGGCACATCGGGCAGCAGCTCGGAGACCAGGGCCCGGCAGCTGCCGGGGGCGGCGCACGCATCACTGTCCGCCGCGGCGCACTCGGCGGCGACGCTGTCCGCGTACAGCAGATCGCGCGGTTCCTGCGGTACGAGCCCGACCCGGCGCACCATCTCGCGCGGCTGGGTCAGGTGCGGGGTCCGGCCGCCGACGAGGACGGTGCCGGTGGTGGGCTCGACCATGCCGACGAGGGTGGCCAGCAGGGTGGACTTGCCCGCGCCATTGCGGCCCATCAGGGCCACGGTCTCGCCCGGGGCGACGGCCAGCGTCACCCGGCGCAGCGCTTCGACGCGCCCCCGCCGTACGCCGAGCCGCTCGACCCGGGCCGTGACATCGGCGGCCGGCTCGGGCACGGCGGCGCTCCGCGCGCCGCGGCCCAGCAGCCGGTCCAGGACGCCGCGCCGTACGGGGGAGGGGGCGACGGGTGCGAGCGGGGGAGCGGTCAGCGGCTCCGGGGCGGGCGGTCGCACGGATGCGAGCCGTTCGCGCAGGTCCGCCGCCCGGCGCCGGGCATCGCGGACCGAGAGCGGCAGCGGCTCCCACCCCGCCAGCCGGCCCAGCGCGACGACCGGCGGGCGTACCGGGGAGACGGCCATGATGTCCGCGGGCGCGCCCATGACCGGGGCGGCGCCCGGCGACGGCAGCAGCACGACCCGGTCCGCGTACTGCACCACCCGCTCCAGCCGGTGCTCCGCCATCAGGACCGTCGTACCCAGGTCGTGCACCAGCCGTTGCAGCACGGCGAGGACGTCCTCGGCCGCCGCCGGGTCCAGTGCGGACGTCGGCTCGTCGAGGACCAGGACCTTCGGGTGCGGGGTGAGGACGGAACCGATCGCGACCCGCTGCTGCTGGCCGCCGGAGAGCGTGGAGATCGGCCGGTCGCGCAGCTCGGCCAGCCCCAGCAGGTCCAGGGTCTCCTCGACCCGCCGCCGCATCACGTCCGGGGCCAGGCCCAGTGACTCCATGCCGTACGCCAGCTCGTCCTCGACCGTGTCGGTGACGAAGTGGGAGAGCGGGTCCTGGCCCACCGTGCCGACCAGATCCGCGAGTTCGCGCGGCTTGTGGGTACGGGTGTCGCGGCCGTCGACCGTGACCCGGCCACTCAGCGTGCCGCCGGTGAAATGCGGCACCAGACCGGAAACGGCACCCAGCAGTGTCGACTTGCCGACCCCGGACGGGCCGACGAGCAGCACCAGCTCGCCCTCGGGGACGGTCAGATCGACCCCGGACAGGGTGGGGCGCCCGGTCCCCTCGTAACGCACCGAGACCTGCTCGAACCGGATCACTGGATCTCCTTGGAATTCGGCGCACCCACCGGCGCACCCACCGGCGCACCCACCGGCGCACCCACCGGCGCACCCACCGGCGGCGGCACCGGCGCCACCACCGCGGGCAGCAGCCCGATCAGCACGGCCGCCGCGGGCCACAGCGGAAGCACCGGCGCGGTCAGCGGCACGACCCCCGGGTGCAGCGCCTCCCCGTAGGCACCGCCCGCCCAGATCATCGCCACCGCCACCGCGACCCCCGAACCCGTCACCAGCCAGGCCCGCACACCCCACCGGTCGGGCCGGTAGCGGGTACGGACCGAGCGGGCCCCGCCGAGCCGCAGCCCGGCCAGCGCGGCGACGAGCCCGGCGATCAGCAGCGGCACCCCGTACACGGCACCCTGCGCGGCCAGCAGCGCGTACGTACCGGCGCACACCCCGAGCAGCCCGCCGAGCGTGAGGAGGTTCGTGGTGCGGCGGACGCCGGGCGGGACCTGGGCGGTGCGCCCGTAGCCGCGCGCGTCCATCGACGCGGCCACCGCGACCGAACGCTCCAACGCGCCCTCCAGGACCGGCAGCCCGATCTGGAGGACCGCCTTGAGGCCGCCGGTCGGACGGCCCCGCAGCCGTCGTGCGGTGCGCAGCCGCATCACATCGGCGACCATGTTCGGCGCGAACGTCATCGCGACGACGACCGCGACGCCCGCCTCGTACAGTGCGCCGGGCAGCGACTTCAGCAGCCGGGCCGGGTTGGCGAGCGAGTTCGCCGCACCGATACAGATCAGCAGGGTGGCCAGCTTCGCCCCGTCGTACAGCGCGAAGACCAACTGCTCGGCGGTGACCCGGCCACCGAGCCTGACCCCCTGCGCCCACTCGGGCAGCGGCACTTCGGGGAGCGTGAACACCGTGTGCGTACCGGGGATCGGCGAACCGAGGAAGACGGAGAAGACCAGCCGCACACCGACGACGAACAGCCCGATCCGGATGAACGCCCCGTACGAGCGGGCCCACGGTGCGTCCGTGCGGCGAGCGGCCACGACGTAACCGGCCACCCCCACCAGCAGCCCCAGCAGCAGCGGATTGGTGGTCCGGGACGCGGCGGTGGCCAGGCCGAGGGCCCACAGCCACCAGGCCCCGGCGGGCAGGGCGTTGCTCCGGCTCGCCGCGGGCGCGCGCAGCGGACGGCGGCGAGCCGGGCCTCGCGAGCCGGCCGGGACTTCGTGGACACGGCCCGGGGCCGTGCCGCCGGTCCGGGCGGTCATCCGCGGCGGCGGCGGGCCTGCACGACCGCGGCGATGCCGAGGAGGAGCACGGCGCCGACGCCGACGAGCACCCCGGCGGACGGGCCGCCGCCCGAGCCGCCCGAGGCGCTGGAGGCCGCGGACCCGGCCGGTGACGCGGGGGCGGACGCGGCGGGTGTGCCGTTCCCGTCGCCGGAGACCTGTTCGCCGCAGCCCGAGCCCGGGTAGCCGGTGATGGCACAGAGCATCGCGTCGCTGTTGTAGCGCAGCGGCTTCGCCACCGAGGCGAGCGCCTCCGCGGCGCTCGCGTCCGGTTTGACCCGCGCGCACGCGGTGCGCGGCGCGGGCGGTGTCTCACCGGCCGGGGCGTCCGCCGCCGTGCCCGGGTCGATGACGAGCGCGATCCGCTTGGTGCCGTCCTTGGCCGGGGTGTCCGCGCAGATCTCCGTGAACTCCGGGGCGCGGCGCGGCTTCGCCGAGTCCTGGGAGTCCTCGCTGACCGAGAACCGGAAGCCCTGCACCGCCCCGTCGTCCGGCCGGACCAGTGACGGGCCCTGGGTGGCGTACGTCCAGCCGGAGCCGGAGCCCTCCCAGAACGACCAGTACCGGTACCCGGCCGCCTGGGCCGGTCCGGCGCCGAGCACGGCCAGGACGGCGCCCAGGACCACCAGCAGCGCGGTGGTCCGCCCCGCGCGCCTCACGGCTGCCTGTTCTTCCGGCGACCGCTGATCAGGAAGAACGCGATGGCCGCGAGGACCAGGCCGATGCCGATGTACCACCACACGCCCCCGATCACGTCGTCGCCGCTGTGGACCTGGTCCTTCTCCGTGGCCTCGTACCCGGTGTCGGCGGACGGGTCGGGCGTCACGACGGAGGCGGGCTCGGGGCCGGCCGCGTTGAGCCGGGCGACCAGGTCGACGCCGCCGAAGTCCCGGGCGTTGTTGCCGGTCGCGTGGGCGGCCAGGATCAGCTGGGCGTAGGCGGCGGGGCCGTTCTGTCCGGCCCACTCCGTGGAGTTCTTCTTCAGCCAGTCGACGGCTGAGGCCGCCTTGTCCTGGTGGCCGGACGCGGAGAGCGCGACGACCGCGTCCGCGGTGTTGCCGAAGTCGGGCTGCGGGGTGGTGTCGGTGGCACCGGGCATCGGCGCCAGGTTCAGGTGACCGGTGCCGGCGAGGGCGCCGGTGAGGTAGTGGGCGCCGTTCTGGGCGGCCTGCTCGGGAGTGAGTCCGGAACCGGGCCGGCAGGTGGGCGCCTTGCCCGCGGCGTTGTTCCCGACGGCCAGGGCCTTGCCCATCGTGCCGAGCACGGCGGCCGCGGTGGCGTCCGCGTTCGCGGCGAGCCCGCCCTTCTTGTCGGGCTGGTAGGCGAAGGCGCCGCCGTCCTTGCCGCCGCATGGGATGGCGAGGGCGAGCAGCGGGTCGTAGGGGGTCTTGCCGCCGGGGGTCGTGATGTCGGCGAGCCGCTGCCCCTGACGGGCGAGGGCGCCGATCACCAGGGAGGTGGAGTTGGCGTCACTGGGCGCGCCCGCGGTGTAGCCCCAGCCGCCGTCCTCGTTCTGTACGGACTTCAGCCAGCGCACCGAGTTGTTCACGGTCTCGCGGTGCCCGCCGACCTCGACCAGCGCCTGGGCGGCGGCCGCGGTGGCATTGGTGTCCCGCACCGTCTTGGCGTCGCACGGCTTGGCGGCATCGGGCCGGTACGCGGCGTAGGAGCCGTCGGCGCACTGCTGGCCGATCAGCCAGTCCACCGACTTCGCGGCCGGGGTGACCCCTTCGAGCCGTTGGGCGAGGAAGGCCAGTGACTGCCGCCACACACCGTCGTAGGTGGGGTCCTTCGTGCCGTACAGCCCGGACGGCAGCGCGACGGACGGCGAGGGCGACGGGGACGGCGCTGCCACCGCGACCGGCGCAGCGGCCGCGCAGAGCACGGCGGCGGTGGCGGCGAGCGTTGCTGCGCTGCGACGTACGGTCATGGCGGGCGGGGCCTCTCCTGCGGGGTGAACCGGGCACAGGCACGCTCAGGCACCAGGCTCCGGCTCCGTATACCTCGACGGTGCCGACCACCGGGGGATCCGGTGGTGCGAGCCGGTCACGACCGCGGACAGGGCATTCCGACTCACCGCCTGCGAAGACGGTTCACGGCTGCGTGGTCAGTGCCGGATTCGCACCGGCTTCCCCCTGAACGGGCATGATGACGACCCGCACACTCTACCGGGCGGCGCCGGCCGAGTTCCGGGCCGGGAGAAGCGCCCCCGGTCACACCGGGAGGTACGCGCCACCACTCACGTACGCGCCACCACACACCCCGCCACCACACACCCCGCCACCACGCACACCGCGACATACGGCACGCACACCGCGACGCATGCCACTCGTCACTGACACCGCGACGTAGATCACCTGCCACCTCACACCGCGACGTAGGTCACCTGTCACTGACACCGCGACGTATGCCACTCGTCACTGACACCGCGACGTACGTCACCTGCCACTCACACCGCGACGTACGTCACCGGCTCGCTCCCCGGCACCGCCTCCGCGCGCCCGAGCTTCACCAGCCGCCGCAGATGCGCCTCCGCCTCCGAGACGGCTATGTTCCGGGAGCCGTGCGGGATCTGCTCCCACGGCCGGTTCCACTCCATCCGCTCGGCCAGCTCCCACGGCGTCAGTGGCTCCGCCAGCAGCCCGAGCAGCCCGGTCAGCCGCTCCTCGTGGTGCCCGAGAAGCTCCCGTACGCGCCCCGCCGCATCGGTGAAGGCGTACTGATGGGCGGGCAGCACCTCGGCGGCCCCGAGCCTGCCGATCCGCTCCAGCGAGTCGAGGTAGTCGCCGAGGGGGTCGGTGACCGTGGCGTCGTCCGGGTCCTCGTACAGCCCGATGTGCGGGCTGATCCCCGGCAGCAGATGGTCCCCCGAGAAGAGCCGTCCCCGCCCCGGCAGATTGCCCGGGTGCTCCTCCTCCAGGTGCAGGCAGACATGCCCGGGCGTATGCCCCGGCGTCCAGATCGCCCGCAGCCTGCGCCCCGCCAGGTCGAGCAGCTCACCGGGCACGATCTCCCGGTCCGGAAGCGCGGCCCGCAGCCCCGGCAGCGTCCGCATCCTGCCCCCGCCGGCCGCGGCGGCCCGCAACGGCGCGAGGTGCTCCTCGGGCGCACCGACCGCGGTGAGCTTTGCCGCGAGATACGTCAGCCACCTGCCGGGTTCGTTCTCCCGGGTGCGGCGCACGATCGCGGTGTCCGCCGCGTGCATGGCGATCCAGGCCCCGGAGGCCTCGCGCACCTGACCGGAGAGCCCGTGGTGGTCGGGGTGGTGGTGGGTGATGACCACACCGTGGATGTCGGCCATCTCCGTACCGACGGCGGCGAGTCCGGCCCCGAGCGTGTCCCACGCCTCGGGATCGTCCCACCCGGTGTCGATCAGCACCGGACCCCGATCGGTGTCCAGGACGTGCACGAGGGTGTGGCCGAGCGGATTGTCCGGGATGGGCACCTTGATGCTGTGCACGCCCCCGCCGTGGTCGGTCACCTGCGTCATGAGGTCCCCATCTCTCTGGACGGCGTACGGCTTGCGGCTCCGGTGCGTCGCCCCCACTGTAACGAGAACTTGTTCCAGTAGTAGCCCCGGTCGACCATCTGGTTCGGGGTGCTGTCGCGGAACCGGGGGCTCACCCCGGATGAGGCGCTGCCCGGTTCTCCCTGAGTGCTGTCCCTCGCGGCAGTGCATGAGTGCCGGACGATGGCGGGACTCGGTGCCGTCGCCGAACTTCCCCTCCCGTCCATGCTGTTGAACGGTGTTCATGGCCGCTTCGGCCCATCACCGACCGCTCGTCGAACTTTCCCATGGTTCGGCCCTGGACCGGGTCGGCCCCGGTAGGTGCTGCCGCGGCCGTGGACTACTGGAACTGGAACTGGTATCAGTTCTGACACAGAGTCAGATGTTGAGTCGGGTACGCACCGGTTCGCGGGAGGCAGCAGTCATGACCGAGCTTGTCGAGCACGGAAAACTGTTCATCGGCGGGGAGTTGGTCGATCCGCTGGGCCGGGAAGTGATCGAGGTCGTCTCGCCCCATACCGAGCAGGTCATCGGCCGGGTGCCGCATGCCTCCCGGGCGGATGTCGACGCGGCCGTCGCCGCCGGGCGGCGGGCGTTCGACGAGGGGCCCTGGCCCCGGATGAGCCTGGACGAGCGGATCGCGGCGGTGACCCGGATCAAGGACGCGTTCGCCGTGCGGTACGAGGAGATCGCCCGGGTCATCAGCTCGGAGAACGGCACCCCGTACACATCGAGCGTCATGGTGCAGGCGCTCGCCGCGATGATGGTGTGGGACTCGGCGATCACCGTGGCCCGAGACTTCGCGTACGAGGAGCGGCGGACCGGGGCCCTCGGGCCGCTGCTGGTGCGGCGGGAGCCGGTCGGGGTGGTCGCGGCCGTGGTGCCGTGGAACGTTCCGCAGTTCACCGCCGCCGCCAAGCTGGCGCCCGCGCTGCTGGCCGGCTGCTCCGCCGTGCTCAAGGTCTCGCCCGAATCGCCGCTGGACGCCTACATCCTGGCCGAGATCGCCGCCGATGCCGGGCTGCCGGAGGGCGTGCTCTCCATCCTTCCGGCCGACCGCGAGGTCAGTGAGTACCTGGTCGGGCACCCCGGCGTCGACAAGGTGTCGTTCACCGGGTCGGTGGCCGCCGGGCGCCGGGTGATGGAGGTCGCCTCCCGCAATCTCACCCGGGTCACCCTGGAACTGGGCGGCAAGTCCGCCGCCGTGATCCTCCCCGACGCCGATCTGGACACCGCTGTCGCGGGCATCGTCCCCTTCGCCTGGATGATCAACGGCCAGGCGTGCGTGGCCCAGACCCGCATCCTCGTGCCGCGCTCCCGCTACGACGAGACGGCCGAGGCGTTCGCCGCGGCGGCGGGTGCGCTGAAGGTCGGCGACCCGCTCGACCCGGCCACCGAACTCGGCCCCCTGGTCGCCCGGCGCCAGCAGCAGCGCTCGCTCGACTACATCCGGATCGGGCAGGACGAGGGCGCCAAGATCCTCACCGGCGGCGGGCGCCCGGCGTCCCAGGAACGGGGCTGGTACGTCGAGCCGACCCTCTTCGGCGACGTCGACAACTCGATGCGGATCGCCCGCGAGGAGATCTTCGGCCCCGTCATCTGCCTGCTGCCGTACGGCGACGAGGACGAGGCGGTACGGATCGCCAACGACTCCGACTACGGGCTCAGCGGCAGCGTCTGGACCGCCGACACCGAGCGCGGCATCGGCATCGCCCGCCGGGTCAGGACGGGCACGTACAGCGTGAACACCTTCAGCCTCGACATGCTCGGCCCGTTCGGCGGGTACAAGAACTCCGGACTGGGCCGGGAGTTCGGGCCCGAGGGGTACGGCGAGTTCTTCGAGCACAAGATGATCCACCTGCCGGCCGGATACGAGGGGGCGTGATGGGCGACCGCTGGGCCGTCGAGGTCGACCGAGGGGTCTGCATCGGATCCGGGATGTGTGTGAACCACGCTCCGGGCGCCTTCGCCCTGGACACCGCCCGCCAGTCCCGCCCGTCGGCCCCGGAGACCGACGCCGACGAGAAGGTGCTCGCGGCCGCGGAGGGGTGCCCGGTCGAGGCGATCACGATCACGCTGACCGACTCGGGGGAGGTCGTCTTCCCGCCGGAGGACTAGGGCCCGTCCGGCGGATGACTTGTGGGCAGCAGGGCCGTCACCGGGTATCGGCGCGCAGCCCCCGGATGTAGTGGCCGGACCGTGTGCCGTCCTTGCTGCGGGTCTGCTTGCCGGGGGTGAATCCTGCCCGCCGCGCGACCGCGGCAGATGCGGGATTCTCCGGCTCCACCTGGATCGCGGCCCCCTGCCCGCCCTCGCCGGCCGCGTACCGTAACGCCAGGAGGAGGCGCGGGTGGCCAGGCCGTGTCCCAAGTGCAGTGCTTCTGTCCGGAGTTGTCCCAGCCCGGACGGAGAATTCGCCGGTCTTCGCCTGCTCGACGGTGACCCGGGCCTTCGGGTCCTTCGCCTGGCCCTCGGGCACCCACTGCCCCACGTACTTCTCGGGCACGGGCGCCTCGCCGGCCCTGGCCCTGAAAAGGACGGCCCTGTACCGGCCGTTGTCGGTGGCGAAGTCGTGGTTGCCGTCCTTGCGGGTCTTCAGGGTGTACGACGGCAGGAACTTGCACGTGCCGCCGCTGAAGACGCTCTCGCTACGGGCGTCACGCCCTCCCACCGGTTCCTGGCCCGGAACCCGCGCTGTTCGGCCGAGTTGTGGCGGGTGCCGACGACCGCCGCCGTCACGCCGGCCCGCAAGCGGCCGGGGACCGAGCCGTTGATCCCGGAATTTCCGGGTTCGGAATCCGTACGTGAGCGGGGAATCGTCTCGTGTCCCCGATTGTGGACCCACGCCGCTCAACTGCCCCGATAGGCCAAGCAATTGGTCAAACAACAGGTACGAAATGTTCAACCTCTGACCAAGGTTTCCGTGGAAACAAGGCCGTAACACACTGCAAGGCGTCGTGCGGGCACGCCTCTCATCTGTGGACATGTCTGAGTGTATTCGTGCAGTCGCATTGTGTTTCGTCAACTCGGCGCCGTTGTCGCGCCGTTATCGGGCGTACCGTCTCAACAGATTGTTGATCAAGGTCCCTTTCTTCCGGGGTGCCAGGAGAAAGGGGTAATTCGGCATGCCTTCATTTGCCGTTGTCCCGTCCGTCATGTCCTCGAAGGAGAAGACGTGCCCGCAGCGAAACAGGCGGTGCAGATGCAGATGCGGGACTGGTCCTCCTACCGTGCCGGACTCGTGCAACTGCGCGGTGTTGCCCAGGTCGCGCTCATTTCCAGCCCCTGGGCCGGTCTGCTGTTCACCGTCGCGCTGTTCGTCGGCGGTTGGCGCATCGGTGTGTACGGTCTGCTCGGCGCCGCCTCGTCCGCCGGGGCGGCGGTTCTGCTGGGGGCGGACCGGCAGGGCGTGGTCAACGGGCTCCAGGGGTACTGCGGTTGCCTGACCGGCATCGCCCTCGTCGTACGGCTCGGCGCCTCGTGGCAGACCGCGGTGCTGGTCGTACTCGGCGCGGCGGTCTGCTCGGTGCTCAGTACCGCGGCTGGGCGCTTCCTCGACCCGCGCGGGCTGCCCGTGCTGACGGCCCCGTACTGCCTGGTCGCCGGTGCGCTGACGATCGCGCTGCCGAACGGCCCGGTCACCGCGGGCGCGGCCGCCCGTGTCCCGGGGTTCACCGGGCTGACGGCCGCCGAGGCCGGGCGGGCGCTCTGCAACAACATCGGCCAGATCTTCTTCCTGGACAACTGGTACGCGGGCCTGATCCTGCTCGCCGGACTCCTGGTCGCCTCCCGGACCGCGGCCCTCGCAGCGGCGGGCGCCAGCGTCCTCGCGCTGCTGACCGCCTGCGCGGCGGGGCTGCCCGTCGACCGGATCACCGAGGGGCTGTACGGCTACAACGCGGTGCTCTGCGCGATCGCGCTGGCCGCCACCTTCCTGACGCCCACCCCATGGACCTTCGGATACGCCGCGCTCGCCGTCGTGGCCTCGGTCCCTTTCACCGCCGCCTGGGAAGCCTTCGCCCAGCCGTCCGGCACAACCCCCTTCACCTGGCCGTTCACCGTGACGACCTGGCTCTTCCTGGCGGCCGGTCCGGCTCTGGACCGCCCCGGGCTCTCCTTCGGACACGCATCTTCGAGAAAGCAAACGTGACGTCATGAACCTCGCACCGCGGGAAATCGACAAACTCCACGTCTATGTGGTCGCGGACCTGGCCCGCCGCCGCAGGGACCGGGGAACCAAGCTCAACTACAGCGAAGCCGCCGCCCTGATCACCGAGGCCGTCCTGGAGGCCGCGCGCGACGGCCACACCGTCGCCGAGTGCATGGAACTGGGCCGCAGGGTCGTCTCGGGCGACGACGTGATGCCCGGTGTACGGGAGATGCTCACCGTCCTCCAGGTCGAGACGGCCTTCGTCGACGGGACGAAGCTGGTCACCTGCCACGACCCGATCAGCGCCTGAGACGTCCGGGACACCCAGGGGACACAGAGGAGATTCAGATGTCGGGCGGAGCTCACTACCTCTACGGGGACGACCCCGTGGAGATCAACGCCAACCGCGCCAGGACCAGGCTCACCGTCGCCAACACCGGTGACCGGGCCGTCCAGGTCGGCTCCCACTACCACTTCTTCGAGACCAACCGCGCCCTGCGCTTCGACCGCGAGGCCGCCTACGGCATGCGCCTGGACATCCCCTCCGGAACCGCGGTGCGCTTCGAGCCCGGCGACACCCGCGAGGTGGAGCTCTGCGCCTTCGGCGGCAACGGGCGGCTCACCGGCTTCGCCGCGCTCGTCAACGGCGGCCTGTCCGCCCCGGACACCCGGCGCGACGCGCTCCGCCGCGGAGCGGAACTCGGCTTCGTGCAGCCCGAGTCCGGAACCGAGAAGAACGAAGAGGAACGGATCTGATGGCGATCATCCCGCGCAAGCAGTACACGGATCTGTTCGGCCCCACCGTGGGCGACCGTTTCCACCTGGCCGACACCAACCTGATCGTCGAGGTCGAGTACGACCACAACGCCGGTTCCTACGGGGAGGAGGCCGTCTACGGGGGCGGCAAGGCCATCCGGGACGGCATGGCCCAGGACCCGTCCGCGCTCAACCGCGAGGGCGCACTGGACCTCGTCATCACCAACGTCGTGGTCCTCGACCCGGTCCTCGGCGTGGTCAAGGGCGACATCGGGGTCCGTGGCGGCCTGATCGTCGGCGTCGGCAAGGCGGGGAACCCGCATCTCCAGAACGGCGTCGACCCCAAGCTCGTCATCGGCCCCGGCACCGAGGTGATATCCGGCGAGCACCTCATCGCCACCGCGGGCGGCGTCGACACGCACATCCACTTCATCGCGCCCCAGCAGGCCCAGGAGGGCCTGTCCAACGGCATCACCACCTTCTTCGGCGGCGGCACCGGACCCACCGACGGAACCAACGGCACCACCTGCACCCCCGGTCCCTGGAACATCCACCGGATGCTGGAGGCCGTGGAGGACCTGCCGGTCAACGTGGGGCTGCTCGGCAAGGGCAACGGCAGTCTGCCCGAGGCGCTGCGGGAGCAGGTCGAGGCGGGAGCGGCCGGGCTGAAGGTGCACGAGGACTGGGGCGCCACCCCCGCCTCGATCGACACCGCGCTGCGGGTCGCCGACGAGTACGACGTACAGATGGCCATCCACACGGACACCCTCAACGAGGGGGGTTTCTACGAGGACACCCTCTCCGCGATCGACGGCCGGACCATCCACACCTTCCACACCGAGGGCGCCGGTGGCGGTCACGCCCCCGACATCATCCGGGTGTCGGGCGAGGCCAACGTACTGCCGGCCTCCACCAACCCCACCCTGCCCTACACGGTCAACGCGGTGGACGAGCTGCTGGACATGGTGATGGTCTGTCACCACCTGTCCCGCGACATCCCCGAGGACGTCTCGTTCGCCGACAGCCGGGTGCGCGCCGAGACCATCGCCGCCGAGACCGTACTCCACGACCTCGGGGTCATCAGCATCTTCTCCTCCGACTCCCAGGCCATGGGCCGGGTCGGCGAGTCCTTCCTCCGGGCCTTCCAGACGGCGCACCACTGCAAGGAGATGCGCGGCCCGCTGGCGGAGGACAGCTCCCGCAACGACAACGCCCGTGTCCTGCGGTACCTGGCCAAGCTGACCATCAACCCCGCGACCGCGGTCGGCGCCGCGGACGTGATCGGTTCCCTGGAGCCGGGCAAGCTCGCCGACATCGTGCTCTGGCCGATCCACTCCTTCGCCGCCAAGCCCAGGCTGATCATCAAGGGCGGCATGGTCAACTGGGCTCTGATGGGCGACCCGAACGCCTCGCTGCCGACACCCCAACCGGTGTACTACCGGCCGATGTTCGGCACCCACGGCCGGGCCAAGCAGCGCACCTCGGTGACGTTCATGTCGCAGGCGTCCATCGCCGCCGGGGTTCCGGACGAGCTGGGGCTCCAGCGGCGCATCGAGCCCGTGCGGCGCTGCCGGACCATCGGCAAGCAGCACATGGTGCGCAACGACGCGCTGCCGCACATCGAGGTGGACCCCGAGACGTACAAGGTCACCGTGGACGGCGAGCCCGCCACCATCGAGCCGGCCGAGCGGCTTCCGCTCAACCACCTCTTCTACATCGTCTGACGCATGCCCGACATCGTCTGACGACCGCCCGAACGGAAGACCCGGTGTGAACGACCCGATACCGATCCCGGCGCTGCTGACCGGACTCCAGCTCACCGACTCGGCCTTTCCCAGCGGCTACTACACCCTCTCCCACGGGCTGGAGGGCTTCCAGCAGGCCCGCTCGGTCACCCCGTCCGGCCTGCCGGCGCTCCTGCACGACCTGCTGCGCCACAGCGTGGGCCCGGCCGACGCCACCGCCCTCGCGCTCGCCCACCGTGCGGTCACCGCCGACGACTGGGACGAGGTGGTGGCCGTGGAGCAGCGGCTGCACGCCACGAAACTGGGCCGTGAGGCCCGGCAGGCCGCCGTCCGCACCGGGCGGCAGCTGCTGGACCTGGCCGGCGAGGTCTACGGCACCGCGCCGATCGAGCGGTACCGGGACCTGTACCAGGACGGCGCCGTACGCGGCTGCCAGCCGGTCGTCGCCGCCGTCGTCCACGCCGGCAACGGGCTGCCCGTCCGCCAGGCGGTCACCTGCGAACTGTTCGCCTTCGCGGCCAGTTTCGTGGGGGCCGCCATGCGGCTGCGGCTCACCGACCACCGCCGGGCGCAGGTCGTGCTGCACGGGGCCGCCCCGGTCATCGAGGAGACCGCCGAGGCGGCCCTGGACCGGGAACTGCCCGACATCGGCGGCTGCGTCCCGGTGGCCGACGTCATGGCCGGCCGCCACGAGCGGGCCGAGGCACGGCTGTTCGCCAGCTAGAACCCCCCTCGCACCCCTTCCACCACACCACACCACACCGAACCGCACCGGACAGGATCACCATGCACGACCCCATGCAGGCCAGGCACCACCACCACGACGACGAACTCATGCGGCGGCCGAAGGACGGCGTGCTGCGCGTCGGGATCGCCGGACCGGTCGGCTCCGGCAAGACCGCACTGATCGAGGCGCTCGTCCCGGTGCTGATCGAGCGCGGCCGGACCCCCGCCGTCATCACCAACGACATCTTCACCACCGAGGACGCCGCGCATGTGCGCCGTACCCTGGCCGGGATCCTCGACGCCGAGCGGATCGTCGGTGTGGAGACCGGAGCCTGCCCGCACACCGCCGTCCGGGACGACCCGACGATGAACCAGGCGGCCGCGGACGAACTCCTGGAGCGCTTCCCCGAGGTGGACACCCTGCTCTTCGAGAGCGGCGGGGACAACCTCACACTCACCTTCAGCCCCGCGCTGGTCGACCTGTTCCTGTTCGTGCTGGACACCGCCGAGGGTGACAAGATGCCCCGCAAGCGCGGACCCGGCATCACCGAGTGCGAACTGCTCGTCATCAACAAGGTGGACATCGCCCCCTACGTACGGTGCGACCTCGGTGTCATGGAGTCGGACGCGCACCGCGTCCGGGACGGCCGGCCGGTGGTGCTCACCAACTCGCTCACCGGAGAGGGCCTCGGCACCATCGCCGACTTCCTCCTGTCCCACGAAGCCGCCCAGGAGACGGCCTCCGCGTGACCGGGGCGCCCGCGCGGCTGGATCCCGCGCACTACGAACCCCGGCGGGTACCGGCCCGGATGCTCGGCCTCACCGGCACCCCGGACACCCTGGCCGCCGGGCGCCCCGGCAAGGTCGGACTGCTCGAACTGGGCTACGCGCGGGTGGGCGGGCGGACCGAACTCGTCGACCGGTACCAGAAGTCACCGCTGCAGATCATGCGCCCGCTGTACATCGATCCGCTGCGGCCCGACCTTCCGGTGACCTATCTGATGTCGACCGGCGGTGGCATCATCCAGGCCGACCGCAACCGGATCGACATCGACTGCGGCCCCGGCACCTCGGTCCACCTGACCACACAGGCCGCGACCAAAGTGCACCGGATGGAGTTCGACCACGCGACCCAGATCGTCAACCTGGCGGCGGGGGAGGGCAGTTACGTCGAGTACCTGCCGGACTCCCTCATCCCCTACCGGGACGCCCGCTTCTACCAGCACACCCGCGCGACCGTCGACCCGACCGCCACCGTGCTGCTGGGCGAGACGATCGCCGCCGGACGGCTCGCCCGAGGCGAACGGCACGCCTACCGGATGCTCTTCAGCGATCTGGAGATCCTGCGCCCCGACGGGACGCTCCTGGCGGTGGACAGCGTGCGGCTCGACCCGCACGGGCCGGGCGGGGTCACCGGGCCGGCCGTCTTCGCGGGCCACGACCTGATGGCCTCCCTGTACGCGGTCACCCCGCTCGCCCCCGCGGGCCGGATCGCCGACACCCTCCACGAGGCGCTCGAACCGACCGGTCTGCTCTTCGGGGCGAGCACCCTGCCCGACGACTGCGGGGCGTGGGTCCGGGTCGTCGGCAGCGATCCGCCCGCCCTCACCCGGGCGATGCGCACCGCGTGGGACGCCGTGCGGCGGCTGCTCATCGGCGTCCCGGCCCCGGACCTGCGCAAGACCTGACCCCACGTACCGGAGATCGGGGCCGCACACCGGGGCCGCACACCGGGGCCGGGCACCGCACCGGACACCGCTCAGGCCGTGCACCCGGTGTCCGCGATCACGAAGTACCCCGTCGGCGACTCCCGCAGGGTGTGGGTGACGAACACGTTGTACAGGCCCATGTTCTGGTCCGAGCCGTTGGCGTACACATAACCGCCCGTGGTGTGCGCCCGGCCCGCCGACACCTGCGCGTAGTTGGTGGCGGTGAAGCACCGCGCCGGGGTGCCGCCGGTGGTGGTCGCCGTCACCTGGGGCGAGGCGGTGCCGGGCGTGCCCGATCCGTCGACCGCCGTCACCGTGTAGCGGTACGCCGTACCGGCGGTGAGACCGGTGTCCGTGTACGCCGTACCGGCGGTGGCGGCGGCCTTCGTACCGTTGCGGTGCACCGCGTACGAGTCCGCCCCCGCGACCGCGTCCCAGGACAGCGAGACACGGTCCGCCGCGACGTCCGTGACACGCAGGCCGGACGGGGCGGGAAGCTGCTCCCCGCCGCCGGGCACGTCCCGGTCCAGGCCCCAGAAGACACCGGTGTGATACGTCGAGCAGATGGCGGTCAGGAAGTACGCGGCCGTCGTCCCGCACTGCTCGGCGCCCGAGCCGGGGCTCACGGCCAGACCATGGCCCATGCCGGAGACGGAGTACGTCACCACCGCCGGATTCCCCGAGGCGTCGTCGTACACGCTGCGCGTCGTGTTGCCGGGGAGGCTGTCCGTGGCCGACGGGGTCTGGCCGATGCCCCAGACGTCCGTCCACTGGTCGCGCAGGGCCGTCGCGTTGGCCGGGTACACCGTGTAGTCGGCGCTGCCCTGCCAGATCGCCACCCGGGGCCAGGGCCCCGTGTACCCGGGGTAGGAGGCGCGCACCTTGTCGCCCCACTGCGCGGGCGTCAGCTTCTGCGGCCCCGTCTGGCAGCCGGACGCGCCCGCCTGGCTCGTCGCGCACTGGGCGGGCAGGCCCGAGGCCACGGAGCCGCCCGCGAACACGTCCGGGTAGGCGGCCAGCAGGTCGGCCGTCATGCCGCCGCCCGCCGAGAGGCCGGTGACGTACACCCGGCGGCCGTCCGAGCCGTACTGCTGCTTCGCGTACTCCACCATCTGCACGATCGAGGCGGCCTCGCCCCGGCCCCGGCCGTCCTCGGCCGGATCGAACCAGCCGAAGCAGGACAGCGCGTTGTTGGCGGCCGTGGTCTGCGGGAACACCACGGCGAAGCCCCACAGGTCGGCGTACTTCGGCCAGCCCGAGTTCGTGTAGTAGTCGTTCGCGGTCTGCGTACAGCCGTGCAGGGCGACGACCAGCGGCGCGTTCGCCGGCAGGGACGCGGGGGCGTACTCGTACATCTGGAGGCTGCCGGGGTTCGAGCCGAAGCCGGTGACCTGTTGCAGACCACCGGCGGCCGTGGCCGGCGGCGCCGCTCCGGTGGTGCCGAGCATTGCCGCGACGAGAGCGAGAGCGGCCGTGGGGGCGACGCGCCGGAGCAGGCGTCGCAGGATCGATGGGCGCACGGGTGCCTCCCTGTGAGGGCTGTGCCTGCTGATCGGACACTGCCGGCGGACGCTACGACCCCCGCGCGCCCCCGCCCATGGGCCCGGCGGCCACTTGCCGGCACCGGCTGTGTGCGGCACCGCCGTTGCGTGCCCCGGCCGGCGGCGGCGGACCGTGCCCGGCGCGGCACACCGACGGCCCGCCGCCCGACCCGCCCCATGTACGCGGCCACCATGCCGGCGTACGACGGTGTGTGCACCGGCCCCGTGTGACGTGGGCCCCGGTCTCCTTACGGTGACGGCCATGGAGACTCCTCAGCCCCAGGCCCCCGGGCCCGCCCCGCTCACCGACCCGCCGCCCGCGAACCCGACGCCGACCGGGCGCACCGCGCTGGTGACCGGCGCAGCGAGCGGCATCGGGCGGGCCTGCGCACAGGCCCTGGCGGCCGCCGGCGCCCATGTGCACGTGGTGGACAAGGCCGCCGACGCCGTGAAGAGCCTGGCGGAGGCGATCGGCGGGACGGCGTGGGTGGCCGATCTCGCCGTCCCCGACGTGGTGGACACCCTGCCCGCCGACGTGGACATCGTGGTCAACAACGCCGGGCTCCAGCACGTCGCCCCCGTGCACGAATTCCCGCCGGACCGCTTCGCACTGATCCAGCGCGTCATGGTGGAGACCCCGTTCCGCATCTTGCGCCGGACCCTGCCGGGCATGTACGAACGCGGCTGGGGGCGTGTGGTCAACATCTCGTCGGTGCACGGACTGCGGGCCAGCCCCTACAAGTCGGCCTATGTGACGGCCAAACACGCACTGGAGGGACTCAGCAAGGTGGTCGCGCTCGAAGCGGCGGAGCACGGGGTGACGAGCAACTGCGTCTGCCCCGGGTACGTACGCACCCCGCTGGTCGAGAACCAGATCGCCGACCAGGCCCGTACGCACGGCATCTCCGAGGAGGAGGTGGTGGGCCGGGTCATGCTGGAACGCAGTGCGATCAAGCGGCTGATCGACCCCGGCGACGTCGCCGAGGCCGTGCTGTGGCTCTGCGGGCCGCGCACCGGGCACATCACCGGAACCTCGCTCTCCATGGACGGCGGCTGGACCGCCAACTGACCCCCGCCCCCGCGAATCCCGCCCCCCCACGAATCCCGTCCCCTACGAATCCCGGCCGCCCATGTCTGAACCGTCCACCTCCGCCTCCGCCGCGCCCCATCTGCGACGCCTGCTCGACCTGCTGGCCGACGACGCCCCCGCCGAGGCGCTGGGCGCGGTCTCCTCGCAGGCGCGGGCCGCCGGGGTGCCCGCCGGCGATCTGGCGGAGGTGGAGCGGGCCGCCGCCACCGCCCTGCGCATCAGGGGCGCCCTGCGCCAGCACCGCCGCCGCGAGCTCCAGCTCACCGCGCTCTTCGACACCGCGGGCGACCTGGCCGCCTCCCGCGACCTGGACGAGGTGCTGAACGCGATCGTCCGCCGGGCCAGGATGCTGCTCGGCACGGACACCGCGTATCTCACGCTTCCCGACGAGGAAGCGGGGGACACCTACATGAGGGTCACCGACGGATCGGTGTCGGTGGCCTTCCAGCGCCTGCGGCTGGAGCTGGGCGAAGGGCTCGGCGGGCTGGTGGCGCAGACCGCGAGCCCGTACGCCACCCACGACTACCGCACCGACGACCGCTTCCACCACACCCGCAACATCGACTTCGCGGTGCTCGACGACGGGCTCGTCGCCATCCTGGGCGTGCCGCTGCTCCTCGGTTCCAGCCGCGGCGGCACCGGAAAGGTCATCGGCGTCCTCTTCGCCGCCGACCGCGCGCCCCGTGTCTTCAGCCCCGACGAGGTCGCGTTGCTCTGCTCGCTCGCCGCCCATGCCGCGATCGCCATCGACACCGCCCGCGCGCTCGCCGACACCCGGTCCGCGCTGGACGAACTGGCGGGCGCGAACGCCGAGCTGGCCGAGGCCAACGCGGCGGTACGGGCGCACTCGGCGGCCATGCGACGGGCCGAGGAGTCCCACGACCGGCTCACCGACCTGGTGCTGCGCGGCCGGGACGTCAAGGACGTCGCGGCGGCGGTCGCCGGGCTGCTGGACTCCCCGCTGACCATTCACGACCCCGGCGGGCGGCCCCTGGCGGCCGTCCGGCCCGACGGCGCGGACTTCGCCGCCGACGGCATGGACGCCGGATGGCTGGCCGAGACCGCCGAGGAATCCCGTACCGGCGCCCGTGCCGTGCACCGCGACGGCCGGTGGATCTGCGCGGTCCTCGCCGGGCGGGAACTCCTCGCCGGTCTCGTCCTGCACCGGCGCGGACAGCTCGACGACTCCGACCGGCGGCTCTTCGAACGGGCCTCGGTGGTCACCGGACTGCTCCTGCTGCTGCGCCGCACCGTCGCCGAGACCGAGAACCGGATCCGGGGCGAGCTGATCTCCGACCTGCTGACCGACGCGGACCGCGACCCGGCCGGACTCACCGAACGCGGCCGCCGCCTGGGCATCGACCTCGACCGCCCGCATCTGCTGCTGGTGGCCGAGTGCGGGGCCCGGGAGCGGCTGGCCCCCGCCGCGATGCGCTATCTGTTCGGCGGGGACATCCACGGGGTGAGCGCGGAACACGCCGGGGCCGTGGTGCTGCTGGTGGCGGCCGGTGACCCCGGACCGGCCGCGGGCGACGCTGCCCGCGCGGCGGCGGCCCAGCTCGGCCGGCTCGCCCAGACCCCCGTCACCGTCGCCGCCACCGGCCCGGCGCGCGGCGCCCGCGAACTGGCCGCCGCCTACGGGGAGGCCACCCGCTGCCTGCGCGCGATGCGGGTCCTCGGGCGCACGGGAGAAGGCGCCTGCGTCGAGGAACTCGGCTTCCTGGGCGTGGTCCTGGGCAACGCGCAGGACATCGACGGCTTCGTCTCGGCGACGCTCGGCCCGTTGCTGGAGTACGACGCGCAGCGCGGCACCCACCTGGTGCGCACCCTCGGCGCCTACTTCGGCTCCGGGGGCAGCCTCGTCCGCGCCAAGGACGAACTCCACGTACACGTCAACACGGTGGTGCAACGGCTGGACCGGGTGCAGGTGCTGCTGGGACGCGACTGGAACGAGCCGGGACGCGCCCTGGAGCTGCAACTCGCCCTGCGGCTCCACCTGCTGGCGGGCGGCCGGGACCGCTAGGGCCTCTCGTTCGGATCCTGCCGGGCTCGCGTGCCCCGGTGCCTGATCCGGCCCGATCCAAACGAAAGGCCCTGGCGCGCGTGTCCGGCAGACCGGATCCGGACACGCCCCGGCCGTCCTCAGGCGCCGGACAGGTCCAGCAGCCGGCGCGCGATCTCCTTGCCGCCCGCGTCCCCCGTCAGCACCGTGTAGTGGTTGACGCCCCGCACCGCGACCGGCGTCACCCGGGTGCCCCCGAGGTCCGCCGCCGCCAGCCGGGTCTCGTCGTACAGGCCCTGCTCCTCGTCCATCAGGCCGCGCTGCGCCCACAGCAGCGTCGCCGGGACGGGCAGCTTCCGTACCGCCGTCAGCACCTCCTCGTCGAAGAGGCCGATGCCGTCGGTGCGCACCGCCTCGATCCGGCAGGTGGAACGCATGGCGGGCTCGTCCCCGGTCAGATCGCGCTGGATGTACGCGTCCACCTCGTCGGACCAGGCGTCCGCGAACGCGGGGTGCGCCCGCCAGAACGAGCGGTACGCCGCCCGGTCCGGAAAGGTCATCGACAGCCGGTCCATCGCCGGGCCGATCACGGCGGTCATCAGCTCGTCCGGCGCGAGGTGCGTGGGAGCGGGGAAGCCGATGCCGCCGTCCACCAGCAGCAGCGGCCCGAACCGCTCCGGGTGCCGTACGGCGGCCAGCGCCGCCACGAACGCGCCCATCGAATGGCCCGCCAGCACCACCCGGCCGGTGCCCAGCGCCGAGGCCACGGCGGCCACGTCGTCGGCGTGCGCGGCGATCCCGTACGGTCCGGGCAGCGCGGAACTCCCGGCCCGGCCCCGCAGATCCGGCGCGACCAGGGTGACGCGGCCGTCCAGCAGCCGCGCCACCGGCCCCCAGGACAGCGCGTTGGCCGTGATGCCGTGCAGGGCGAGGACGACCGGCGCCCCGGGCTCCCGGGCCGGCCACCGGAGCACCGCCAACTCGCCCCCGTCGACGGGGACTCGTACCTCTTCGTACGCGATCACGGGTGTCCGTTCTCCTTCCGGGACTTCCTGTCCATGGACGGTTCGGTGGCGGCGGGCGTACGGCGTGCCGCGCGCAGCCGGGACGGCAGCCGGGCCAGTCCGCCGGGCAGCAGGTGTACCACGGCGACGAACAGCACACCGAGCAGGAACAGCGGCTGGGACAGCGGCACCCGCAGCACCGCGGGCAGTTCGGCGACCGCGCCCGAACCGGCCAGATCGCCGAGCCGGTGATCGGCCCAGGTGTAGAGGATGCCGCCGGCCATCGGCCCCCACCGGGTGCCGGACCCGCCCAGCACCACCATCACCAGCAGCGACAGCGTGAAGTCGGAGGTGGTGGTCTGCGGGGTCGAGCCGCCGGTGAGCAGCAGGTGCACCAGACCGCCCAGCGCGGCCAGGGCGCCCGCCAGGACGAAGGCGGTGAGCTTGAACCCGTACGGCTTCAGCCCCAGCACCTCCACCCGGCGCTCGTTCTCCTTGATGCCCTCCCAGACACGCCCGGTGGGGGAGTTGACCGCCCGGTGGACGACGGCGAGCGTCAGGACCAGATAGCCGAGCGCCAGCCAGTAGAGGTTCGCGGTGTTCTCGATGCCGACCAGCCCGGACGGCAGCAGCTCGGCCGGGGCGGCCCGGCCCTCCTCGCCGCCGGTCAGGCCGCCGGGGTTGCGGGAGACCAGGATCGACCCGGCCTGGGCGAACGCCAGCGTCACCATGGAGAAGCCGATGCCGGTGACCCGCAGGCTCACCGACCCGAGGACCAGCGCGAGCGCGATCCCGCAGCAGACGCCGAGCAGCGCGGACACGGCGAACGGGAGACCGGCCTCCAGCAGGAACACGTTGGTGGCGTAGCTGCCCGCCGCGAAGTACAGCGCATGCCCGAAGGAGAGCAGCCCGGTGCGGCCGAGCAGCAGGTCGTAACCGGTCGCCAGGGCGCCGAACAGCAGGCAGATGGCGAGGAGTTGGAGACTTCCCGGACTGCCGAGCGGGCCGTCCAGGAGCCCCGGCAGCGGCAGCGCGCTGAACGGGGCGAGGGCCAGGACCAGCAGTACGGCGGCGGGCCACCAGCGGCGCAGCAGCCGGACGGTGCTCCCGGACGCCTGCGCGGCCGGATTCTCCCCGCCGGTGCGGTGTTGTGTCTCGGTGGCGGTGCTCACGCGAGCCTCCCGGTCAGTCCGCGCGGCCGTACGAGCAGCAGCGCGGCGAGCAGGACGACGACCGCCAGGTCGCCGAGGCCCGCTGCGGTGTAGTAGTTGGCGAACTGCTGGACCAGGCCGATGACGACGGACGCCACGGCGGCGCCGCTCACCGACCCCATGCCCCCGGTGACCACCACGACGAACGCGAAGATCAGCAGGGAGGTGCCCTGACGCGGGTCGACCGAGCCGAAGTACAGGCCGCCGAGCGCCCCGCCGAGCGCGGCCGCGCAGCCGCCGATCGCGAAGACCAGCGTGAACGCCTTCCGCACGTCGACGCCGAGCGCGGTGACCATGGCCCGGTCCTCGACCCCGGCCCGTACGACCAGACCGTGCCGGGTGCGGCCGAGGAAGAGCCGCAGCGCCACGAGGACGACGACCGCCGCCGCGACCAGGACCAGCCGGTTGACCGGCACCTGGGCGCCGAACAGGCCGAACGTGCCGGACAGCGCCTTCGGGCCGGGGAAGGTGCGGGCGTCCGAGCCCCAGATGCCCGACAGCAGCGCCGGGACGGCGAGCCCCACCCCGACCGTCGCGAGGACCTGCTCGCGGGGCCGGGTGTAGAGCGGCCGTACGACGGCGAGTTCCAGCAGCACGGCGGCCGCGGTGCCCACCGCCGTACCGAACAGGACGGCGAGGACGAAGCCCGCCCCGCCCGGACCGGCGCCCGGCAGATTGCCGGAGGCCGCCCACCAGGTGCCGTACGCGCCGATGGAGAGCAGCGCCCCGTGCGCGAAGTTGAGCACGTCCATCAGGCCGAAGATCAGCGAGAGTCCCGATGCGATCAGGAAGTAGAGGGCTCCCAGACCGAGTCCGGTCATGGTGAGCAGAACGACGGTGGACATCAGGAATCCGCCTCCACGGAAGGTGCTTCGGTGGCCGGGCCGTGTCCCACGCCCAGCAGGCGCCGTGCGGCTTCCGCGTCGCCCAGCAGCTCGGCGGCCGGTCCCTGATGGGCGGTCCGGCCGTCCGCGAGCACCGCGCAGTGCCGGGCCAGGCGCCGCACCACGGCGAGGTTCTGCTCCACGAGCAGCACCGGCACCGCCTCGGCGGCCCGCTCCAGCACCCGGGCGACCTCGGTGACCACCTTCGGCGCCAGGCCCTTGGTGGGTTCGTCGGCGATGATCAGCCGGTTCCCGTTGAGCAGGGTGCGGCCGATGGCCACCATCTGCTGCTGCCCGCCGGACAGTGTTCCGGCCAACTGCCGCTCGCGGCGCTTCAGTTCGGGGAACAGCTCATGGACCAGCGGGTAGGCGGGCCCGTCCGCGCCGCGCCGCTCGGCCAGGCGCAGGTTCTCCGCGACGGTCAGCCCGGCGAAGACACCGCGGTCCTCGGGCGCGTAACCGATGCCGAGGCGCACCACGGTGTGGGTCGCCATCGCCACGGTCTCCTCGCCGTCCAGCCGCACGCTGCCGGTGCGCGGGACGAGGCCGAGCACGCCGCGTACGGTCGTGGTCTTCCCGGCGCCGTTGCGGCCGAGCAGCGCGGTCACGCCGTGCCGGGCGACGTCCAGGTCCACGCCGTGCAGGATGTGCCGGCCGCCGATCAGGACCCGCAGATCCCGTACGGCGAGCAGGGTTCCGGCCGTCACAGCCCCTCCCCGAGATAGGCCTGCTGGACGGTCGGATCGGCGGTCACTGCCTCGGGGGTGTCCAGCGCCAGCAGCCGTCCGTGGTGCATCACGGCGAGCCGGTCGGCCAGCCCCAGCAGGACGTCCATGTGGTGCTCGACCATCAGGACCGTGCGGCCCTCGTCCCGGTGCAGGGCGCGGATGAGTTCGGTCAGCGCGGGGACCTCCTCCGCGCTGACCCCGGCCATCGGCTCGTCAAGCAGCATCAGCCGGGGCTCGCCCACCAGCAGCACCGCGAGTTCCAGCTTCCGCTTCTCGCCGTGCGACAGCTCGGCCGCCGTCGCCCGTGCCCGGTGGCCGAGACCGGTGCGTTCCAGTACGCCGTCCACCTCGGCGGTGTACCGGGACGCCCGCCGCCACAGCCGGTGGGAGCCGCCCCGCGCGGCCTGGGCGGCCAGCCGGACGTGGTCGGCCACGCTCATCGCCGGCCAGAGGCTGGACGTCTGGAACGTGCGGCCGATGCCGTGCCGCGCCCGTGCGTGCGCGGGCCGGCCGGTCATGTCCGTGCCGTCCAGCGCGATGGTGCCGGAGGTGGCAGTGGTCAGCCCGCTGATCAGATTGAACAGGGAGGTCTTGCCCGCCCCGTTGGGGCCGATGAAGGCCAGGAACTCGCCCTCGTGGACGCTCAGTGTGACGTCCTCGACGATCGTCGCCCCGCCGACGCCCCAGCCGAGCCCGTCCAGTCGGAGCACCGGGGCGGTGCTCCGCACCCCGCCCGGGTGTTCCGCGGTGGTGTCCGGTGCGGTCATCGGTCAGCCCGCCGAGGGCTTCGCGGGCGGCGCCACCTCGTCCATCGGCGCGGTGCTCACCAGCTCCGGGCGGGCTCCGGCGCCCGACCCCCTGAGCCTGGCGACGAACATCGGCTGCACCAGGGCGTGGTCCTCGGCCCGGACCTGCTCCTTGCCCTTCACCCCGTCGAAGCTCCAGCCCTCCAGGGCCTCGACCATGGCGGCGGTGTCGGTGGCGCCGCCCTGCTCGACCGCGCGCACCACCATCTGCGCGGCGGTGAAACCGTCGGGGGTGAACAGGTCCGGGGTGCCGCCGGCCTTCTCGACGGAGTCGAGCATGGACTTCTCCACGGCGTTGTCGCCGCCCGCGCCGGGGAAGTAGTGCGCCAGGAACGAGACCTTGGATCCGGCGGCACCGAAGACCGGGTACGAGGCCGTTCCGGCGAGGCCGGTGACGACCTTGCCGGCCTCCAGCACGCCCTGCTGGTCCAGCGCGGTCCACAGCGCCGGCGCGGTCGAGCCGGCCCAGGCGACGAAGACCAGATCGGGCCTGCCCGCCTTCACCTGCCGGGCGAACGGGGTCAGGTCCGTGGCGCTGGGCGGGGCCAGTACGGAGCCGACCTTCGCCCCCTCGGCACCGAGTACGGCCTTCACCGCGGTGACATTGGCCTGGCCGAACGTGGAGTCCTGGGCCAGCACCGTGACTTTCTTGCCCCTGGCCTCGCCGAGCATCGCCCCGGCGGTGAGGATGTCCTGGTAGGACTGCCGTCCCGACCGGAAGGTGTAGTCGTTGATGCCGGTCACGGCGTCGGTGGCGGCCGGGCCGCTGATGTAGAGCACCTTGTTCTGGGCGGCGAGCGGCGCCATCTGGAGCGCCACCCCGGAGTCGGTGGTGCCGGCCAGCACCTTGTAGCCCTTGCCGATCAGGTTCTTCGCCGCCGAGACCGCCTTGCCCGGATCGCCCGCGTCGTCCTGCTCGGTGACCTCGATGCGGTGCCCGGCCACCTTGCCGGTGCCCTTCGTGGCGTGGTCCAGACCCGCCATGAACCCGTCGCGGTACTGCTTGCCGTAGTCCGCGAGGAGCCCGGTCCGGGAGTACACCAGACCGACCTTGACGGTTCGGTCCTTCGAGTCCCCGCCGGAGTCGCTCCCGCCCGCCTTCCCGGCGGCGGTGCACCCGGCCAGCACGAGACCGGCGGCGGTCAGCACGGCGGCGGTGGAGAGGGATCTGCGGTGACGGGCGGTGCCCGTGGCTCTGCGACGCATGGTGACCGGCTCCTCGGCGTGTTCATGTGATGTCGCCGAACCGTATGAACACTGTGGAGCCGTCGACATGGTGCAGGACACCCCACCTGGCGCGGTGCGCGTGTGGGGGCCGCACATGGGCCCGGAAAGCGAAAGCCGCGCCGGGGAACCGGATCGTACGGTTCCATCGGCGCGGCCGGTGCGCGGTGCGCGGGTCCTGGGCGGTGGCCCGTCACATCGCGCTGATGCCCTGGACCGTGGCCACGGTGATGCCGAGCACGGCGAACGCGATGCCGACCCAGCCCATCACGATGCCCGCGACCGCCTGGCCGCGGCCGCTGCCCTCGCCCCGGTCGGCCATGCGCTTGGCCGAGATGCCGAGGCACAGCGCGATGATCGGCAGGATGATCGGAATGAGCACCAGACCGAGGATGCCGAGCACCATCGAGGCGGTCGCCTTGCCGCTGGGCAGCGCGGCACCACCGGCGTATCCGTAGCCGGCCGGGGGCTGAGCGCCGTATCCCGGTCCGCCGGGGGCCTGGGCCTCCGTCGTGCCGCCTGCAATGCCTGACTGGTCAGCCATGTCTTCCTCTCCATCGGTGCTGGTCATGACCATGTTAAGGAGCCGCCTGTGGCTCTTTCGGTCAGAACGGTGAGAGGAGTGTGATGAAAACGCCGCGAAGTGGGGCCTGTGTGTGCTAGGGGGCTTCCGTGGGCTTGGTCACGTCGATCAGTCGGCACACCGTGTCGATGTCGATCTTCACCTGGGCGATCGACGCCCGGCCCGACAGCCAGGTGATCAGCGCGGAGTGCCAGGTGTGCTCGATGACGCGGACCGCGGACAGCTGCTCCGGCGTCGGATGCTCCAGACCCATCGCGTCCAGGATGATCGCCGTCGTGATCCGCGAGACGGTGTCCACCTCCGGGCTGACGCTGCGGTCCGCGAACGTCAGCGCGCGCACCATCGCGTCCGCCAGATGCGGCTCGCGCTGGAGCGCGCGGAAGGCCCGCATCAGGGTGTCGGCGACCCGCTGCGCCGGGTCCTGGCCGGCCGGCGGGCGCTTGTGCAGCGTCGTGTGCATGTGCTGGAGCTGGTCCTGCATGGTGGCGACCAGCAGATGGATCTTGGACGGGAAGTAGCGGTACAGCGTGCCCAGGGCGACCCCGGCCTCCTCCGCGACCTCGCGCATCTGCACCGCCTCGAAGCCGCCCCGGCCGGCGAGCTGGGCGCTGGCGTGCAGGATGCGGCGCCGACGGGCCTCCTGCCGTTCGGTCAGGGGCGGCGATGCCGGCTTGGCCTCAGCTGTCATGTGTCCCCATCCATGGCTTCTGTCCGCGACCGGAGGGAGGCGCTCGGTCTCCCGGGGGCGCACAGCATGCCAGCGTGCCCGGTGGTGGCGCGAATCACCTGATCCGGCCGTTGCACCGACGCTACCTGCCGGTAGATTCGTAGCTCATTGAACGATCCAGTCTGAAACTTGTTCTAGATTAGCGTGAGCGGTTACGCTCCGGCGAACACGCAGTGAGAAGGGGGCCGAGTGTGACCGCTGAGGCCATAGAGTCGGGCCCCCGCACGGGCAGCGACACGTCGGGCACCGCCGACGACCGTCCGTTGCGCATCGCACTCCTCACCTACAAGGGCAACCCCTTCTGCGGCGGCCAGGGCGTCTACGTGCGCCACCTCGCCCGCGAGCTCGCCCGCCTCGGGCACAGCGTCGAGGTGATAGGCGCCCAGCCCTATCCGGTGCTCGACGAAGGCGTCCCGCTCACCGAGCTGCCGAGCCTGGACCTCTACCGCCAGCCCGACCCGTTCCGCACTCCCGGGCGCGGCGAGTACCGCGACTGGATCGACGCCGCCGAGGTCGCCACCATGTGGACCGGCGGCTTCCCGGAACCGCTCACCTTCAGCCTGCGCGCCCGGCGCCATCTCGCCGCCCGCCGCGGCGAGTTCGATGTCATCCACGACAACCAGACGCTCGGCTACGGACTCCTCGCCGACCTCGGCGCCCCGCTCGTCACCACGATCCACCACCCCATAACCGTCGACCGCCGACTGGACCTGGACGCCGCCGGCACCCGCCGCCGGCGCGCCTCCGTACGCCGCTGGTACGGCTTCACCCGGATGCAGAAGCGGGTCGCCCGCCGGCTGCCCTCGGTGCTCACCGTCTCCGGCTCCTCCCAGCAGGAGATCATCGACCACCTCGGGGTGCGCCGGGACCGTATCCATGTCGTGCACATCGGCGCCGACACCGACCTCTGGTCGCCCGACCCGTCGGTCGCCGAGGTGCCCGGCCGGATCGTCACCACCTCCAGCGCCGACGTCCCGCTGAAGGGTCTCGTCCACCTCGTCGAGGCGCTCGCCAAGCTCCGTACCGAGAACCCGAAGGCGCACCTCGTGGTCGTCGGAAAGCGGGCCGAGGACGGACCGGTCGCACAGGCCATAGAGCGGCACGGACTCCGGGAATCCGTCGAGTTCGTCAAGGGCATCAGCGACGCCGAGCTCGTCGACCTGGTGCGCGGCGCCCAGATCGCCTGCGTCCCCTCGCTGTACGAAGGGTTCTCGCTGCCCGCCGCCGAGGCCATGGCCACCGGCACCCCGCTCGTCGCCACCACCGGCGGTGCCATCCCCGAGGTCGCGGGCCCGGACGGCGAGACCTGCCTGGCCGTCCCGCCCGCCGACGCCGGGGCGCTGGCCGACGCGCTCGCCCGGCTGCTCGGCGACCCGGAGCTGCGGGCCCGGCTCGGTGCCGCCGGCCGTGACCGGGTGCTCTCCCGCTTCACCTGGAAGCAGGCCGCCATCGGAACCGCCGCCCTCTACCGCGAGGCGATCGCCGCCCGGTCCGGTGCCACGCGCGCCGGCCGCGGCCGTTGACGCCGCCCGTTCCCGTCGTAACCGCCCCCGCCTCCCCCGACCGCGAAAGCAGGCACTCGTGCTGACCGTGGACTTCACCCGCTTCCCGCTCGCCGCAGGTGACCGAGTGCTCGACCTGGGCTGCGGCGCCGGACGCCACGCCTTCGAGTGCTACCGGCGCGGCGCCCAGGTCGTGGCCCTCGACCAGAACGGCGAGGAGATCCGCGAGGTCGCGAAGTGGTTCGCCGCGATGAAGGAGGCCGGCGAGGCCCCCGAGGGCGCCACCGCCACCGCGATGGAGGGCGACGCGCTCAACCTGCCGTTCCCCGACGAGTCCTTCGACGTCGTGATCATCTCCGAGGTCATGGAGCACATCCCCGACGACAAGGGTGTGCTCGCCGAGATGGTCCGGGTGCTCAGGCCCGGCGGCCGGATCGCGATCACCGTGCCCCGGTACGGCCCCGAGAAGGTCTGCTGGACGCTCTCCGACGCCTACCACGAGGTCGAGGGCGGCCACATCCGGATCTACAGGGCCGACGAACTGCTCGGCAAGATCCGCGGCGCCGGCCTCAAGCCGTACGGCACCCACCACGCCCACGCCCTGCACTCGCCGTACTGGTGGCTCAAGTGCGCCTTCGGGGTCGACAACGACAAGGCGCTGCCGGTCCGCGCGTACCACAAGCTGCTGGTCTGGGACATCATGAAGAAGCCCATGGCGACCCGGGTCGCCGAGCAGCTGCTGAACCCGGTCGTCGGCAAGAGCTTCGTGGCGTACGCGACCAAGCCGCACCTGCCCGTGGCCGCCGCGGCCGAGGACCTCACCAAGGCCGAGGCGTGACCGTTCCCGAGCAGACCGAGCACCTCGTACTGCCCGGGGTCCTCACCGCCGAGGAGGCCGCCGAGACCGTCGCGGCCCTGCTCGCGGTGCAGCGCGAGGACGGCGCCCTGCCCTGGTTCCGCGGCCACCACCTCGACCCGTGGGACCACACCGAGGCCGCCATGGCCCTCGACGTGGCGGGCGAACACGCCGCCGCGGAGCGCGCGTACGACTGGCTGGCCCGGCACCAGAACGAGGACGGATCCTGGTACGCCGCGTACCACGACGGAGACCCGGACCGGCCGACCGACCGCTCGCTGGAGACCAACTTCTGCGCGTACGTGGCCGTCGGCGTCTGGCACCACTACCTCGCCACCGGCGACGACGCGTTCGTCGACCGGATGTGGCCGACCGTCTTCGCGGCCGTCGAGTTCGTCCTGCGGCTCCAGCAGCCCGGCGGCCAGATCGGCTGGAAGCGCGAGGCCGACGGAACCCCCGTCGACGACGCGCTGCTGACCGGCTGCTCCTCCATCCACCAGGCGCTGCGCTGCGCGCTCGCCATCGCCGAACGGCGCGAAGAGCCGCAGCCCGACTGGGAGTTGGCGACCGGTGCGCTGAGCCACGCGATCCGCAGCCACCCGGAACGCTTCCTGGACAAGAGCCGCTACTCGATGGACTGGTACTACCCGGTCCTCGGCGGCGCGCTCACCGGAACGGCCGCCAAGGAGCGCATCGAGGAGAGCTGGGACCGCTTCGTGGTCCCCGGCCTCGGGGTGCGCTGCGTGCTGCCCAACCCGTGGGTGACCGGCGGTGAGAGCTGCGAACTCGCCCTGGCGCTCTGGGTGATGGGCGAGTCCGACCGGGCGCTGGAGATCCTCCAGTCCATCCAGCATCTGCGCGCCGAGGGCGGCATGTACTGGACGGGGTACGTCTTCGAGGGCAACCGGGCGTTCTGGCCGGAGGAGCTCACCACCTGGACCGCCGGATCGCTGCTGCTCGCGGTCGCCGCGCTCGGCGGCGACGAGGCGACCGCGGAGGTCTTCGGCGGCGAACACCTGCCGCGCGGGCTGGAGCCGGACTGCTGCCGCCAGGGCGAGAGATCCCAGGACGGGTAACGGCCGCGTGACTGGGGGAAGCGGCTCTTGTCCCGCCGCTTCCCCGAGCCGGATACGTACTCCGTGCGGATACCTATGCCGGGGTGCTGAGCACGGCATACAGGGCGTAGAGCACCACGGGAAGCGCACCCACGAGCCCCGTCACGGCCGCGATCACCGAGGGCAGCCGCTTGTTGGTCCTCAGCGACCTGATGAGGTAACCGACCAATACGAAATAGGCCAGAGTGACCACGACTCCGGCCCACAGCACAGGTGGACTGATTGATTGCATGACAATGCTCGTTCTCCTTGTGACGGTGCCCAGTCCGGATCTGCTGCGCGCACCGACAGGCAGGCCATGCAGGGCCCTTGGCAGGGGCCGGTCCACCCGCGGTTCGCGGCAACGGGATGACGGTAGCTCAAAGTCACTTGACTGAGCTAGAGTTGAAGAAAAGTGCAGCGCGAAATGATCGGCTGTCAGGCCGGGCGGTCGGGGCCCGGGATGCCACTCCCGGGAGCCCCGCCTCGGCGCAGCCCCGGACTGGGCAAGTCACAGAGTGCGATGCGTCGATGGTCGCAGGTGCCGATAAACGATCCGTATACGTCTGCTAAACGAGTTGGTACGCTGCCGAAAGGGGGCAGCGATGGATGACGCGTCACGGGAGCCGGAGCGGCGTCCCGTCATGTCGCCCGACGGCCCGGTGGCACTGCGCTTCAGCGTACTCGGCCCGGTGCGCGCCTGGCGCGGAAACGAAGCACTGCCGAGCGGATCACCGCAGCAGCGCGGGCTGTTGGCCGCCCTGCTGCTGCGCGAGGGCCGTACGGCGACCGCGGCCGAACTGATCGACGCGCTGTGGGGCGACGAGCCCCCGTCGCAGGGGCTGGCCGCCATCCGGACATATGCCTCCCGTCTGCGCAAGGTCCTCGACCCGGGCGTCCTGGTGAGCGAGTCGGGCGGTTACGCGATCCGGGGCCTGCCGGACGGAGCCCTGGACCTGTCGACGGTGCAGGATCTCGCGGAGCGGGCGGAGCGGGCCAGAGGCGATGGGGAGGCGGGCCGCGCGAGTGATCTGCTCCGCAGGGCGCTGGACCTGTGGGACGGCGAGCCGCTGTCGGGGGTGCCGGGCCCGTACGCGGAGGCCCAGCGCATCCGTCTGGAGGAGTGGCGCCTCCAACTGATCGAATTCCGCCTGGACATGGAGCTGGAGCAGGGCCACCACGCGGAAGCGGTCTCGGAACTCACGTCGCTGACGGCGGTGCATCCGCTGCGCGAGCGGCTGCGGGAGCTGCTGATGCTTGCGCTGTACCGCAGCGGCCGTCAGGCGGAGGCACTGGCGGTCTACGCCGACACCAGACGGCTGCTGGCGGACGAACTGGGAGTGGACCCCCGCCGCGCCCTGACGGAGCTGCAGCACCGGATTCTGCAGGCTGACCCGGCCTTGGCGGAGCTGTCCGCTCCGGAGCCCGAGCCGCCCGTGGCCTCCGTTCGTCCCGCCCAACTGCCCGCCACGGTCCCCGACTTCACGGGCCGTGTGTCGTACGTGGAGGAGCTGGGGGAGGTGCTGGCATCGGCCGACGGGCAGGTCATGGCGGTGTCGGCACTGTCGGGAATCGCGGGCGTCGGCAAGACGACGCTGGCGGTACACGTCGCTCACCGGGCCCGCCCGGCATTTCCCGACGGTCAGCTGTACGTAGACCTTCAGGGCCTGCGGACGACGAGGACGGAGCCCGAGACGGTCCTGGGTTCCTTCCTGCGCGCTCTGGGCACGCCGGAAGCGGCGATCCCCGCCTCCCTGGAGGACCGGGCGGCGCTGTACCGCTCGGTCCTGGACGGGCGGCGGGTGCTGGTGCTCCTGGACAACGCGTGCGACGCCGCCCAGGTGAGGCCGCTGCTGCCGGGCACGGAGGGATGCGCCGCGCTGATCACGTCCAGGGGGCACCTCGGCGACCTGGCGGGCGCCCGTCTGGTGGACGTGGACGTGCTGAGCCCGGAGGAGGCCCTGCACCTGTTCACCAGGATCGTCGGCCACGAACGGGTCGCGAGCGAGAGTGTGGCGGCGCGCGACGTCGTTGCCGCGTGCGGCTTCCTGCCGTTGGCGATCCGGATCGCGGCGTCGCGGCTGGCGGTGCGGCGGACCTGGACCGTTTCGGTACTGGCCGCGAAGCTGGCGGACGAGCGGCGGCGACTGGACGAGCTGCAGTCCGGTGACCTGGCGGTGAAGGCCGCCTTCGAGCTGGTCTACGGGCAGCTGGAATGCGCGCAGGCGCGCGCGTTCCGTCTGCTGGGCCTGGCGGACGGGCCGGACCTCTCTCTGCCGGCCGCCGCGGCCGTGCTCGGCCTCCCCCAGGAGGACACCGAGGAACTCCTGGAGTCCCTCGTCGACACATCGCTGGTGGAGTCGGCGGCACCGGGCCGGTACCGGTATCACGACCTGCTCCGCCTCTACGCGCGTGCCTGCGCGGAGCGGGACGAGCAACTGCCGGGTGAGCGGGCAGCGGCGCTGTCCCGGTTGCTCGACTTCTACCTGGCCACCGCAGCGGGCGTGTACGCACTGGAGCGGCCCGGCGACCGCCTGATCGAGCACCTGGAGCCGACCACCGGCGACGGGCTGGTCTTCACCGCCCGCGCCGAGGCGTTGGACTGGCTGTTCGGCGAGGCAAAGGCGCTGCTGTCCGCGGCCCATCAGGCCGTCGACACGGGCGAGTTGCGCAAGGCGGCCGATCTGCTGCTGGCGACGCGGGACCTCGCCGAGTCCGGCAGCGAATTCAAACGCTACGAGTTGGCGGTCACGGCCCTGCGGGGCGCCGCTGCGGCAACCGGCGACGAGCGCACCGAGGGCCGGACGCGAACCGCTCTCGCCCACCTGCACTCCCTCGCGGGCCGCTTCCGGGAGGCGGACCACGAAGCACGCGAGGCGGTACGGCTCGGCGGTTCGGCCGGCGACTCCTGGACCATGGGCGACGCGCTCAACAGCAGAGGCGTCATCGCGCTGTACCAGAAGCGGTACGGGGACGGGGAGGCGCAGCTCTCCCGGGCCATCGAGTGCTTCCGCGCGCTCGGCGACCGCCCCGGAGAGGCCGCCGTCCTGTGCAACCTCTCGCGCATCCACCTCGCGACCGGCCGGACCGCGAGCGCCATCGCGCTGGCCCGGCAGGGCATCGAGATCTACGACGCGATGGGCAGCTCCGTGCGCGGCGCCAACGGCCGCTACGCGCTTGCCCTGGCCCTCACCCGGAGCGGCGAACTGGACTCCGCGAGCGACTGCCTCCACGAGGCGCTGGACGTCTTCCGTGCGGGCCGGCAGCAGCTGTGGGAAGGCATGAGCCTGTTCCGTCTGGCCGAGGTCGACCTCGCCGCGCGGCGCCCGGCGCAGGCCGCGGCCAACGCCGAGACGGCGCTGATCACGCTGGGCGGAATCGGTGGGGAGTGGCGTCGGGCCAACGTGCTGACCGTGCTCGGCCACGCACTTTCGGAACTGGGCCAGACCGGCCGTGCCGTCGCTTCGTGGAACGAGGCGCTCGATGTCTACGAGCGGTTGCACGCCCCGGAGGCCGGGACGGTGCGCGCATTGCTCCTCGACGGGCACCCGGACCGGACGTACAGCGTCGCCTGACGCGACCGCCGCACCGGCCGGTCCTCATGCCCCTGTCGCGTGCCCCGCACCGGGAACCCGGACGGCGTTTCCCGAGTGGCACGCCGTCCCGGGCCGGGCGAACCTTACCGAGAGTGCCCACAAGCGTCACTCACCGTAGAGATCGCCCTGATGCGCCCGGCCAGGGAGGCCCGCTGTGCCCAGTTCCGCCGCGACCGGTCCCGTACCGCTCCGCCGTCCGATCGTCTCGCTGCTGCTGTCCTGCGCCCTCGTCGTGGGCGCCACCGCGTGCGGCGGCGGCGACAAGAGCGGTGCGAGCAGTTCGGCGTCCCCGAGCGGCACCTCGTCGGCCGAGGCGCAGAAGTTCGCCAAGACCCGGTTCGTCACCAACGCGGGGCTCGCGGCCGGTGCGACGTACCAGTGGATCGTGAAGCCCTACCGGGCGGGCAAGTTCAAGAAGGGTGCCGACGGGCGGACGTTCGCGCTGGTCAAGGCCGGTCTCGCGGGTGGCTTCGCCTACAACCGGCTGAAGGCGGCGACGGTCAACGCCAAGGGCGACCCGCTGCTGTCCAAGGCGGTCGCGCCGCTGACGGCGGGCATCGAATCGCTCAAGGGACTCGCCGACAAGCTCCGCAAGGGCCAGGCGGGCGAGGGGGACATCGGGGCCTTCGAGAGCGTGATCAACGGCATCAAGGACGCGGGCAGGAGCGCCGGTGCCGAGGTCAAGGACAAGGTACCCACCACCTCGCAACTCGGCGGATAACCAATGGGGTTCGGCCCGTGATCGCACTAGGGTGCGAGACATGAGCGCACTCACGCAGGACCTCACGCACGACCTCTACTGTGACGAGATCATCGCCCGGACCGACGCGCTGAGGGCCACCATCCTCGGCGCGGACCTCGGCGCGACCGTACCGACCTGCCCCGACTGGACCCTGCGCGAACTCGCCCTCCACGTCGGCCGGGCCCACCGCTGGGCCGGCGAGATCGTACGCACCCGGGCCACCGAGGTGGTTCCGCCGGAGCGGGTTCCGGACTCCGCCCCCGGGAGCGAAGACCCCGCCGCCCTCGACGCCTGGCTGGCGGACGGCGCGGCCGGCACGGTCGAGGCGCTGCGGGCCGCGGGCGCGGGACAGAAGGTGTGGTCCTGGGCCTGGGAGGGGAGCACCGGTTTCTGGGCGCGCCGGATGGCGCACGAGACGATCGTCCACCACGCCGACGCGGCGGTCACCGCGGGGACCGGGTACGAGGTGGCGCCGGCGCTGGCCGCCGACACGATCGAGGAATGGCTGGAGATCGTCGACTTCGCCCGGAGCGCGGGCGATGCGCACGCCGCCGAACTGACCGGGGCCGGGCGCTCCATCCACCTCCACGCCACGGACGTGCCGGGCGCCGAATGGCTGATCGAGTTCGGCGAGGACGGCTTCACCTGGCGGCGCGCCCACGAGAAGGCGACCGTCGCGCTGCGGGGCCCGCTCACCGACGTCATGCTGGTCTTCAACCGGCGCCTGGCGGCAGACAGTGACCGGGTCGAGGTGCTCGGTGACACGGAGCTGCTGGACTTCTGGCTGGAGCGCGCCACCTTCGGCTGAGCCCCCCGGCCCGGGGAGCCCGCCGCCGGCCTGCCCGTTGTGCGGGCCGGGCGGGGCTGAGCGAAGCTGGATGGGACAAGCCCGTAGTGTCCGGCGGCCCCGGTGGAGGTGCCGATGGAGCCAGTGCGCGCCCTGAAACGGATCGCCTTCCTGCTGGAACGCGGCAGGGCCGGCACCTACCGCGTGCGGGCCTTCCGCGCTGCCGCCGACGCGGTGGCCGCGATGGCGGACGGCGAGGCCGGGCGGCGGGCGGCGGACGGTTCACTGGAGTCGGTCAAGGGCATCGGGCCGAAGACCGCGCAGGTGATCCGGGAAGCGGTGGCCGGGGACGTACCCGGCTATCTGGAACGGCTGGAGGAGGAGGCCGCGACCGGGCCCGACGAGGGCGGCGCGGACCTCCTCGCGCTCCAGCGCGGCGACTGCCATCTGCACTCCGACTGGTCGGACGGCGGCAGCCCGATCGACGAGATGGGCCGCACCGCGGCGGAGCTGGGCCACGAGTGGGCGGTCCTCACCGACCACTCGCCCCGGCTGACCGTCGCCAACGGTCTCTCCCCGGACCGGCTGCGCCGGCAGCTGGCACGGATCGCCGAGCTGAACGCGCGATGGGCGCCGTTCCGGCTGCTCACCGGCATCGAGTGCGACATCCTTCCCGACGGCTCCCTCGACCAGGAGGACGAGCTGCTGGAACAGCTGGACGTCGTGGTGGTCTCCGTCCACTCCGAGCTGCGGATGGCCCCGGCGCCGATGACCAGGAGGCTGGTCGCGGCCGTCCGCCATCCGCGGGCGAACATCCTCGGACACTGCACGGGACGGCTGGTCGCGGAGCGCAAGCGCCCGGAGTCCCGGTTCGACGCGGACGCGGTCTTCGCCGCGTGCGCGGAAGCAGGCACCGCCGTGGAGATCAACAGCCGACCGGAACGGCTCGACCCGCCCCGCAGGCTGCTGAGCCGCGCCGTCGGGGCGGGCACCCTCTTCGCCGTCGACACCGACGCCCACGCACCCGGACAGCTGGACTGGCAGATCCACGGCTGTGCCCGCGCCGAGGAGTGCCTGGTCCCGGCGGAACGCGTCGTCACCACCTGGCCGGCCGGCCGGCTCCTGGCCTGGTCGCGCGGCGGCACGATCCCGGAGCGGGCCCGCTCCGGGGCGGACGGGGCCATCGGCGCGGCCCCGGGACAGGAACGGTGAAGCCATGACGGCCACGAGCGTGCGAGGCATCGACCACATCGGGGTCACGGTCCCCGACCTGGAGACCGCGACCCTCTTTCTCACGAGGGCCTTCGGCGCCGAGGTGCTCTACGACACCCTGCGCCGCCAGGACGGACCCAACAGTGGCCCGGAAGTCGAGCAGCGGCTCGGCGTTCCGGCCGGCACCCAGCAGCTGGCGGTCAGGATGCTGGCCCTCCCCGGCGGCGGACCGGGCATCGAGCTCTGCGAGTTCCAGGGCCCCGCCGCGAACCCCCGGCACTGCCCTGCGACTTCGGCTGGCAGCACGTGGCGTTGTACGCCGACGACCTGGACGCGGCCGTCCGCGACTGCGTGGCCGCGGGCGCCTCGCTGCTCGCCGCGGCCCAGCCGCTGCCGGGCCCCGAGGCGGGGGAGCACAACCGGTTCGCGTATCTGCGCACCCCGTGGGGCAGCACCCTGCAACTCCTGACCTACCCGGACCCCCAGCCCTGGGAGCGCACCGCGACACGACGGAGCGGACGCCCGGCCGACACCTGGCCGACCGACCCGGCCCGCCCAGGCCCTAGTTGAGCTCCGCGAGCACCCGCAGTGTCTGCGGGTCGGGCGCCGTCACCAGGAGATCGGTGACCGGGCCCTTGCGCCACGACTCCAGGCGCTCCGCGATCCGTTGACGCGGCCCGACGAGCGAGATCTCGTCCGCGAACGCGTCCGGAACCGCCAGCACCGCCTCCTCCTTGCGCCCTTCGAGGAACAGTTGCTGGATCCGCCGTGCCTCCTCCTCGAACCCCATCCGCGCCATCAGATCGGCGTGGAAGTTACGGGCCGAGTGGCCCATCCCCCCGATGTAGAAGCCGAGCATCGCCTTCACCGGCAGCAGCCCCGTGGCGACATCGTCACAGACCTGGGCCCGCGCCATCGGCGCGATCATGAATCCGTCGGGCAGGTCCGTGAGCGACGCCTCGTACACATCGGTGCGCATCGGGGACCAGTACAGCGGCAGCCAGCCGTCCGCGATCCGGGTCGTCTGCGCGATGTTTCTCGGCCCCTCCGCCCCGAGCAGGACGGGCAGCCCCGACCGCAGTGGATGGGTGATCGGCTTCAGCGGCTTGCCCAGACCGGTGGCGTCCGGACCGTTGTACGGGTGGGAGTGGAACCGGCCGTCCAGCTCGACGGGGGCCTCGCGGCGCAGGACTTGGCGGATGACGTCGACGTACTCCCGGGTCGCGGTCAGCGGGCTCTTCGGGAACGGCCGCCCGTACCAGCCCTCCACCACCTGCGGCCCGGACAGCCCGAGGCCGAGCATCATCCGGCCGCCGGAGAGATGGTCGAGGGTGAGGGCGTGCATGGCGGTCGCGGTCGGGGTGCGCGCCGCCATCTGCGCGATGCCGGTGCCCAGCCGGATCCGGGAGGTGTGGGCGGCGATCCAGGTCAGCGGGGTGAAGGCGTCCGAGCCCCAGGCTTCGGCCGTCCACACCGACGCGTACCCCAGCTCCTCCGCCTCCCTGGCCAGCTCCAGATGGGCGGGGTTCGGGCCGCGGCCCCAGTATCCGAGCGCCAGTCCGAGCCGCATGTCCGCCGCCTCCCAATAGTTCTGACGATACGTCAGAAAATGAAGTACGGACGGAGGGTACGACAGCGGCCCCCCGCCCGGAAGGGGCGGAGGGCCGCTGTCGTACCGCGTGTGGTGGGCTCAGCCGCGCTGGATGCCCGTGGTGTCCTGGAGCACGCCGCGACGGCCGTCCTGGGTCTGGGCGATCAGGCCCGGACCGCGCTGCTCCACCGCGAGGTACCAGGTACCGGGCGCCAGTTCGGCGATCGGCGACGGCGAACCGTCCTCCCCGTACAGCGGGCGGGCCACCGGCACCGCGAACCAGAACGGCGTGAAGTCACCGGCCGGCGCACCGGCGGCCTTCGGGGCGTTGCCCTGGGGCTGCGGCTCCGGCTGACCGGGCTGCGGCTGCGCACCGTACGGCTGCTGCTGACCCGGCTGACCGCCGTACGAAGGCTGCGGCTGGCCCGGGTAACCGTACCCCTGGCCGGGCTGCGGCTGACCGCCGTACGGGGCCTGCACGCCCCTCGGAGCCGAGGCGCTCACCAGCGGGGCCTTGAGGGCGGGGACCAGCGGGGTGGCGACCGCGCCGCCCGCGAGCACGATCGTGGCCAGCAGTCCGAGGATCATTCCGGCGCCCGCGTCGCCGGCGTCGATGGTCGTCCAGAAGGACGTCCACACCGCGAAGACACTGAAAGCGGCACCGAATTGACCGAGGTCGAAGCCGACGACCTTACGGGCCGGGGTGGCGCGGCCCACGATGACCAGCGCCGCTCCGATGATTCCGGCCAGATAGACGCTCATCAGCAGCCCGAGCGAGTCCCAGGCGTTCGGGGCGTTGTAGTTGGAGCAGTTGATGCCCGCAGGGCAGTCGAAGCCGGAGAGGTCGAGGAAAGAGGCGATGAACAGCACGACCGCTGCTCCGATCACCACGCCGTCGCCTCGAGTGAGGGAGCGGATATTCACGTGAAGGTCCTTAGTCGATCGTCTCGTCGGGGCGGTCGTCGCTGCCGCCTGCACGGGTGCGGCGGGCACGGCACGAAGCTCGGGGGCGGCTCCCCATCGTACGGATGAATCTATCGTCTGCCCGGGCGGGTTGTGCCCCTGCCCGGCCCTCGGACGCACTTCCCCCCAATTTCGCCTCAGAACTACCTCTTGCTACCCGCTGAGGTAGCTGCTGATGCCATCGGCAATGCCTTGTGCCGCCTTCTGGCGCCAGCCCGCGCTGGTGAGCAGTGCGGCGTCCTTCGGATCACGCATATTGCCGCATTCGATGAACACTTTGGGCACGGTCGACAAATTAAGTCCGCCCAGATCCTTTCGGATGTCCAACCCGCTATTGCCGCCGACATAATTGGAAGGTGCACTTCCGGTATCGCGGACGAAGAGGCCGGCGATCCTGGTGCCGAGGTCGCGCGACGGCTCGACGATCTTCGAGGTGTCGGCCCTACCGCCCCGCACCAGCCCGGGAAGGATCACATGGAAGCCGCGGTTGCCGACCGCGGAACCGTCCGCGTGCACCGAGACCACCGCGTCGGCCCGCGCCTCGTTGCCGATCCGGGCCCGCTCGTCGACACACGGCCCGTACGCGCGGTCGTTGTCGTACGTCAGCACGACCTTCGCACCCTGCTTCTGGAGGAGGGTGCGCAGCCGGTGCGACACATCGAGGGTGAACTGCGCCTCCGCGTAACCGGAGTTGGTGGATGTCCCGGTGGTGTCGCACTCCTTGTGCGTGGTGCCGATGTCCACCTGGCGGTTGATCTCGCCGGTGTGCAGATGGTTGTTCGGGTTGTGTCCGGGGTCGATGACGACGGTCTTGCCGGACAGCGGCCCGGTGGCCCCGCCGCCCGTGGAACCGGAGGGCCCGGAAGGCTTCGGGGGCTTCGCGGACGCGGTGGGGGAGGCGGACGTCCGCTCCGGTGCCGGAGCGCTCTTCGACGGCGATGGTGCGGAGGTACCGCTGCCGCCCTGCCTGGGCTCGGCCCGCGTCCCGCCGCTGTCGTCGCCCGCGCCGCAGCCCGCGGCGGTCAGGCACACGGCGGCGAACGCGGTGGCGGCGAGCAGGGACCGGCGGCGCCGGGTGGGGGGAACGCTCTCGTCGTACGGCACCACGCGATGCTATCCGGGCCTCCGGACCGCCACCCTCAGATGCCCGTTCCGGTACGCCGCAGCACCCGCAGCGAATCCGTCACCGAGACCTCGGTGAACGCCCCGGACTCCAGCGCCCGCAGATAGACGCGGTACGGGGCCTGGCCGCCGTGCGCGGGGTCCGGGAACACATCGTGGATCACCAGCAGCCCGCCCTCGGCCACATGCGGCGCCCAGCCCTCGTAGTCGCCGTTCGCGTGCTCGTCGGTGTGGCCGCCGTCGATGAAGACGAAGCCGAGCTTCCCGCCCCAGACCGCCGCGACCTGCGGAGACCGCCCGACCAGTGCCACGACATGGTCCTCCAGGCCCGCCGCGTGCAGGGTCCGGCGGAAGGTCGGCAGCGTGTCCATCCGCCCGACCTCGGGGTCCACCACGGTCGGGTCGTGATACTCCCAGCCGGGCTGCTGCTCCTCGCTGCCGCGGTGGTGGTCGACGGTGAGCGCCGTCACACCGGCCGCCCGCGCGACGTCGGCGAGCAGGACCGTGGAGCGCCCGCAGTACGTGCCGACCTCCAGGATGGGCAGCCCCAGCGCGGCGGCCTCGGCGGCGGCCGCGTACAGCGCGAGTCCCTCGCCCACCGGCATGAAGCCCTTGGCGGCCTGGAAGGCGGCGAGAATCTCGGGCGACGGCTCGACGACGGACTCGGCGGGCACGGGTTCCTCCTGGTGGGGACGGTGGTCGGGGGTGCGCGTTTCGACGGCGCCCCATCGTGCCGTACGCGCTCATCGGTGGTGTCGGCGGGGGCGGCGGGGCAGCTTGTCACCGGCGGGGCCGTCTTCTGATCCCCTGCGGGTTCTCGCAGTCGACGTACCGGCAGAACGTGACCGGGCTTCCGGCGAGGCGTTCACCGACCTGTCCGCACCTGCTCCTGGACCGCAGGAGTCCTTGCGCATCGTTCGTGCGGCCATGACCCGACTGTCACAGGCGCGCAGTACGGTCCTGGCATGGCAGCCGGAATCGACCTGACGCTTGATTGTGCGGACGCGCGGACCCTCGCCGCTTTCTGGAAGACGGCCCTCGGCTACGTCGACGAGCCACCGCCGGCCCCCTTCAAAACGCGTGCGGAGTGGTTCGCGTCCTTCGACCTGCCGGAGGACGACTCCGTGGACGACGGAGCGTGGCTCTGCGATCCCGACGGCGTCGGCCCCCGCTTGTGCATCCTCAAGGTCCCCGAGCCCAAGACGGCGAAGAACCGGCTCCACATCGATGTCCGAGTGCCGGGGCACGGCGGTCCCGACGAGCGGTGGGCCCGGATCGACGCGGAGTCCGAACGCCTGGTGCGGGCGGGCGGGACCGTCCTGGAGAAGTTCGACGGGCACCACGTGGTGATGGCGGACCCGGAGGGCAACGAATTCTGTGTCGGCGCGGCCGCTGCGTGACGGGTCGGCGGCGCCGGGCCCGGCCGCAAGGCCGTACGCCCCCGCCGGGCACGGTGTGTGCTCGGCGGGGGCGTACGAGGGGTGAGCCCGGGTCGGGGCGGATCGTGGGGTCAGCAGGTCTGCCAGAGGCGGGTCATGACGCGGACGCCGAAGCGCAGGCCCTCCAGCGGGACGCGCTCGTCCACGCCGTGGAAGAGACGGCCGTAGTCCAGGTCGTGCGGGAGCTTGAGGCCCTTGAAACCGAAGCAGCGGATGCCGAGGTGGGTGAAGGCCTTGGCGTCGGTGCCGCCCGGGTTGCAGTACGGGACGGGGTGGCCGTCCGGGTCCTCGGCGCGTACGGCCTCGCACATGGCGTCGACCAGCGGGCCGTCGAACGTGGTCTCCAGCGCGATGTCGTGGTTGACCCACTCGCGGGTCACCGAGGGGAGCAGGAGCTTGTCGATGGTGTCGATCAGCTCCTGTTCGTGGCCGGGGAGGAAACGACCGTCCACCCGGGCGGTCGCCTTTCCGGGGATGACGTTGGTCTGGTAGCCGGCGTCGAACATGGTGGGGTTCGCGGAGTTGCGGAGCACCACCTGCATGAAGTCGGAGACCGGGCCCAGCTTCGCGAGGCTGCCCTCGATGTCGTCCTCGTCGAACTCGACGCCGTAGAGGCGGGCCGCCTCCTCCAGCAGTGCGCGGACCGGCTCGATCAGCCGGATCGGGAAGGTCTCGCGGCCGATCCGGGTGAGTGACTCGGCGAGGTCGGTGACCGCGTTCTCGTCGTTGGGGGACGAGCCGTGGCCGGCCCGGCCGGTCGCGGTGAGCTCCATCCAGGCCATGCCGCGCTGGGCGTTCTCGATCGGGTAGAGGCGGCGGGTGTCGTCGATGGCGAAGGAGAAACCGCCGCCCTCCCCGATCGCCTCGGTGACCCCGGCGAACAGCTCCGGGCGGTGTTCGACCAGCCAGTGGGCGCCGAACTTGCCGCCCGCCTCCTCGTCGGCGAGGAAGGCCAGGACCAGATCGCGCGACGGCCTGGTGCCGGTGCGGGCGAAGTGGCGGGCGGTGGCCAGCATGACGGCCACCGTGTCCTTCATGTCGATCGCGCCACGCCCCCACAGGTAGCCGTCGCGGATCTCGCCGGAGAACGGCGGGACCTGCCACTCGGAGGCGTCGGCCGGGACCACGTCCAGATGGCCGTGGACCAGGAGGGCGCCGCGCCCGGAGTCGGTTCCGGCGATCCGGGCGATGACACTCGCCCGGCCCGGGGCGGACTCGACCAGCTCGGACTCGATGCCCACCTCGGCCAGCCGGCCCACCACCCAGTCGGCGCTCGCGCGCTCGTTGCTGGTGGGGTTGGAGGTGTCGAACCTGATCAGCTCGGCGCAGAGTTCGACGACCTCGTCCTGGGCCTCGGCCGAGGCCGGGACGAGAGGGGAGGTGGGGTCGGGGGTGGTCATGCTGCTCCCACAGGGGTTGTCGCGGGGGCGGCGGGGGCGGCGGTGTCGTCCTCGTCGTCCAGGGTGGAGGTGCCGTACGGCTTCACCCAGCCCAGCAGGCCGAGGACGCTGTACAGGATGAAGGCGGTGGCCAGCGAGTTCAGGGCCGGGATGCCACCGTCGTAGAACTTGCCGACGCAGAACGCCGCGATCCAGATGACGATGGACATCGGAACCCAGGTGGGCGAGGTTTTCGGCAGGGTCTCGGACTCGCGGGTCTCGTCCAGCGGCTTGCGCATCTTCTTCACGACCCAGTACTCGGCCACGATGATGCCGCCGATCGGCGGGATCGCGACGCCGAGGATGGAGAGGAACTCGGTGAAGTGGGTCATGATCCCGACCGCGGACAGGACCGTGCCCGCGATGCCGAGGACGATCGTGACCGCGCCGCGGTGGATCCGCTTGCCGAAGACGACCTGGAAGAAGTTGACGACGCCGAGCGAGGAGCCGTACAGGTTCCAGTCGTTGATCTTCGCGGTGGACATCAGGACCACGATGACGCCGAAGGCGCCGGAGGTGGAGAGCACGATGTGCGAGACCTCGTTGCTCTTGACCAGGTGGCCCAGGAGCACACCGGTCAGGCCGACGATGTACTCGGAGAGGATCATCGACGAGGCGCTCTGCAGGAAGACGTGCGAGCCCTTCCGGTTGTACCGGGTCATCTCCGGGGACACGATCGCGCCGGTCATGTAGCCGCCCGCGATGGCGGTGGCGGCGACGGCCAGCGGGATGGTCTGGCCGGGCGGCGGCGAGTGGATCAGCTCGCTGAGCGAGTGGTCCTTCAGCGTCGAGACGATCGACCAGGCGACCATCGCGAAGAACAGCGGGGTCACGATCTTGGCGAAGACGGCCATGTACTTGAAGCCGAAGATCACCAGCGCGGTGATGGCGATGCCCGCCAGCACGCACCACATCCAGGACGGGCCGCCGACCAGCGCCGAGACGCTGTTGCCGAAGATCGTGTTCTGGACGCCGAACCAGCCGACCAGGCTGACCGCGATCACGAAGCTGACCAGCGCCGAACCGTTGCGGCCGAAACCGACCCAGCGGGTCAGCATCGGCGTCGCCAGGCCCTCGCGCATGCCGGCCAGGCCGATCGCGAAGATCACGATCTCCAGGATCACCGCGCCGAGCGTGAAGGCGAGGAAGGCGTCCCCGAAGGTCATGCCGACGCCGATGGTGGCGCCGAGGGTGAACTGCGAGATCGAGCCGGACTGGGCGAGCCACTGGAGCAGCATCGACCAGAAGCCGAACCGCTTGTCGCGCGGCACACGGGAGAGCGCGTAGTCGTCGCTGCCGATGCTCTTGGCCTCGGGGGCCGCGGCCTCGGCCTGCGGGGTGGCTGCCATCAGGACTCCTGGGGTGTGCGGCCGAGGGTCTGGAGGTGAGCCAGCGACCCGTAACGGCTGACGAGGTTGTCGAACTCCACCGCGTCGTGGAAGTCCAGTTGTCCGCTGCCGTAGGCCTTGGCGACCTCCACGGCGTAGCGGGCGGCGGACGCGATGTCCGCCTCATGGCTCGCGCCCGTACCGCAGCCCGGCACCGCGGCGGCCGAGGTGATGGCCAGACCGACGACCGGGGCGGCCGTCGCGGTGGCGGGCTGAAGGATCGAATTGATGTGGTGTGCCCCATTACCGTACGGGGTGATGTCCTGCGTGGTCACGGGGTACGTGACCAACGGCTCACCGGTCACCACGGCCAGCAGCTCGCCGAGCTGCTCGCTGACCCGGAGCACCCAGCCCTCCTTGACGGTGGGCGAGAGGGCGAGGCCCTTGTGGTTGATGATCCGGTTGCCCTTGGTGGTGTCGATGGAGAGCACGGCCTCCATCTCGTCGGCCACCTCGTGGCGGTTCATGGTGGCGATGTCCACGGGCGAGCCCATGAACGGCACCGGGTCGTGCGGCTCGGTCGGCGCGTTCGGGCAGATGTGGGTGGCGACGATGACATCGCCGGGCAGCACGTCGCCGCGGCGGCGCATGTCGAGCAGTTTGGCGGCGGTGGCGATCGCCGAGACCGCGCCGTCGGCGTCGGAGACCAGACCGGTCACCTCGGGCCGGGCGCCGATGCCGCCGAGCCGGCCCACCACGCCCAGCGTGCGGGCGTCGCCCCCGGACGTACGCCCTCGGGCGCCCGGGATGCGGACCATCACGAAGTCGGTCGAGCCCTGCTCTCCGATGACGGTGGTGACCTTCGCGGACGAGCCCTCGGTCCCGCTCACGGAGTCGAGGTACTCGACGACCGCCTTGCCATTGACCTGGGGATCGTCCAGCAGATCGACGATGTCCAGCACGTACTTCAACATGGGGGGCCTTTCTCGCTCATCCGGGCACCCCGGCCGGCGCTCGACGGGGGGAAGCGCGGGGCGGGGTGCTGAGGCCACATTCGGGATCGGATAGCGTTGAACGCAACTGTTTCCCGTTATTTGCAATTCAGGTCTGAATGGTGAGATGACGATGGCGGACTTCGATCTGGACCGGCGCACCCCCGCCGGAGCCCTGCAAACCGTCGACCGGGCGCTCCTGGTGCTGCTCGCCTTCGAGCGGACCCGGCCCGACTGGGGCGTCACCGAGGTCGCCGAGGAGTTCGGCTGGGACACCTCGGTGGCCCAGCGGCTGCTCGCCACCCTCGCCGGGCGCGGCTTCCTGGTCTCCGACCCGGTCACCCGCCGCTACCGCATCGGCCCCGCCGTGCTGCGCCTGGGCCGGCTCTGGGAGCGCTCCGGGTCGCTGGAGCTGCTGGCCGGACCGGTCCTGGAGGAACTGCGCCGGGTCACCGGCGACACCGTCCTGTTCTGCCTGCCGGACAGCTTCCACATGCGGTGCGTCGCCGCGGAGGAGGGGGAGGCCGGGCCGCTGCGCTACTACCCGCTGGTCGGCGAGCTCTACCCGGCGCACGCCGGGGCGACCAGCAAGTCGTACTACGCGTATCTGCCCGACGAACAGCGCCACCGGCTCTTCCGGGGCCGCCCGATGGCCCGCTTCACGGAGCGGACGGTCACCGACCCGGACCGGCTGGAGGAGGAGTTCCTCAAGATCCGGGCCCAGGGATACGCCTGGACGGTCGGCGAGTACGACACCGGCATCGCGACCGTCGCCGTACCGGTCTTCCTGGGGCGCGAGCCGTACGGCAGCCTCAGCCTGGGCGGTGCGAAGGAGCTCTTCGGGGGAGCGCCGGACGACCGGCTCGACGCACTGCGCCACGCGGCCGAGCTGCTGGAGCGGCGGCTCACCCACCCTCCGCAGCGCCCGAAGCCCCGCACCCGTCGCCCCCGTACTGCCTGATGATCCGGAAGAGAACCAAGAGGAACCCCATGAATCTGCTGCTGCTCTCCAACTCCACCCAGCACGGCCGCGGTTATCTGGAACACGCCATCGACACCGTCACCGCGTTCCTGCCCTCCGGCGCCCGGCTGGCCTTCGTGCCCTACGCGCTCGCCGACTACACCGCCTACACCGCACGCGTCCGCGAGGCCCTCGAACCCCACGGCATCACCGTCCGCGGGGTCCACGAGAACGCCGACCCGGTCGCCGAACTCGCCGCGTCCGACGCCGTGTTCATCGGCGGTGGCAACTCCTTCCGGCTGCTCAGCGCCCTGTACCGGACCGGTCTGCGGGACGCCGTGACCGAGGCGGTGCGGGACGGGCTGCCGTACATGGGGGCCAGCGCCGGTACGAACATGGCGGCGCCCACCCTGCGCACCACCAACGACATGCCCATCGTGCAGCCGCCGTCCTTCGAGACGCTCGGCCTCGTCCCGTTCCAGATCAACCCGCACTACCTGGACCCGGACCCGGCCAGCACCCACAAGGGCGAGACCCGCGAGGAGCGGCTCACCGAATTCCTGGAGGAGAACGACGTGCCGGTGCTCGGCCTGCGCGAGGGATCGTGGCTGCGGGTCGAGGGGCGCCAGGCCCGGGTGCAGGGGGCCCGCCCCGCCCGGCTGTTCACCCGCGGCGCGCAGCCGCAGGAACTCCCGGCGGGGTCGGACGTCTCTCATCTGCTCACGACGACACCGCGGTTCGACGCTCCGGTGCGCTGACACCCAGCACCAGATCCGTGTCGACCGGCAGGCCGTCGCCCGGGTACGCGGCCGGGCGGGCGCTCGGCGCGTACCCGGCGGCCGACCCCGCCAGCACGAAGTTGCCGCCGTGCGGGGCGGTCAGCGCGTAGTGGCCGTCCCCGTCCGCCACGGTGAGACCGGCCTGCCGGCCCCGGTGGTCGATCAGCGTGACATTGGCACGGGCCACCGGGGCGCCGTCCGCGTCCAGCACCCGGCCGCGGAAGCAGCCCGAGCCGGCGATTGGGCGGGAGGCGGTGGGCGCAGGGGCGTCGTCCCCGGCGCTGCTCGCCAGCAGCGACGGACGCATCGCCTCGCGCTGCGACGGCAGGAACGAGGCCAGCACCAGCCCGATCACCACCGCACCCGTCGCGATCAGGAACGAGATGCGGAACCCCTCCATCGAGGGCAGCGCGGCCCCGCCGGCATGCACCGAGGTGTTCGCCAGCACCATGCCGATCACGGCGCTCGACACCGACGTACCGATCGACCGCATCAGGGTGTTCAGACCGTTGGCCGCACCCGTCTCGGACGCGTCGACGGCCCCGATGATCAGCGCGGGCAGCGAGGAGTACGCGAGCCCGATGCCGGCCCCGAGCACCATCGAGATCACCACGGTCTGCCAGGCGGCGCTCATCAGCCCCTGCCCCGCCCCGTAACCGATCGCGATGACCAGCATGCCGAGCATCAGCGAGACCTTGGGGCCCCGGCGGGCGGACAGCCGGGCGTACAGCGGGGCGACGAGCATCATCGTCACACCGAGCGGCGCCACGCACAGACCCGCGACCACCATCGACTGCCCGAGGCCGTACCCCGTCGACACCGGCAGCTGGAGCAGCTGCGGCAGGACCAGCGAGACGGCGTAGAAGGCGACCCCGACCATGATCGAGGCGAGGTTGGTGAGCAGCACCTCGCGCCGGGCCGTGGTCCGCAGATCGACCAGCGGGGCCGGGCTGCGCAGCTCGAACAGGCCCCACAGGACGAGGATCACCAGCGCGGCGCCGATCAGTCCGAGGGTGCTGCCCGAGGTCCAGCCCCAGTCGCTGCCCTTGGTGATGGGCAGCAGCAGGCAGACGAGTCCGAGCGACAGTCCCAGCGCGCCGACGAGGTCGAACCGGCCGGGGGCGCGCAGCGTGGGCTCCGGCACGGCCACGACGGTGAGCGCCATCGACAGCACGCCGAGGCCGGCCGCGCCGAGGAACAGGGTGTGCCAGTCGAAGTGCTGGGCGACCAGTGCGGCGGCGGGCAGCGCCAGGCCGCCGCCGACCCCGATCGAGGAGCTCATCAGCGCCATCGCCGAGCCGAGCCGCTCGCGCGGCAGCTCATCGCGCATGATGCCGATGCCCAGCGGGATGGCGCCCATGGCGAAGCCCTGGAGCGCGCGGCCCACGATCATGACCACGAGATCGTCGGTGGAGGCGCATATCAGTGAGCCGATCACCATCACGGCGAGGCTGGCGAGCAGCATCTTCCGCTTGCCGTAGAGGTCGCCGAGCCGCCCCATGATCGGGGTGGAGACGGCACCCGCGAGCAGCGTCGCGGTCATCACCCAGGTGGCGTTCGACGGGTCGGTGTGCAGCAGGGCGGGCAGGTCCTTGATGACGGGGACGAGCAGGGTCTGCATCACCGCGACGGTGATACCCGCGAAGGCGAGCACGGGGACGACCCCGCCGCCCGCCTTGCGCGGCCGCGGATCGGGGAGTTCCCCGGCGTGCTGTTCGTTCGTCGTCTGTGGCATACGTGCGGCCTCCGGGCGGCGTGATCGAGGGTCGGAAGAGGCATACGGGCGGTGCGGGCGGGCAGCGCCCGACCGCCGAGTGTGTGCAGCGTGGAACCTTCCAGGTGCCCGCGGTATTCCGGTGAACGCGCTGCGAACGGGGCACGACGGCGCACTCGGCCCGGAGCGCACGGAGATCCGGCCGCCATCTGACCTTCCGTCAGAATGGAACGTGTTCTACCCTTGCGCCGTTCCAGTGGCTGCGACCGGCGAGGATCCGCATGGGCATCGGAATCACCGAAGAACACAGGGAGTTGGCGCAGGCCGTACGCGGCTGGCTGGCGCGCGCCGTCCCGTCGAAGGAGATCCGCGCACTCCTGGACGCGGATGCCTCAAGTGCCCCCGGCGTGCGCCCCGGGTACTGGGACGGGCTCGCGGAACAGGGCCTGCTCGCCATCCACCTGCCCGAGGAGCACGGGGGCGGGGGCGGCCGGCTCCTCGATCTGGCCGTGGTCCTCGAAGAGGCCGGCCGGGCCCCGCTCCCGGGCCCGTACCTGCCGAGCGTCCTGGCCTCCGCCGTACTGCACACGGCGGGGCCGGACGGCCTGGTGCGCGACCTCGTGGCCGGTACGCGGATCGGCGCGGTGGCCCTCGGCCCCGGCACGCTCACCGCCGTCGAGCACGAGGACGGCCATCTGCTCGACGGCACGGCACCGCCCGTCCTCTCCGGCGCCGAGGCCGACCTGCTGCTCCTGGCCGCCGAATCGGCCGCCGGCACGCTCTGGTTCGCCGTCGACGCCGCCACCGCCGGGCTCAGTGCCCGCCCGCACCGCGGCGCCGACCCGACCCGGCCCACCGCCGAGGTCCGCGCCGAGGGCGTACTCGTCCCCGCCGACCGCCTCGTACGCACCGACACCACCCGCGTCCGCGACCTCGCCGCCGTCCTCCTCGCCGCGGAAGCCTGTGGAACGGCAGCCAGGGCGCTGCACACCGCCGCCGAACACGCCAAGGTCCGCGAACAGTTCGGCCGGCCCATCGGGCAGTTCCAGGGCGTCAAGCACCTCTGCGCCGACATGCTGGTGCGGGTCGAGCGGGCCCGCGCGCTGGTGTGGGACGCGGCCCGCGCCGCCGACGAGGAGACGGACCCGGACGCACGGTCCATGGTCGCCGCCCTCGCCGCCTCGGACGCACTCGACGCCGCGTACGGCTGCGCCAAGGACTGCATCCAGATCCTCGGCGGGATCGGCTTCACCTGGGAGCACGACGCCCATCTGTATCTGCGCCGGGCCCTGGTGGCCCGGCAGTTGCTGGGGGCCGGGGACGGCCACCGGCTGCGGGCCGTCCGGCTGGCCGAGGGCGGGGCCCGCCGCGGACTCGCCCTCGAACTCCCCGACGGGGCCGACGCCCACCGGGCCGGCGCGCGCGAGGCCGTCGCCGCCGCCCGCGGCCTCGGTCCGAAGGAGGCCCGCCGCACCCTCGCACCGACCGGCTACGCCGCCCCGTACCTCCCCGCCCCCTACGGCCTGGGCGCCGGCCCCGTACAACAGCTCGTCATCCAGCAGGAATTGAAGGAACAAGGGGTGAAGCTGAGCGACCTGGGAATCGCCACCTGGGTGGTGCCCTCGCTCCTCGCCCACGGCACGCCGCAGCAGCAGGAGCGCTATCTGCTGCCCACCCTGCGCGGCGAACTCCTGTGGTGCCAGCTGTTCTCCGAGCCCGGCGCGGGATCCGACCTCGCCTCGCTCCGCACGAAGGCGGAACGGACCGAGGAGGGCTGGCGGATCAACGGACAGAAGGTGTGGACGAGCGCCGCCCAGTGGGCCGACCACGGGATCCTGCTCGCCCGGACCGACCCGGACGCCCCCAAGCACCGTGGGATCGGCTACTTCCTCGTCGACATGAAGAACACCCCGGGCATCGACATCCGGCCGCTGAAGGAGATCACCGGCGACGCCCTCTTCAACGAGGTGTACTTCGACGACGTCCTGCTGCCGGCCGACGCCGTCGTCGGCGAGCCCGACGGCGGTTGGAAGGTCGCCCGCAACACCCTGGGCAACGAACGCGTCCACATGGCCGACCAGATGACCTTCGACACCGGCCTCGAGGCGCTGATCGCCCGCTCCGGCGAACTCGACGGCGCCTGCCGGGCCCGTATCGGAGCACTCGCCGCCGAGGCCCACGCACTGGGCTGCATCGGGCTGCGCACCACGATGCAGCAGGTCTCCGGACTCGAACCCGGCGCGGGCGCCTCCGTCCGCAAGCTCGTCCAGACCACCCACCAGCAGAAGGTCGCCGAACTCGCCCTCGAACTGCTCGGCCCGGCGGGCGCGGCCGGCGAAGGGCCGGGGGAGCGGGCCCTGCACGGCTTCCTGATGTCCCGCTGCCTGACCATCGCGGGCGGCACCACCCAGGTTCAGCTCAATGTCGTCGCCGAGCGCATCCTCGGCCTCCCGCGCGATTGAAGGGACCTCCCATGAAGCCCGTACAGCACGCGAAGCCCATGAAGCTCATGAAGGCGTACGTCGTCGGCGTCGGAATGACGAAGTTCGAGAAGCCCGAGACCCGTGACTGGCAGTTCTGGGACATGGCGAAGGAGGCGGGCACGGCGGCGCTGGCCGACGCCGGGATCGCGTACGAACAGATCCAGCAGGCCGCCGTCGGCTACTGCTTCCAGCCATCCACCGCAGGCCAGCGCGCCGTCTACGAACTCGGCCTGACCGGAGTGCCCGTCTACAACGTCAACAACAACTGCGCCACCGGCTCCACCGCTCTGATGATGGCCCGGCAGTTCGTCGAGGGCGGCGGCAGCGACTGCGTACTCGCGCTCGGCTTCGAGAAGATGACGCGCGGCGCCCTCGGCGGCGGGGGAGCGGACGGCGGTGCCGCGGACTTCAAGACGTCACCCGTCGCCCGGCACTACGGGATCATGGCCGCCGCCCACGGCTTCGAGATGAGCCCGCCCACCGCCCAGATCTTCGGCAACGCGGCCCGCGAGCACATGGAGCGGTACGGGACGACCGAGGCGCAGCTCGCCGCCGTCGGCGCCAAGAACCACCGGCACTCGGTGAACAATCCGTACGCCCAGTTCCAGGACCCGTACACGGTCGAGGAGATACTCGCCGCGAAGACCATCCATCGCCCGCTGACCAAGCTCCAGTGCTCACCCACCTCCGACGGCGCGGCCGCCGCCGTCGTGGTGTCGGAACGCTTCGTCGAGAGCCACGGACTGGGCGACCGGGCGGTCGAGATCGTCGCCCAGGCCATGACCACCGACACCGGCGACTCCTTCGCCTCGGGGACCTGCATCGACGCCGTGGGCCGGCCGATGTCGCAGGCCGCCGCCCGCCAGGTCTACGAGGCGTCGGGGCTCTCGGCCGCCGACCTGGACGTCATCGAACTGCACGACTGCTTCTCCATCAACGAACTCCTCACCTATGAGGCGCTCGGGCTGTGCGGCGAGGGCGAGTCCGGGAAGCTCGTCGAGTCCGGGGCCACCACGTACGGCGGCCGCTGGGTGGTCAACCCGTCCGGCGGGCTGATCTCCAAGGGCCACCCGCTCGGCGCCACCGGCATCGCCCAGGCCGCCGAACTCACCTGGCAGCTCAGGGGCGAGGCGGGAAACCGGCAGGTGCCGGACGCCCGGATCGGCCTGGCCCACAACATCGGGCTCGGTGGGGCGGCGGTGGTGACGCTGCTGCGCCGCTGAGGCCCGGCGGAGCGCGGGTCCTACGCCGCTGGACCGGGGCCGCCACCGCCCGGAAACCGATGTACGGGGCTCGGGGTGGCTGCGAACATGACAGCCATGGTTGACGTGACGACGCCCATCCGCAGAACCGGCCGGCCCCGGGCCCGGACCCACGCCTGGGCGGTCGTGCTCATCGCCTGCACCGGCCAGTTCCTCGTCGTTCTCGACGTGTCCGTCGTCAATGTGGCCCTCCCGTCCATGCGTACCGGTCTGGGGCTGAGCACCGCAGGACTGCAATGGGTGCTCAACGCGTACTCGATCGCGTTCGCCGGGTTCATGCTGCTCGGCGGGCGGGCCGCCGATCTCTACGGCCGCAAGCGGATGTTCCTCGTCGGCCTCGGCCTGTTCACCGCCGCCTCCCTGGCCGGCGGACTCGCCCAGGAGGGCTGGCAGTTGCTCGCCGCGCGAGCCGCGCAGGGACTCGGCGCGGCCGTGCTCGCCCCCGCGACCCTCACCCTGCTCACCGCCGCCGTCCCCGAGGGCCCCGCCAGGACCAGGGCCATAGGGACCTGGATGGCGGTCGGCGCGGGCGGCGGCGCGGCCGGCGGACTGATCGGCGGTGTGCTCACCGAAGCGCTGTCCTGGCGCTGGGTCCTGCTCATCAACGTACCCATCGGGGTCCTCGTCCTGACCGGCGCCGCACTCCGGCTCACCGAGGGGCGGGCCGGTGAGCGCAGCCGCATCGACATCCTGGGGGCGGTGCTCGTCACGGCGGGCCTGGCCTCGGTCGCGTACGGCATCGTGCAGATCGAGGCGGCGGGCTGGACGGCGGCGGCGACCCTCGTACCGCTGCTGGGCGGAGCGGCGCTGCTCGCCCTGTTCGTCCTGGTGGAGGCCCGCACGGCGAAGCCCCTGATGCCGCTGCGGGTGCTCGGGAAGCGGTCGGTGGCATCGGCGAACGTGGCGATGTTCGTGATCGGCTCGGCCACCTTCTCCATGTGGTACTTCATGACCGTGTACGCGCAGAACGTGCTGGACTACAGCGCGCTGAAGGCCGGACTCGCCCTGATGCCCACCTCGGTGGCCGTCGTGGTCGGCTCCATGTGCGCGCCCAGAATGATGGCCCGGACCGGCGCGAAGAACCTGGCGCTGATCGGCACGGCGGTCGCCGCCGCGGGCTTCGGCTGGCAGTCCACGATGACGGCCGACGGCTCGTACCTCACCGCGGTCTGTCTGCCCGGTGTGCTGATGATGACCGGCAGCGGCCTCGCGGCCACCCCGCTCGCCGCCCTCGCCACCTCCGGCGCGGCCCCCGGCGAAGCGGGCCTGGTCTCCGGCCTCGTCAACACCTCCCGCACGATGGGCGGCGCACTCGGCCTGGCCGTCCTCTCCACGGTCGCCGCGGCCCGCACGGGCGGCGCCGCGGACCCGGTGGAACTGACGGCCGGCTACGCACTGGCCTTCCGGACGGCCGGCGCGGTGCTGCTCGGCGGACTGCTGCTGATGGTCCTCCTGCTGCCGCGCCACCGGCCGGAACGCCACTGAGGCACGGGGCCCGCGGGCATCGGGGCCCTCCGTCCGGATCGGGCCGGGTCCGCAGGCTCTGTGGCCACGCTTGCCGCCGTGGCGTCCGCGGGTATCGGGGCCCTCCGTCCGGACCGGGCTACAGCCACCCCTGCTGCCGCGCCGCCCGCACCGCCTCCATCCGGTTGCGCGTTCCCGTCTTGCCGATCGCCGCGGACAGATAGTTCCGCACCGTCGACTCGGACAGATGCAGCTTCGCCGCGATGTCGGCGACCGTCGCCCCGTCCACCGAGGCGTTCAGCGCGTCCCGCTCCCGCGCGGTCAGCGGGCTGGGCCCGGCGCTGAGCGCGGCGGCGGCCAGCGCCGGGTCGATCACCGTCTCGCCGCCCAGCACCCGCCGGATCGCGGCGGCCAGCTCCTCGACCGGCCCGTCCTTGACCAGGAACCCCGCCGCCCCGGCCTCCATCGCCCGGCGCAGATAGCCGGGGCGGCCGAACGTGGTGAGGATCAGCACCCGGCAGTCCGGCACCTGCTCACGCAGATCGGCGGCGGCGTCCAGCCCGCTGCGGCCGGGCAACTCGATGTCCAGCAGCGCCACATCGGGCCGGGACAGCAACGCGGCGTCCACGATCTCGTCCCCGGCGGCCACCTGCGCCACGACCTCGATGTCCGGCTCAAGACCGAGCAGCAGCGCGAGCGCGCCCCGCATCATCCCCTGGTCCTCGGCGAGCAGTACCCGTACGGACTTGGCCGGGCGGTGGTCCTGCGGCATCTCGTTCACCGTCCCAGCGTATGGCTCTCGGCCGGGCCGGAAGCCGGGTCGGCGTCCACCGGGCCGGGTGCGTCCGCCGGGAGTTCCGCCGTGACCACGAAACCGCCCTCGGGGCCACTGCCCGCCGTCAGCGAGCCGCCGGCCGCGGCCAGGCGTTCGGCGAGGCCCTTCAGGCCGGTGCCTCCGATGCCCGGGGAAGGCGGTGCGGGCGGGGTCCGGCCGTCGTCGGTGACCGTCAGCCGGACCCGTTCGGCCGTGCCGTCGAGCACGAACGAGCAGGTGGTCGCCCGGGAGTGGCGTACGGCATTGGTGACGGTCTCCCGCACCACCCAGCCCAGCAGGGCCTCCGTCTGCGGGGCGAGCGGTGGGCCCGAGCGGCGGAGCACCGGTTCGATCCCGGCGGCGGTCAGCGCCGAGCGGGCCCGGTCCAGTTCGGTGGCCAGGCTGCCCTCCCGGTAGCCGGTGACGGCCTCCCGGATCTCGGTGAGGGCCTGCCGGCCGACGGACTCGATGTCGGCGACCTGGGTGAGCGCCGCGTCCATGTCGCGGGGCGCGAGCCGGCGCGCGGCCTCCGACTTGACCACGATCACGGAGAGCGTGTGGCCCAGCAGATCGTGCAGATCGCGGGAGAAGCGCAGCCGCTCCTTCTCGACGGCGGTCCGGGCCAGTTCCTGCCGGGTGGCCCGCAGTTCCATCACGGTCTCCGCGAGGGTGAGGATCGCGGCGGTCACCGCACCCGAGATGAATGTGCCGTAACCGATCGTCCACGGGTCCGAGCTGCCGTTGCCGCGCCACACCGCCACGAAGGTGGCGGTCAGGGCGAGCGCGAGCACGCAGACCGCCAGCTGCCGGTTGCGCAGGACGGCGCCGCAGGCCAGTGAGAGCAGCGGGAAGAACAGCAGCCAGCTCCCGCCGTAGCCGATCGCCAGCGCGAACGTGACGGCGGCCATCGCGGCGAGCAGCCAGTACGACACCGGGCTCTCCCGCTTCCTCCGGTCGAAGCCGCGGAACACCACCGAAACATAGAGGGAGTTGAACGTGAGCAGCCCGAGACCGCCGAGCCAGGGGTTGGCCGCCTCGCCCTGGAAGAGATTGGAGAAGGAGCCCATCCCCATCAGCAGCCAGGGCAGCATGGCGTACGGGCCGGGCGGGCCGGGACGCCGCTCCTCGCCCTTCCTGCGCCGGCGCCGCCACGGGCCCGGCCGCCGGTCCGCACACGTATCCGTTCGGTTCCCGGACATGCCCACTCCTGTCACACGGTCCTCACGGATCACACGGTCCTCGCGGACCGACGGTACGAGATCACGGCGTACGTACCGAACAGCAGGAGCCATCCGCACAGCACCCCGATCGTGCCGGCGCCGGGCGCGTGGCCCTCGGTGGTGGCCCAGCCCAGGTCGGCGAAGCGGTTGGCCGGGGTGAACCTGCCGATGGAGCGCAGCCACCCGGGCAGCAGCTCCAGCGGGAACCACAGCCCGCCGACGATCCCGAAGCCCATCAGACAGGCCACATTGACCACCCCGGTGCCCTGCGGGGTGAGCCGGTAGCCGTTGCCGAGCCCGAGCATGGTGAACGGCAGCGCGCCGATCCACAGCAGCAGCACCAGCGCGATCCACTGCCAGGCGTCCAGCCGCACCCCGTTGACCAGCCCGCCGGTCAGCAGCACCGTGAGGATCGTCGGCAGGACCGTCACCGAACCGCTGATCGCGCGGCCCACGACCGCCTGTGAAGGGGCGAGCGGGGTGACCCGCAGCTGGTCCAGCCAGCCGAGCGTCTTGTCGGAGGCGACCCCCGTACCGATCGACATGGCCGAGCCCAGCGCCCCGTACGCGGCCATGCCGACCATCGAGGCGGTCTTCCAGCCGTCGACGTCGTTGCCGCCGCCGATGTTGGTGAAGAGCAGGTACATCATCACCGGCATCCCGGTCCCGAAGATCAGGAAGAAGCCGTCGCGCAGGGTCCGGCGGATTTCGAGCACGATGTAGCGGTACATCAGGCGGTCTCCCTCTCGGAATCGGACACGGGGGCCGCGGCGGGTGCGGTGAGGGAGAGGAACGCGTCCTCCAGTGTGGCCCGGGAGACCTGGAGGTCGCGGATCGCGTCCAGGCGGGCCAGCTCCCGGACGGTGGCGTCCGAGTCGTCGGTGTACAGCAGCGCCCGGTCCCCGGACACCTCCACGGTGACCACGCCGGGCAGCCGCTCCAGGCCCTCGGTCGGGCCGCCCGCCAGGTCGAACGAGACGAGGCTGCGGCCGGCCGAGCCCCGGATCGCGTCGCCGGTGCCGTCCGCGACGATCCGGCCCCGGTCGATGACGACGATCCGGTCCGCGTTCTCGTCGGCCTCCTCCAGGTAGTGGGTGGAGAACAGGACGGTGTTGCCGCGTCGGGCGTAGGCCCGCATCGAGTCCCAGAACGTGCGCCGGGCCTCCACGTCCAGGGCGGCGGTCGGCTCGTCCAGGACGATCAGCTCCGGATTTCCGGCCAGCGCCACGGCGAAGCGGACGCGCTGGGTCTGGCCGCCGGAGAGCTTGTCGATGCGCCGGTTCGCGTAGTCGCTCACCCCGGCCAGCGCGAGCGCCTCGGAGACCGGCATCGGCGCCGGATATGTCGAGGCGACGAAGTCGATCAGCTCGCGGACGGTGACCCGTTGGATGGGCCGCCCGTCCTGGAGCATGGCGCCGACCAGACCGTCCCGTACCGCGTGCTCCGCGGCCCGGTCCAGCACCCGCACCGTGCCCGAGTCCGGAACGTCGAGGCCGAGCAGCAGCCGGATGGTGCTGGACTTGCCCGCGCCGTTGCGGCCGAGCAGGGCGACGGTCTCGCCGCGGCCGATGGACAGATCGATCCCGTCCACGGCCCGTACGCTGCGCCCCGCCCGGCCGAAGGTCTTGACCACCCCGGTGAGGTCCACCGCGGCTCCGCTCCCCGTTGTCCGTTTCATGGGTATGACGCTACGGAGGCGGCCGGGGCCCCGGGCAGATGTGTGTGTACGGACTTCGCCATGACATATGTCATGGCCGGGCGGCGGCCCGCAGATCGATCTGACGCAGCGTCAGCAACGGTCTTCACAACTGCTGGGCGCTGCGTTATACATGGGTTCATCGGCTAGAACGCGTTCTAGAACGGGCGTGGCGGCCGGTCCCGCGCGACCTCGGTGCGGCCGACGGTGCGGACGGCCGCGCCGAGGTCTTCCCACCATCAAGGAGCAGCTCTCCCATGCCCATTGATGCCGAAAAGGCTCTCGCCGCCGAACCCCGCTCCACCCGGATCAGCTGGGGCCACAAGGACGTCCAGCTCTACCACCTCGGGATCGGCGCCGGCTCCGACCCCGACCGGGCCGATGCCGCCACCCACCCCGACGAGCTGCGCTACACGCTGGAGTCCCGGCTCCAGGTGCTGCCCTCCTTCGCCACCGTCGCGGGCGCCGGCATGGGCGTCGTCGGCGGACTCTCCTCGCCCGGCGTCGACATCGACCTCGCCGCCGTCCTGCACGGCGGGCAGAGCGTACGGGTGCACCGGCCGATCCCGGTGAGCGGCAGCGCCGTACAGACCTCGAAGGTCGCCGCGGTGTACGACAAGGGCAAGGCGGCCGTGCTGGTGCTGCGCACCGAGGCAGCCGACGAGGAGGGCCCGCTGTGGACCAACGACGCCCAGATCTACGTCCGGGGCGAGGGCGGCTTCGGCGGTGAACGCGGGCCCTCCGAGCGGGTCGCCCACCCCGCGGTCGCCCCGGACCACATCGTGCGGCGGCCCGTCCGCCCGGACCAGGCGCTGCTGTACCGCCTCTCCGGGGACTGGAACCCGCTGCACGCCGACCCCGAGTTCGCCGCGCTGGCCGGCTTCGACCGGCCGATCCTGCACGGACTGTGCACCTACGGCATGACGCTGAAGGCCGTCACCGACACGGTCCTGGGCGGCGACGTGTCCCGGATCCGCTCCTGCCGCACCCGCTTCGTCGGTGTCGTCTTCCCCGGCGAGACCCTCCGCATCGAGATGTGGACCGCCGGGAACCAGGTGCGGGTCGAGGTGAAGGCCGTGGAGCGGGACAACGCTCCGGTCCTCGGCGACACCTTCGTCGAACACTCCTGAACCCGAACCGACTCCAAGAGGAGCACTGCTCCACGTTCCACCGGACCACGTTCCACCGGACCACGTTCCACCGGCCCTACGTTCCGCAGGCCCATGAGGGGAGCCGCACCATGCGCGCAGCCGTACTGCACGAGATAGGCCAGGACAAACTCGAAGTCCTCGACGACGTCGAGGCGGTGGGCTTCGGCCCCGGCAAGGTCAGGCTCCGCATCCGGGCCACGGGCCTGTGCCACTCCGATGTCTCCGCGATGAGCGGGGTGCTGCCGCAGCCCGCCCCGTTCATCCCGGGCCACGAGGGCGCCGGCGAGGTCATGGACGTCGGCGACGGCGTCACGGGACTGAGCGCCGGGGACCGGGTGCTGGTCTGCTGGCTGCCCGCCTGCGGGGCGTGTCCGTCCTGCAAGCGCGGCCAGACCCAGCTCTGCCTGGCCGGCTTCATGAACGCGGGCACCCCCAACTTCAAGCGCCCCGGCGGCGACGTGTTCGGCTTCGCGGGCACCGGCACCTTCACCGAGGAGGTCGTCGTCGGCGCGGGCTGCGCGGTGCCGATCCCCGACGACGTACCGTTCGAGATCGCCGCACTGATCGGCTGCGGGGTGACCACCGGGCTCGGCGCGGCCATCAACACCGCGCAGGTGGAGGCGGGTTCGTCGGTCGCCGTGATCGGCTGCGGCGGCGTCGGCATCTCCACGATCCAGGGCGCCAGGGTGCAGGGCGCCGCCCAGATCGTGGCCGTGGACCCGGTCGCCTCCCGGCGCGAGGCGGCGCTGCGGTTCGGCGCGACCGAGGCGGTGTCGCCCGACGAGTTCGCCGACGCCAAGCAGCGGGTCACCGCGGGCGAGGGCTTCGACTACGTCTTCGAGGTCGTCGGCAAGTCGGCCACCGCCCGCACGGCGTACGAGAACACCCGGCGCGGCGGCACCCTGTGCATCGTCGGCGCGGGTGCGATGGACGACAACTTCCAGGTCAACATGTTCGAGCTGTTCTTCGACGAGAAGCGGATCCTGCCCTCCATGTACGGGGGAGGCGATGTGCTCCGCTCGTACGAACGGGCCATCGCGCTCTGGCGGGCCGGCCGGATCGACCTCGAATCGATGATCACCCACCGGGTGCGGCTCGACGGGATCAACGACGCGCTCGACCAGATGCGGACCGGCGAGTCGCTGCGCACCTGCGTCGAACTCTGACCCCTGCCCCGCCCCTCCCGAGAGGACTGGAGAGATTCCGATGTCACTTCCCCTGGACGGCATGTCCGCGATCGTCACCGGCGCCGGCCGCGGCCTCGGACGCGCCGAAGCGCTGGAACTGGCGGGGCTGGGCGCGTCCGTGGTCGTCAACGACTACGGGCAGCCGGGCCGCGACGGCTCCGGCGAGGCGTCCGCGACGCCCGCCGAGGAGGTCGCCGAGGAGATCCGGGCCGCGGGCGGCCGGGCCGTCGCGCACCTCGGCGACGTCTCCGACCACGAACAGGCCCGCGCCCTGGTGGAGCTGGCCGTCGACACCTACGGAAAGCTCGACATCCTGGTCAACAACGCGGGCATCCTGCGCGACCGGATGATCTTCTCGATGACCGAGGACGAGTGGGACTCGGTCATCAGGGTCCACCTCAAGGGCCACTTCAACACCACGCACTTCGCCGCCGCGCACTGGCGCACCCGCTCCAAGGAGTCCGGCGGCCCGGTCCACGGGCGGATCGTCAACACCTCGTCGGAGGCGTTCCTGGCCGGCTCGGCGGGCCAGCCGAACTACGCGGCGGCCAAGGGCGGCATCGTCGGCCTCACCACCTCCACGGCCCTGGCCCTGGCCAGGTACGGCGTCACCGCCAACGTCATCTGCCCGCGGGCCCGCACCCGGATGACCGAGGACGTCTTCGCGGGCTTCCAGGAACCGGCGGACGGCCGGCTCGACGCGCTCGCCCCCGAGCACGTCGCGCCGCTGGTCGGCTATCTGGCCTCCCCGGCCGCCGCCAAGGTCAACGGGCAGCTGCTCGTGGTGCACGGCGGGATGGTCGCGATCGTCGAACGCCCGAGGGTGGCGGCGAAGTTCGACTCCTCGAAGGAGACGTTCTCCTTCGACGAACTGGACGAGCTGATCTCGCCCTACTACCAGGACCGCCCGCCGAACGAGACCTTCGCCGCGGCCGAGGTGCTCGGCCTGAAGCGGGGCTGACGAGCGCGTCGGGGAAACGGGTGGGCCCCGGCAGCCGTCCGGCCGCCGGGGCCCACCCGTCCCTCGTTCGTCGACGTTCCGCGCGGTCAGGCCGCCCGGCTGTCCCCCTCGGAGGGGCGGCGGTGGCGGCCGTGCGGCTGTGCAGACGTGTCGTCCATCGACTCACCCCCTCGGTGCTTTCCGTAGCCGCCGGCTTCGGCCCGGTCGGCGTCCTCCGGACGCGTCTGGGTCGGGTCGGTTCGGGCTTCAGACATGATGGGAAGTCACCCCGTTGTGATCGCTTACATGTGTGTGTCCCAGGGCCGATCACGCCGGCCGCGCCCCGGCACGGTCACCGCCGGCGACCGTCGGACACGACTGCGTGGCCCGGGCCCAGATTTTAACCAGGCACCATGCGCCCCGTGAGAGGCGCCTGCCCCAGTGGAACCGGCTTGCACACGGGTAGAGGCACGGCGCCGGCGGACGGTTGCATACCGCTTCCCGCGCCGCATCCCGACGACGGCCACGCCCCGGGTTCCTCGTCCGCCGGGGCCTCCAGCAGGGCCACGCCGCACGCCACGTCACCGCCGGCGTACGGGAGTCTGAGCACACCGTCCCGGGTCCACACGCCGCGTCCGGCCTGCCACCCCTCGGGGGCGGCGAGTTGATGCAGCCGGCGCCCGGCCGGACGCCACACCCCGACCCAGCTGCCCGCCGAGCCGTCGATCCGCAGCGCCACCGCGCAGCTCTCCGGCATCAGCATCTGGCCCGGCTGCACCGCGAACGGCGTCACCGCCACATCGGCCGGGCGCAGGCATTCCGGGAAGCGCACCGGCAGACAACTGCCGAGCACCCCCCACCCCAGCCGGTCGTGCCCCGGCGCGTCCGAGCGGATCAGCAGCAGCCCGCTGTCCGGGTCGGCGAGCAGCAGCCGGTCGTTGCTGTCCGGGGCGATCTGCAGCAGCGGCGTCACCTCGCCGCCCCGCTCCAGGTCCACGGCGACCGCCTTGACCGGGCCGCCGCCCGGCATCTCCCGGTCCAGGGCCAGCATCCGGCCCGCCCGGTCCAGCCAGACGCCGCCGGAGCAGCGCCCCGGTACCTCCGCGACCAGCTCGGGCCCGAAGGCGCCGCCCGCCACCAGCCAGACGGAGGTGGCGCGCGGACCGGCCGACAGCGCGTACGCGCTCACGCCGTCCGGCGACGGCGGCAGCAGGGTCAGCTCCGCGCACTCGACGGCGCCGAGCGGGAGTTCACCGGTGCCGGGGCCGGTCGGATAGAGCAGCGACACCGCGTGCCGGTCCGCCACCCGGCGCCGGATCAGTACCCGCCCGTCGGCCAGCGGCAGCACCTCGGAGTCCGGCTCCTCCGGCTGGTCCAGGGGGAGCGGCACGGCGTACGGCTCGTGCCCGTCGAGCGTCCAGCGCTCCACGAACCACGCCTCGCCCGCCCCGCCGGCCCCCTCGGACGGGTCCGCCGTCACTCCCGCGAGCGCGAGCCGGGCCGCGTACGAGCCGTCCGCGGAGATCGTGAACGCGGGCGCGACGGGAGGCGCCCCGGGGGATGCGCCGCCCGGCCCACCGGGGTCGTCCGGCGGATCGTCCGGCGCGCTGTCCTCCAGGACCGTTTCTCCGGTGTTCGCGGTGCTCCCGGCGTCCGGGGCGGCCCCGGTCGCCTCCGCGGTCCCGTTCTCGATGGCACAGGCAGTCATGGAATGGTCACCTCCGGCGACCGAAGCTAGTTTTCGCACTTCCTGCCGAACAACACCAGACCCACCTCTTCACACATAAGGGTGGTGATGCCCGGATTCGCCTGAGAGGGAGGGGGTGGCTGTGCTGGGAGCGAGGCGGGTGCGTAAGGTTAGGCAGCCCTAAGCAATACCTGTGTGACCCTTACAACTGGAGCAAGTGATGTCCCTTCGTCGCCGCGGCACAGCCGCAGTCGGCCTGGCGGTGGCTGCCGCCCTCTCCCTCTCGGCCTGCGGGAGCGACGACGGAAAGCCGGGCGGTTCGGCCAAGGCGGAGGGTGGCGACAAGAAGGCCGCCGTCGCCACCGGCGGCAAGGACTTCGGCGACGCCGCGAAGAAGACGGCGGCGTACGGGACGGATGCCGAGGCGGGCGAGTTCCCCCGGACCCTCACCCACGCCATGGGCAAGACGGAGCTCAAGTCCGCCCCCAAGCGCGTCGTCGTGCTGGACGTCGGCGAGTTCGACAACGTCGTCTCGCTGGGTGTGAAGCCGGTCGGCTACGCCCCCTCGGAGGGCGACGCGGCCATTCCCTCGTACCTGAAGAAGGACGCGGGCAACCCGAAGAACGTCGGCACGATCAACAACCTCAACCTTGAGGCGATCGCCGGCCTGAAGCCCGACCTGATCCTCGGCAGCCAGCTGCGCGCCGCCGACAAGTACGACGCGCTCTCCAAGATCGCGCCGACCGTGTTCTCCATCCGTCCGGGCTTCACCTGGAAGGAGAACTACCTCCTCAACGCCGCGGCGCTGGACAGGACCGCCAAGGCCGAGAGCGAGCTCGGCGCCTACGAGGCGAAGGCGAAGAAGCTCGGCGAGGACATCGGCCCGGACAAGCCGACCATCTCCATGGTCCGCTACCTGCCGGACCGCATCCGCCTCTACGCCAAGGCGTCCTTCATCGGCACGATCCTCGACGACGCCGGTCTGCCGCGGCCCGAGAACCAGCAGATCGACGACCTCGCCGCGGAGATCAGCCCGGAGAAGATCGACGAGGCCGACGCCGACTGGATCTTCACCGGTGTGTACGGCGACGTGAAGGCCACCAAGCGGGACACCACCCAGGCCAACCCGCTGTGGAAGAACCTCAAGGCCGTCAAGGAGGGCCGGGCCAAGAACGTCTCCGACGAGACCTGGTACCTCGGCCTCGGTGTCACGGCCGCGGACCTGGTCCTCGACGACCTCCGCGCCGACCTCGTGAAGTAACGGCGTCATCCACGATCGGTGACCGGTCCCGGTGACCGGTCCCGAGCGGACTGTGGCGGTCCGCATGGACCGCCACAGCCATGGGCGACGGGGCGCGGAGGGCAGGTAGCCTTTGCTTGTGCCCCGTCTGTCTGATGTCCTCGCCGAGCTCGACGCTCTCTGGCCGCCCGAGCGGGCCGAAAGCTGGGACGCGGTCGGCACCGTCTGCGGAGACCCCGACGCCGTCGTCGACCGCGTCCTCTTCGCCGTCGATCCCGTCCACGAGATCGCCGACGAGGCGATCCGGCTCGGCGCCCAGCTGATCGTCACTCACCACCCGCTCTATCTGCGGGGCACGACGACGGTCGCGGCCGACACCTTCAAGGGCCGGGTCGTGCACACCCTCATCAAGCACGACATCGCGCTGCACGTCGCGCACACCAACGCCGACACCGCCGACCCGGGCGTCTCCGACGCCCTGGCCGGCGCACTCGACCTGCGCGTCGAAGGCCCCCTCGTACCGGACCCGTCCGACCCGAAGGGCCGGCGCGGCCTCGGCCGGATCTGCGTGCTCGACCACCCCGAGACCCTGGCCGATCTCGCCGCCCGCGCGGCTGCCCGGCTGCCCGCCACCGCGCAGGGCATCCGGCTCGCCGGCGACCCGGCGGCGACGGTGCGCACCGTCGCGGTCAGCGGCGGCTCCGGCGACAGCCTCTTCGACGCGGTGCGCGCCGCGGGGGTCGACGCCTTCCTCACCGCCGACCTGCGCCACCACCCGGCCTCCGAAGCCGTCCAGCACTCCCCGCTCGGCCTGATCGACGCCGCCCACTGGGCCACCGAATGGCCCTGGTGCGAACAGGCCGCGGCGCAGCTCGACGCGATTTCCGACCGCCACGGATGGGACCTGCGGGTCCACGTCTCGAAGCAGGTCACCGACCCCTGGACCACCACCACCCACCACTCTTCTGGAGCCCCCAACTGAACGCCGCGCCCGCCGACCAGATCCGACTCCTCGACGTCCAGGCCCTCGACGTACGCCTGTCGCAGCTCGCGCACCGGCGCAAGTCGCTGCCCGAGCACGCCGAGATCGAGTCGCTCACCAGCGACCTCGCGCAACTGCGCGACCTGCTGGTCGCCTCGCAGACCGAGGAGAGCGACACCGCCCGCGAGCAGACCAAGGCGGAGCAGGACGTCGACCAGGTGCGCCAGCGCGCCGCCCGCGACCAGCAGCGTCTCGACTCCGGCGCGGTCACCTCGCCGAAGGACCTGGAGAGCCTCCAGCGCGAGATCACCTCGCTGGCCAAGCGCCAGGGCGACCTGGAGGACGTCGTCCTCGAAGTGATGGAGCGCCGCGAGTCCGCCCAGGAGCGCGTCACCGAGCTGTCCGACCGGGTCTCCGCCGTCCAGGCCAAGACCGACGACGCGACCGCCCGCCGCGACGCCGCGACCAAGGAGCTCGACGAGGAGGCCGCGACCGTCACCAAGGAGCGCGAGCTCGTCGCCGGTTCCGTCCCCGCGGACCTGCTGAAGCTGTACGACAAGCTCCGTGTCCAGCAGGGCGGGGTCGGCGCTGCCCGCCTCTACCAGCGCCGCTGCGAGGGCTGCCGCCTCGAACTGAACATCACCGAGGTCAACGACGTGAAGGCGGCCTCCCCGGACACCGTCCTGCGCTGCGAGAACTGCCGCCGCATCCTGGTCCGTACGGCGGAGTCGGGCCTGTAATGACCCAGCCGCGCCAGTTCGTCATCGAGGCCGACGGCGGATCCCGGGGCAACCCCGGGCCCGCCGGTTACGGAGCGGTCGTCATCGACCCGGTGACGGGCGAGACCCTCGCCGAGGCCGCCGAGTACATCGGCGTCGCGACGAACAACGTCGCCGAGTACAAGGGCCTCATCGCGGGCCTGAAGGCGGCGAAGGCGCTGGTGCCGGACGCCTCGGCGGACGGCGCGGTCCAGGTGCGGGTCCGGATGGACTCCAAGCTGGTCGTGGAACAGATGTCGGGCCGCTGGAAGATCAAGCACCCCGACATGAAGCCGCTCGCGGCGGAGGCCGCCAGGATCCTGCCGGCCTCCGCCGTCACGTACGAGTGGATCCCGCGCGAGAAGAACAAGCACGCGGACCGGCTCGCCAACGAGGCGATGGACGCGGGCAAGCGCGGCAAGCAGTGGGAGCCGTCGGCGTCGACGGCCGCCCTCGACACCCCCCGGTCCTCGGCGGCCTCCGCTCTGCCGCCGGTCTCCGGCCCGCCCGGCGACGCGGCGGCGGGCGCGGCGAAGGCCCGCGCGGCCCTGGCCTCCCGGCCGGCCGCGGCCTCCCCGGCGGCCCCCCGGGTCGGCTGGGGCGCGGCGCCCGATCTCGGGGCGCCCGCCACCTTCGTACTGCTCAGGCACGGCGAGACCGCGCTCACCCCCGAGAAGCGGTTCTCCGGCAGCGGCGGCAGCGATCCCGAGCTCTCGGTGGCCGGCCGCCACCAGGCCGAGTGCATCGCCCGGTCGCTGGCCGACCGCGGCACGGTCGAGGCGATCGTCAGCTCCCCGCTGCGCCGCTGCCGCGAGACGGCGGCCGCGGTCGCGGCCCGGCTCGGTCTGGAGGTCCGGATCGAGGAGGGCCTGCGCGAGACGGACTTCGGCGCCTGGGAGGGCCTGACGTTCGCCGAGGTGAGGGAGCGGTACGGCGCCGACCTGGACGCCTGGCTCGCCTCCGCGAAGGTGGCCCCCACCGGCGGCGGCGAGAGCTTCGCCGAGGTCGCCCGCCGCGTCTCGGCCACCCGCGACCGCCTCACCACCCGCTACGCGGGCCGCACCGTCCTGCTGGTCACCCATGTGACACCGATCAAGACCCTGGTCCGGCTGGCACTCGGCGCCCCGCCGGAGGCCATGTTCCGGATGGAGCTCTCGGCGGCCTCGGTCTCCGCGGTGGCGTACTACGCGGACGGCAACGCGTCGGTGAGACTGCTCAACGACACCTCGCACCTGCGGTGAGGCAGCGGGCGGAGGCTCCCGCGCGGAGCGCATTCACCCGGGGCGGCGCGAAGCCGCCGTTTCTGCCGGGGGTACGGGGAAATCAGCCGCGCAGTGCAGCCGCCTCGCCGGCCAGCCGCTCCACCCGCGCCCAGTCCTTCGCCGCGACCGCATCCGCCGGGACCATCCAACTCCCGCCCACACAGCCGACGTTGGGCAGCGTCAGATAGGACGGTGCGGAGGCGGGCGAGATGCCGCCGGTCGGGCAGAACCGGGCCTGCGGCAGCGGCGCGGAGAGCGCCTTCAGGTACGCCGTGCCGCCGGCCGCCTCGGCCGGGAAGAACTTCATCTCGGTGACCCCGCGCTCCAGCAGCGCGACCACCTCGGACGTCGTGGAGACGCCCGGCAGGAACGGCACCCCCGAGGCCTTCATCGCGTCCAGCAGCCGGTCCGTCCAGCCGGGGCTGACCAGGAACCGGGCGCCCGCGGCGACGGTGTCGGAGACGTTCTGCCCGGAGATCACCGTGCCGGCGCCGACCACCGCGTCCGGCACCTCGGCCGCGATCGCCCTGATCGCGTCCAGCGCCGCAGCGGTGCGCAGCGTCACCTCGATGGCCGGGAGCCCGCCCGCGACCAGGGCCCGGGCGAGCGGCACCGCGTCGGCGGCGTCCTCCAGGACGACTACGGGCACGACGGGGGCGAGGTCCAGCACAGAGGAGGTCATGCGCTCATCTTGCCGCGCCGAACGCACCGTACGCAACGAGCGTTGCACATGATGCAACACGCATGGTTCGGTGACCCATCCGAAGGGGGCCGTCGGCTCAGTGGATCTCCGTCACCACGACATCGATCGACCACGCCCGCCCGGCCCGTGCCGGAGCCTCGGCCTCCACCATGTATCCGAGCCCGCGCAGGGTCTCCACCAGCTCCGCGGGCCCCTTCGGCCGCGCGCCGGAGACCAGCAGATCGCGGACCAGCCGCCCCTTCGTCGCCTTGTTGAAGTGGCTGACCACCGACCGCTTCTCGACCCCGTCCACCAGCTGGGAGTGCAGCACCCGCACGCTCGCCGTGCGCTCCGCCACCTCGCCCTTCGGCTTCCACGCCGCGGTGTACGCGGAGGACCGCAGGTCCAGGACGAGCCCGTCGCCGGCCGCCTCCGGCATCACCCGCGCCATCGGGTCACGCCAGTACGCCCCGAGCGCGCCCAGCCCCGGCAGCTTCACGCCCATCGAGCAGCGGTACGACGGAATCCGGTCGCCCACCCGCACGGCGCCCCACAGCCCGGAGAAGACCAGCAGCGACTTCCCGGCCCGCCGCCTGGCCGTCGCGTCCAGGGACGCCAGGCCGAGCGCGTCGTACAGCACGCCCGTGTAGATCTCCCCGGCCGGACGCGTCCCGGCCGTCCGGAGCTCCACGTTCTTCGCGATCTCGCCGCGCAGCCCCTCGCTCAGCCCGAGCACCTCGCGGGCCTTCTCCTCGTCCGCGGTGCACAGCTCGACCAGCTCGTCGAACACCGCCGCCCGCGCCTCGGCCAGGCCGGGCAGCGACAGCGACTCCGGCTTCAGGGGAGCACCGCGCCCCGAGGCGGCCTTTCCTTCGGAGGGCGGCAACAGCACGAGCACGGCGGTTCTCCTTCGTACGCACGGTCAGGGGGCGGGACCGGTTCCCCCGCGCCAGCGTACGGGGACGGCGGGTCCGCCCGGACCGCCACCCGGCCGGGCCGGGACTGGGCGGGGCCGTCTCCCGGGGGTGCCGCCGCCCGGACCGTCTCCCGGCCGGACCGTCTCCCGGCCAGGCCACCGTCCGGGGTGCCGCCGCCCGGGCCGCCGCCCAGCCGCGCCGGGACCGGGTGGGGCCGCCGCCCTGCCGCGCCGGGACCGGGCGGGGCCGCCACCCGGCCACGTCGCCGCCCGGGATGCCGCCCGCCCCGCCCCGACCTACGCTCGGTCCATGCCCCGCCGCCATCTCCGCATGACCGGGCCGGCCGACACCCCGCTGAGGGCGTCCCTGCGCGCACTGCGCACCGAGCTCGGCCTTCCCGACGACTTCCCGGCCGAGGTCCTCGCCGAAGCGGCACAGGCGGCGAACGACCCGGTGGTATCGGCCCACGAGGACGCGACGGACCTGCCGTTCCTCACCATCGACCCGCCCACCTCGACCGACCTCGACCAGGCCATGCACCTCGAACGCCGCCGGCACGGCTACCGGGTCCACTACGCCATCGCCGACGTCGCCGCCTTCGTACGCCCCGGCGGAGCGCTCGACACCGAGGCCCACCGCCGGGCGACGACCCTCTACTTCCCCGACGGCAAGGTGCCGCTCCACCCCACCCTGCTCTCCGAGGGCGCCGCCAGCCTCCTGCCGGGGCAGACCCGCCCCGCCGCACTCTGGCGGATCGACCTCGACACCGAGGGTGGGATCGTCGCCACCTCGGTGCGCCGGGCCCTCGTCCGCAGCCGCGCCAAACTCGACTACGCGGGCGTCCAGCGGCAGATCGACACCGGCACCGCCGAGGAGTCCCTGGCCCTGCTCCGCGACATCGGACGGCTCCGCGAGGAGCAGGAGGTCGCCCGAGGGGGCATCTCCCTCAACGTGCCCGAGCAGGAGATCGTCGCGCACGACGACACCTACGGCCTCGAATTCCGCGCCCCGCTGCCCGCCGACGGCTGGAACGCCCAGCTCTCCCTGCTGACCGGCATGGCCGCCGCCCACCTCATGGCCGAGACCGGCACCGGCATCCTGCGCACGCTGCCGGTCGCCCCGGACGGCGCCGTGGCCCGGCTCCGCCGCTCGGCCGACGCACTCCACATCGACTGGCCGCACCACGTCCCGTACGCCCAGGTCGTCCGCTCGCTCGACCCGAACAGGGCCGACCACGCCGCGTTCCTCCAGGAGTGCACCACCCTGCTGCGCGGCGCCGGCTACACCGTCTTCGACCACGGCGAACTGCCCACCCCCGCCGTCCACGCCGCCGTCGCCGACCTCTACACACACTGCACCGCCCCGCTGCGCCGCCTGGTCGACCGGTACGCGGCCGAGCTCTGCCTCGCCGCCGTCGCGGAACAGGAACCGCCGGAGTGGGTACGCGCCGCACTGCCCGGCCTGCCGAAGGAGATGGCGGACGGCACCAGGCGCGCCAACACCGTCGAGCGCGAATGCGTCGACCTGGTCGAGGCCGCGCTGCTCAAGGACCGGATCGGCGAGATCTTCGACGCGTACGTGGTCGACGTGGCGGACCAGGAACCCACCACCGGCACCGTCCACATCGACGACCCGGCGGTAGTCGCCCGGATCGACGGCGGCGACACGAAACTCCCGCTGGGGGAGCGGCTCCAGGTCAGGCTGGCCCAGGCGGACCCCGGCTCGTCGAAGGTGCTCTTCGCCCCCGCGTGAGCGGGGAGGAGGGGAGGCAGTCTCCCCTCGCCCGAGGAGGCGGTGTTCCGGCCCCGGCCCGAGGAGGCGGTCCCCGGCTCCGGCCCGAGGAGGCGGTCCCCGGCTCCGGCCCGGTCACCCGGCGTCTTCGCGCCCCCGCCCGAGCACGGCCACCACCGCGCCCGGATCATCCGCATGGAACCGGACCGCCCGCGCCTGCCCCCGCTTCCCCAGCGGTCGCACGAACTCCACCGGAGCGGTCAGCTCCACGCTCACGGTGGTCTGCCCGCCGACGACGAGATCGAGCACCCCGTCCGCCCCCGCCCGCACCGGACCACCCTCGGGGAACCGCCGCTCGACCCGCGCCCCGGCGACCGCATCGGCGGGGATCCGCAGATCGAACAGCCCGCCGTAGCGGAGCCGCAGCGCCCCGTCGGCGTCCACCACATGCGGCCGGGTCACGCACGAGGCGTGCAGCGCCAGGACGAACAACACCCCGTACACGTCCAGCACCAGCAGAATCCCGTGCACCAGGGGCCAAGGGATCAGCAGCGCCAGCATCACCGTCTCGACCACGGAGACGAAGAGCAGGCCGTACATCATCGCGGTCTGCGGGCCCGTGTACGCGACGGCGACCGCACCTCCTGGAACACCGTGCCGCCGTCCCCGCAGCCACAGCCCGAGACTGTGCAGGGTGCGCACCTCGTGCGCGGCGAGCCGACGCGCCTGCTCCGGTACGACCGTGCGCAGCGCCGCCGCCAGCGCCTCCCGCCACCCGAGCCCTGCACGGCGTCCCGCCCGCAGGAGCCGCCCCAGGACCACGGCCTCGAACCCGAGCATCGCCACCACCAGCACCCTGGCCCCGAGCAACACCACCTCCGGCACCCGGACCCCGGCCGACAGACAGCCCACCAGAATCACCTCGGCCACCGCCGCGCCCCCGACGGCCCATCGCCCAACCCGCGCACTCATCCCGCACTCCCCTCGTCGCCCGTGCTCCCCTCGTCGCCGACCCCCGCCACGCGCTCGGCCAGACCGGCCATCACCCGGCGCACCACCTCGGCCTGGGCGGGCGCCCAGTCGTCGAGCAGCGCCTCTCCGAATCCCGGAACGACCGGCCCGTCCGACCCGATCGCCGCCAGCACCTCGTCCGGCACGGTGGCCACGAGGTCGGCCGCGAGCGGCGCGATGCGCGGATCGTCCACCGGAGCCCCGGCCAGCGCGTCCAGCCGCTCGTACATGACGGGTACGGCAGGGTCCTCGGCCAGCCTCATCAACGCGGCCCGGACTTCACTGCCCGTGCCCGCCGCATCCAGCAGCGTCAGGTGCTCGCGATCCCGGTCGGCCGAGGGAGAGCCGGTCGCCGGCCCCGTGCCCAGCAGCTCGGCGAGTGCGGGCGGCACGGTCTCCTCGTCGGACACCGGCGCTTCCAGCAACGCGGCCAGCCGCCGCCGCCGCTCCCTGATCCCGGCCTCCTGCCGGGCCAGATCCGCGTCCAACCCGGCCAGCACCTCCATGAGTTCACGCCCCGCCGTGTCCCCGAGGACATCCCGCACCTCGTCCAGCCCGAGCCCCAGCTCGGTGAGCCGCCGGATCCGGGCCAGCACCACGGCGTCCCGCACGCCGTACGAGCGGTAGCCGTTGGCCCGGCGCTCGGGTTCGGGAAGCAGACCGATGTGGTGGTAGTGCCGGATCGCCCGTGAGGTGACCCCGACGAGCGCGGCGATCTCTCCGATACGCATGTGGCCAGTAGAAACCCTGACGCTGCGGCAAGGTCAAGCACGCACCGCACCCCTCGGTATCCGTGAACTCCGCACCCGCCTGTGCCACGATCGAGGGGCGTAATCCCATCTCACGGACGGCGGGTCGAACGATGCCCGAATCTGGCGAGCGACCGAGGAAGGGGCGTGACATGGCTGCCATGCCGCACGAACCGCTCACGCAGGCGGACGTCCTGCTGGAGGGCTTCCTGGCGCTGGATACGCCGGAGGGCTTCCGGGCCGAGCTGATCGAGGGGGAGATTGTCGTGACGCCGCCGCCGGACGGGGACCACGAGGACTACATCAGTCTGATCATGAAGCAGGTGATCAGACTGGCCCGGACCGATATGGACTTTTCCGGGAACAAGGGACTGAAGCTGGCAAGCGGCGGACGCTGTCCCAAGAACCACGTCATTCCCGACGGCACCTTCGCCCCCACCGAACTGCGCCTGTACCGGGGAGCCGACCCCTGGATGCCGTGCGAGGGGGTGGCCCTCGTCGTCGAGGTCACCTCGACCAAGCCCCGGGCGGACCGTACGGACAAGCGCCACTGCTACGCCCGCGGCCCCATCCCGCTCTACCTTCCGGTGGACCGCGAACAGTCCTCGGTGACGCTGTTCAGCGACCCGGAGGGCGACGACTACCGTCAGCACTGCACGATCCCGTTCGGTAGGCGGCTCACTCTCCCGGCGCCGTTCGCCTTCGACCTGGAGACCGAGAAACTCATCTGAGCCCGGTCCCGGTCGGCGGCCCTCGGCGGACGGGTAGCATGGTCGGCACGGCAGACGAGCCGGGCGGACGGCCGCGTGGGGATCCTCGGATCTCCCCGAGGAACGTCCGGGCTCCACAGGGCAGGGTGATGGCTAACGGCCACCCGGGGTGACCCGCGGGACAGTGCCACAGAAAACAGACCGCCGGGGACTTCGGTCCTCGGTAAGGGTGAAACGGTGGTGTAAGAGACCACCAGCGCCTGAGGTGACTCAGGCGGCTAGGTAAACCCCACCCGGAGCAAGGTCAAGAGGGGCCGCCGCAAGACGGCCCTGCGCGAATGATCGAGGGCTGCCCGCCCGAGTTCGCGGGTAGACCGCACGAGACCGGCAGCAATGCCGGTCCTAGATGGATGGCCGTCTCCCCGGCCGCCGCGAGGCGACCGGGCGACAGAACCCGGCGTACAGCCCGACTCGTCTGCCCCCTGGAAGGCCCTCGCGGACCTGCCCGCGCAGCCGGTCGTGGAACTCTCCGAACCAGACCGTGGTCACGTCGGCGGCGGAAGAGGCCGAACAGTAACCACCGAGACAGACGATCCGGTTACATGAACTGCCACTCGTTTGGCGATGATTCACACGGATCTCCTCTGAATGGCACCAGTCGGTGGGATGTCCCCCTTGAAGGGCTTGAAGACAAAGAGGCAGCTGCGTGACTTCACCCGCTACCCTTCCGGCCGGGTCGGGAGAGGTGTCGGTGCTGCGTCGAACGGCAGAGCGCGGTGGAAGACGACCATGGCCCGGCCGGGACCGTTGTAGTCATCGACGATCTTCGTGTCGAAGCCGAGGCGGCGGTGGAACGCGATCGAGCCGGTATTTCCGATTGATGTGATCGCCTTCAGTCGCACCGCACCGTGGCGATGCGCGGCGTCGGCGAACGCCGCATACAGACAACGCCCGAGGCCGGTGCCGCGGGCATCGTCCCGGGTGGCGACGAGATGTACGTACCCGCTGCCGGTCGGGGTGACGAACCCGATGATGTATCCGCGGATTCCCTCCTCGTCCCGGGCGACCAGACAGGTCGGACCGAACTCCTGCACCAGCGCCGGAAGATGCAGGGACCGCAGGTCGCGTTCTCCCCAGTAGCGAGGGTGATCGGCAAGGACCTGATGGAGGTCGGCCATCCCGGCCGGTTCGATCCGTGTGTGCATGGCAGCGAGCATGACAGGCGCCATGGCTGCTTGGGGTGAAGGGCCGCACGCCCGGGGTGAGTTGTGACGCAGGACCGGGCCCGTGCGGCCTGATCCCGGCAGGCCCCGTCCGGGTGCTCCTGTGCGTACGAGGTTCTATTCGGGGGCGCGGCGCCTGCGGCCCATCGACTGGGATGTCACCACGACCAGCAGCAGTGTGGCCACTGCGACGACCGTCCCGAGGACGGGGAACGTGATGGTGGGGGCCCTTCCCTTCGCGGTGACCAGGTCGTGCGGGTCGGTGTACACGCGGATGCGGTCGCCGACGCGGGTGGACGCGGTGCATACCTCCTTGCCGTCGACGAACGTCTCGCGGCTGTCCGGGAGCCGGATCGTGCACTCGTACTGATCGCCTCCGGTGAGCGGCTTCTCGGATCGGGTGATCTCGGTGACCGTCGCGGGTGTCTGTTCGCCGCGCCCGCTCAGTACGGCGTCGCGGAAACCGGCCGGCACCGCGATCACCAGGACCACCAGACAGAGCACCATCGCCGGCATCCGCTTCTCCGGCGGCGCGACGATCACCGGCAGGCCGAGCACCACGGCGGCCGACACCACGGCCAGCGACACCTGCACCGGCAACCGGCCGTGCACCGTCAGGGCGTTCGCCAGCCCGCATCCCACCAGCGCCGTCGCCGCGCCGAGGCCCATCGCCGCCCCTGCCAGGCGCGGCCGGTGCGGCGTCCAACCCTGTACCGACCGGACCACGCGCGGCACGACCTTACCGACGCGTGTCCTGGCATTCGTCATGCCGCCCGCCCTCTCCGCCGGAGCATCGGCCCCGTCACCGAAGTCACTGCGGTACTGCGGTGACACCTGCTTTCAGGCGGTTCCCGTAACCCCGTCGTCCGAACCTTCGTTCCCTCCAGGACGTCGCAGCGGGTCAGGGCCTCTCGTTCGGATCGAGCCCGGCATGATCCGAACGAAAGGCCCTAGACCGCCCCGACCGTGTTCCGCTGGGTCCAGAAGCGGCGCACCGCCCACCCGGCACCGAGCGCGGCGGCGGTCCAGACGATGACCTCGGCGGCCAGGATGGACGGGGTCACAGCGAGATGCGGCCGGGGTGGCATCACGATCATCTGCGCCGCCGCCCCCACGGGAACCACCAGCGCGGCAAGCAGACCGATCGCCCCGGAGCGCCTGATGGCCGAGCCGATCGCGCCGAGGGCCAGCCCGAACGGCACACCCACCGTCACCCAGGCGCCCATGTCCGTACTGGCATCCGCGACGGCGGAGTCGGTGACGTAGTACGCCACCGTCGCCCCCACCAGGGACAGCGCTCCCGCGACTGCGCCTCGGACAAGGCTCCTGGCCAGCCAGCCCGCCAGGACTGCCAGTGCGGCCCACGACCAGCCGGCGTCCAACAGCAGACTCAGCACCTTGGCCGTCATGCCCACGACCGTGCCCGTCAGCGGCATCCCGATCTCCGAGTACGGGGACGAGAGAGCGTTGACGAGCGCCGTCGCGGTCCCGAACACCACCCCGATCGCGAGACCCAATGCTGTGATCTTCATATCCGCACGATATCCAGTGCGGTTTTCAGGGGTGAGCGTTGCCGGTCATCACTTGATCGGCGCGATGATCAACTTGCCGCGTACATGGCCGCCCGCGCTCTCCCGGTGGGCGTCGGCCGCTTCGGACAGCGAGTACGTCCGGGCCACGGACAGGCCGAGGTCACCGCTCTCGACCAGTGCGGCCGCCCGCTCCAGACGCTCGCGGATCGCGTCGGGGCCGGCGAAGACGAAGCGCACGCCGTGCTCCGCCGCCCGGTGATCGGCGATGGTGACCACGCGATCCGGGGTGCCGGTCAGTTCGACCAGGGCCGGCAAAGAGCCCTTCCCGGCGGCGTCGAACGCCGCATCAACGCCCTTCTCCGCGACGGCGCGAACCCGCTCGGCGAAGTCCTCGCCGTACGTCACGGGTTGCGCACCGAGCGAGCGCAGGTACTCGTGGTTGCGCTCGCTCGCCGTACCGATCACGGTCGCCCCGAGATGCCCGGCGATCTGCACGGCCACGGACCCGACGCCACCGGCGGCCCCGTCCACGACCACGGTCTCCCCGGACTTCACCCCGAGGTCCGTGAGTGCCTGGTACGCCGTGTTGACAGCCACCGGCAACCCGGCCGCGACCTCCCAGGACACGCCCTCGGGCTTCCGCGCCAGCTGCGCCGCGGGTGCGAGTGCGAACTCGGCGTAGCCGCCGGAGCCGATCGAACCGAAGACCTCGTCGCCCACGGCGAAGTCGGTCACGTCCGCACCCACGCCCGCGACGACACCGGCGACATCCCCGCCGGGCACCGAGGGGAACTCCACCGGCATCATCGCCGCGACGGCGCCGCTGCGCAGTTGCCAGTCCAGCGGGTTCACCCCGGCGGCGCGGACCGCCACCAGCACCTGGCCGGGGCCCGGGCGGGCACCTCGCGCTCCATCACGCGTAAGACCTCGGGGCCTCCGTACTCCGCGAACTCCACAGTGCGATACGTCTTCGTCATTTCTTCTCCCTCATCTGTCCGGGCCGGGTTCCGTCGGGTCGATCAGAGCTGCTGATTGTCCGTCGAGTTCCTTGTGCGAGTGGGGGAGCGAGGGCTTTTCGCTCCGACGCGAGTATGCCGCCCAGGGATTTCCCGGACATCCGCACTGGCCATTGATACCCCCCGGGGGTATGCTGCGACGCGTCGAGACCAGATACCCCCCTCCCGTATAGGAGTTCCTGCGATGACTGCATCAGCCGCACCGAACGCACCGGCCGATCCGCGGAGATGGTCCGCGCTCGCCCTGATCGCCCTGGCCCAGTTCATGGTCATCATGGATACGTCGATCATCGGCGTGGCCCTGCCCCGGATGCAGGACGACCTGGGCTTCTCCCAGGAGAACCTGTCCTGGGTGTTCAACGCCTACGTCGTCGCCTTCGGAGGGCTGCTGCTGCTCGGCGGGCGGCTGTCCGACCTGCTCGGTGCCAAGCGCCTCTTCAGTGCCGGATGGGTCGTCCTCGCCGCGGGCTCCCTGACCGCGGGGCTCGCCGGTCAGGTCTGGGTCGAGCTGGCCGGGCGGGCCGTCCAGGGGGTGGGCGCCGCGCTGATCGCCCCGTCCGCCCTCACTCTGCTGATGACCCTGTTCGGCTCACGGCCCCAGGAGCTGGGGAAGGCGTTCGCCCTGTACGGTGCGGCCGCCCCGGCCGGTGGCACCGCCGGGGTCTTCCTCGGCGGGGTCATCACCCAGTACGCCAGCTGGCCCTGGGTGTTCTACATCAACATCCCCGTCGCCGTGATCGTCCTCATCGCCACGCCCGCCGTCATGCCCTCGGGTGCGGGGCGCCGCGGCTCGATCGACCTGGCCGGCGCGGTCACCGTCACGGCGGGGCTCGCCGCCGCCGTCTACGCCATCGTCCGTGCCCCCGAGACCGGTTGGGGTTCCGCCGAGACCTGGCTGGTGCTCCTGGCCGGCGTGGTGCTGATCGCCGCGTTCGTCGCGATCCAGTCGAAGCGGCGCGAGCCGCTGATGCGGCTGGGCATCTGGCGGGCGCCCAACCTGGCCGGTGCCAACATCGCTCAACTGCTCATGGCCGCCGCGTGGATACCCATGTGGTTCTTCCTCAACCTCTACCTCCAGCAGGTCCTGGGGCTCGACGCCTTCGCTTCCGGCTCCGCGCTGCTGCCCATGACGGTCGCCATCATGATCATGATGATCGTCCTGGCGCCGCGCCTGATCTCCCGGTTCGGGCCCAAGCCCCTCATCGTCCTGGGGCTGTTCGCGCTCGGGGCGGGCATGTTCTGGCTCTCGCTCGCCCGCCCGGACGGAAACTTCCTCGTCGACGTGCTGCCCGCCTCCCTGCTCTCCGCGGTGGGCATGTCGCTGGCGTTCATCCCGTCGCTCGGCACCGCGCTCTCCAGTGCCCGTCCGGAGGAGGGCGGTCTCGCCTCGGGGATCGTCAACACCAGCTACCAGGTCGGCTCCGCGCTGGGCCTCGCCGCCATGACGGCAATCGCCGCCGCGCACGGCGCCCGTGAACCCGGCGACCCGGTGGCCCTCACCGACGGCTTCTCAGCCGCCTTCCTCGGCGCCGCGGCCCTCGCGGTGGCCGGCGCCCTCGCCGCCCTGCTGACCCTGCGCACCGCACCCGCCGCCGAGGGGGCGGGCGAGGGTGAGGGCAGTGGTGGCCGGACGGAAAAGGCCGCGGCCTGAAAGGGGGCGGGTGTTCCCCGACCGCTGTGGCCGGGCGGCGTCCGCCGCCGGGGGTGGGTG
>NZ_JBHXTM010000004.1:0-72623 GCF_042677325.1 Streptomyces sp. NPDC127117
CTCAAGGAACGGACGCTTCCTTTGTACTCACCCGCAGAACACTCTCTGGGGCTTTCCTCCGGGCTTTTCCCTTCGGTCTTGCGTTTCCGACTCTACCAGACTCTTTCGTGTCTGATTCCCGGTCGAAGCGGGTCTCGCTTTCGCTTTCCAGTTCTTCGCTTTCGCGTTTCCCTTTCCAGCGGTTCCAACCTTACCAGACTCTTTTTCGTTCCGTTTCCGGTTCGAATTTGAATTCCGGTGACCGTTGGAGTGGTCTTTGCCTTTCGGCTGATTCGACTTTATCAGAAAGATTCGGCCGAAAAATCGGCTTCGCGATCCGAAGTAAGGGAATCGATGGCTCCGCGGAAATTCAATTCCCGGCGAGAGCGAAGTAGAGACTAACTGCTGGGCTCGGACTTGTCCAGTCCGAGGCAACCGTTAAAATCTACCTCCCCGTGACGGCCATGTCAATGGCTTTTTTGGGGCGAGCAGGAGACTAGCAGGTCAGCGGGGTCGTCTGCACATCAGGCGGCCACTGGGAGTTCGGCGCTTCGTTCCGTGGGGTCGACGTCACCGCCGTCCCCGGCTCGCGCTGCCCGGCCGCCCAGGATGTAGACGTAGGCGAGGAAGACCGCCTCGGCCACGATGCCGATGGTGATGCGCCCCCAGGTCGGTAGGCCGGAGGGGGTGACGAAGCCTTCGATCAGGCCTGAGACGAACAGGACCAGGGCGAGGCCGATGGCCATGCCGATCGCGGCCCGACCCTGCTGGGCGAGGGCCGAGCGTCTGCTCATCGGGCCCGGGTCGATGACCGTCCAGCCGAGACGCAGGCCCGTACCCGCGGCGACGAAGACGGCGGTGAGTTCGAGCAGGCCGTGCGGGAGGATCAGTCCCAGAAAGGTGTCGAGCCGGCCGGCCGAGGACATCAGGCCGATGCCGACCCCGAGGTTGAGCACGTTGATGAACAGGATCCAGATCACCGGGACGCAGAGGAACGCTCCCAGGACCAGGCACATGGCTGCGGCCTGGGCGTTGTTCGTCCATACCTGGGCGGCGAACGATGCGGCCGGGTGGCTGGAGTAGTACGTCTCGTACTCCCCGCCCGGGCTGGTCATGCGGCGGAGGTCCTCCGGGGCCGCGATGGCCGACTGGACCTCCGGATGCGTGCCGATCCACCAGCCTATGACTGCGGCAAGCAATGTGGAGAGCACCGCGGTGGGTATCCACCAGTGCCTGGAGCGGTAGACGGCGGCAGGGAATCCCGCGGTGAGAAAGCGGGTGGCGTCGCGCCAGGAGGCTCGGCGGGTGCCGGTGACCGTGGCTCGGGCGCGGGCCACGAGCTGCGTGAGCCGTGCCGTGAGCATCGGGTCCGGGGTACTGGACTGGAGGAGCGAGAGATGGGTGGCCGTGCGCTGGTAGAGCTCGACAAGTTCGTCGGCTTCTGTGCCGGTGAGCCGGCGCCCTCGGTGCAGGAGATGGTCCAGGCGGTCCCACTCTGCGCGGTGGGCGGTCACGAAGACATCGAGATCCATGGTCGGCTGCTGCTCCAGGCATGGGTGCGTACGGGTTCGTACTACGGCGGCGCGCTGCCGGTCAGCTTGGCAGACTGAGGCCCCGGGGGGCAGGGATGGTCGGCGAAGGGTGGGGCGGCGATGAGTGAGCTCGTGACCGGGGACGCGGTCGTGTTGGGGCTGCGGCCGGCGAAATTGCCGAGCCGGGCGCTGGCACTGGCGATCGATCTTGCCGTGGTGGGGGCGGCGTTCGTCCTGGTGTCGATCGGGCTGGCCGTCGCGACGGCGTCGCTGGACGACGCGGCGCTCGCGGCGGTGTCCGTGGCGGCGTTCCTGCTGGTGCTGGTGGGCGGGCCCATCGCGGTGGAGACGCTCAGCCATGGGCGTTCGCTGGGGAAGCTGGCGTGCGGGCTGCGGGTGGTGCGGGACGACGGGGGGCCGATCCGGTTCCGGCACGCGCTGGTGCGTGGAGCCATGGGGGTCGTCGAGATTCTGATGACGTTCGGGGTTGTCGCGTGTATCGCCTCGCTGGTGTCGGCGCGGGGGCGACGGCTCGGTGATGTGTTCGCGGGGACGCTCGTCGTACGGGAGCGGGTGCCCGCGGGGCGGGCGGCTGCCGTGCCGCCTCCGCCGCCGTGGCTCGTCGGGCGGTTCGCCGGGCTGGATCTGTCGGCGGTGCCGGAGTCTCTGTGGCTGGCGGTACGGCAGTACCTGACCCGTATGCATCAGCTCGATGCGCAGGTGGGGTGGTCGATGGCGGAGCGGCTGGCCGGGGAGTTGGCGGAGCGGACCGGAGTTCCGGTACCGGAGGGGGTGCCGGCCGGGGCGTATCTGGCGGCGGTGGTGAACGAGCGGCAGGCGCGGGATGCGCGGCGGGTGTTCGTCGCCGCCCAGGACGCGGCTGCGCGTGATGGGCGTGGTGGGCGTGGTGGGCGTGGTGGTTTCGAGGGGCAGGCGAGCCGGCCCGGGAGTGGGGTTGTGGTGAGTGGGACGGGGCCTTCGACTTCGGAAGGGGCTGGTGGGGTTGGTGCGTCTGTGCCGGCTGCGGGGGCCGAGGGGGGGCGGGTGCCGCCCTCGGCCACGGGGTTCGCGCCGCCCGCCTAGAGCGACGAGGGCGGGGATTCCAGGTCTTCGAGCTCGATGCCGGGGGCAGAGACGACCACGTCGCCCGCGATGTGAACGGTGTGCTGCTCACCGGTGTCCAGCGCGCTGACCTGGTATTCGTCCACGATCAGAGGGCCGTTGTCAGTGGTGTGCGCTTCACTGTTCACCAGGGCCCAGGACTGGTCGACGGTGCGGGGGGCGAGGACCGGGTCCGTGAAGGCGACCAGGCGGACGCGGGTCGCGGGGGAATCGGGGGTGAGGCGCAGCAGTCGTGCGGTCGCGATGAGGAACGCGGGGGAAGTGCCGGTGAAGGCGTGGGCGCGCACATTGCCTTCGGTGGCATGAGCTCCGGTCGGGTCGGTACGGACCCAGGTGACGCCTTCGAGGGCGGCGCCGCGGACCTGCCAGCTCGCGGCGTGGAGTTCGAGGCGGATGGGGCGGCCGAGCTCGTCGAGGGTGAGGTCGACGGAGCCGAGGTGGTCACCGGAAGGGGCGGTGGTCCTGGAAAGGTAGCGCCAGCCTGAAGGGCCTGGTGCGCATTGGAAGTGTTCTTCGCCGAGGGGGGTGTGATCGTGAAGATCGTGGAGCGAATATCGGCCGCGGGGCATGGGGTCCTTCGGGGTTCCTCGGGCTGAGCGGGCGGCGCTGTACGGGGCAGGCCCCCGACACGGGGGTGCGGGGGCCTGCGCTCGTAGCTGCTGCTGAGGCTGTTCCGTCTGTCAGCGGCCGGTCGTCACTGACCGGTGGTGATGTGCGCGGTCGCCGACGGGCGGGATCAGTAGCGGTAGTGGTCGGGCTTGTACGGGCCGTCGACCTCGACACCGATGTACGCGGCCTGCTCGGGGCGGAGCGTCGTGAGCTTCACGCCGAGCGCGTCGAGGTGGAGACGGGCGACCTTCTCGTCCAGGTGCTTGGGCAGCACGTAGACATCGGTCGGGTACTCCTCGGGCTTGGTGAACAGCTCGATCTGGGCCAGGGTCTGGTCCGCGAACGAGTTGGACATGACGAACGAGGGGTGGCCGGTGGCGTTGCCCAGGTTCAGCAGGCGGCCCTCGGACAGCACGATGAGGACCTTGCCGTCGGGGAACGTCCAGGTGTGGACCTGCGGCTTGACCTCGTCCTTGACGATGCCGTCGATCTGCGCCAGGCCGGCCATGTCGATCTCGTTGTCGAAGTGGCCGATGTTCCCGACGATGGCCTGGTGCTTCATCTTGGCCATGTCGGCGGCCATGATGATGTCCTTGTTGCCCGTCGTGGTGACGAAGATGTCGGCCTGGCCGACGACGTCGTCGAGCGTGGCGACCTGGTAGCCGTCCATCGCCGCCTGCAGGGCGCAGATCGGGTCGATCTCCGTGACGATGACCCGGGCGCCCTGGCCGCGCAGGGACTCCGCGCAGCCCTTGCCCACGTCGCCGTAGCCGCAGACGACGGCGGTCTTGCCGCCGATCAGGACGTCCGTGGCGCGGTTGATGCCGTCGATCAACGAGTGGCGGCAGCCGTACTTGTTGTCGAACTTGGACTTGGTGACGGCGTCGTTGACGTTGATCGCCGGGAAGAGGAGGGTGCCGTCGCGGTGCATCTCGTACAGCCGGTGCACACCGGTCGTGGTCTCCTCGGTGACGCCGCGGATCTCGGACGCCAGCTGGGTCCACTTCTGCGGGGACTCGCCGAGGGTGCGGTTCAGCAGGGTGAGGATGTGGGCGTACTCCTCGCTGTCCGCGGTCGACGGGTCCGGGGCGGCGCCGGCCTTCTCGAACTCGACGCCCTTGTGGACGAGGAGGGTGGCGTCACCACCGTCGTCGAGAATCATGTTCGGGCCGCCGGTGGGGGTGTTCGGCCAGGTCAGGGCCTGCTCCGTGCACCACCAGTACTCCTCCAGCGTCTCGCCCTTCCAGGCGAAGACCGGGACGCCCGCGGGGGCTTCCGGGGTGCCGTTCGGTCCGACGGCGATGGCCGCGGCGGCGTGGTCCTGGGTGGAGAAGATGTTGCAGGAGGCCCAGCGGACCTCGGCGCCGAGGGCGACGAGAGTCTCGATCAGCACGGCCGTCTGCACGGTCATGTGCAGCGAGCCGGTGATGCGGGCGCCGGCCAGCGGCTGCGTCGCGGCGTACTCCTTGCGGATCGACATCAGGCCGGGCATCTCGTGCTCGGCGAGGGTGATCTCCTTGCGGCCGAACGCCGCGAGGGAGAGGTCGGCGACCTTGAAGTCCTGTCGGTTGGCGACCGTCGTCATAACGGGCTGCTCCTCGTAGATGGGTCGAGGTGGGGCACGGATGGCTCTGCGGCGGCGGGCACACGAATGCCCGGGCGCTCGCAGCGCAGTCCGTCGGAGGCCCTCTCTCCCTCGGCCGGTCCGCGCATGCGGACCGATCGACCGCCATCAGCAGCGACGTCTGACACTGCCGTCGAATCTACACCGATCGGCCCAGTCGCTCCCAGTCCGCCCCGGGACGGAAAGTGTCCGGGAGGGCGTACCGGGGGCGGGCTGGAGGCCGGATCGAGAGGGTTCGGAAGGGGGCAGCGAGGTGCCGGAAGGGCCCGGAGGCGGGGTTCGGGAAGGGGCTGGAGGGCGTATGGGCAGGTGGAGGGTGGGGCGGGGTGGGGCGGGCGGTGAGGCGGCCGGGTGGAGAGGGCCGCCGGGGTCAGTGGCCGGATTTCTTCATGGCGTCCGGGGTTTCGTCTCCGGGGCCCTCGGGGGCGCCGCCCGGGGCCTTGCCCGGGTTGATGCCGGCCGCGGCGGCTGCCTCGCTGTAGATGTCCGGTTCCAGGTAGATGACCCTGGCGATCGGGACCGCCTCGCGGATCCGGCTCTCGGCGGCGTTGATGGCGTTGGCGACCTCGGTGGCCGTGTCGTCGTGCTGCACCGCGATCTTGGCGGCGACGAGCAGTTCCTCCGGGCCGAGGTGGAGCGTACGCATGTGGATGACGCGAGTGACCGTGTCGCCGTCGACGAGTGCGGCCTTGATCTTCTCGACCTGGTCGGTGCCGGCGGCCTCGCCGAGCAGGAGGGACTTCGTCTCGGCGGCGAGCACGATCGCGATGACGATCAGCAGGACGCCGATGCAGAGGGTTCCGATGCCGTCCCAGACGCCGTTGCCGGTCGCGAGGGCCAGGCCGACGCCCCCGAGGGCGAGCACCAGGCCGATCAGTGCGCCGAGGTCCTCCAGCAGGACGACGGGAAGCTCGGGGGCCTTCGCCCGGCGGACGAACTCCTTCCAGGAGAGCGAACCGCGGGTCTGGTTGGACTCCTTGATCGCCGTACGGAAGGAGAAGCCCTCGGCGATGATCGCGAAGACCAACACACCGACCGGCCAGTACCAGGCCTCGATCTCGTGCGGGTGCTTGATCTTCTCGTAGCCCTCGTACACCGCGAACATGCCACCGACCGAGAAGAGGACGATGGAGACGAGGAACGCGTAGATGTAGCGCTCGCGGCCGTAGCCGAAGGGGTGCTGGGGGGTGGCCTCGCGCTGGGCCTTCTTGCCGCCGAGCAGCAGCAGGCCCTGGTTGCCCGAGTCGGCGACCGAGTGGACGCTCTCCGCGAGCATCGACGACGAGCCACTGAACAGGAACGCCACGAATTTGGCCACTGCGATCGCGAGGTTGGCGCCGAGTGCCGCCACGATCGCCTTGGTTCCGCCTGACGCACTCATGGGTGCCTGGTGTCCCTTCTTCGGTGCTGCGGCCCTGGCGCCGCGGTACGGCCGGACATTGTTGCAGTCGCTGGTGCGGACGGTACGTCAGACCACCACTGTGGCGCGGAACAGAGTGCCCGTACCGGACACTTCGACCTTTTCGCCGGAGGGTACGAACACGGAGGCACCGGGGATGAGGCCGAATTCGCCCGCCTTCGGGGTTCCTCCGGTGCAGAGCAGGATCTGCGGGGCCTCCCTGGTCAGGTCGACCGGGGCGGCGCCGGGCGAGAGGTCGAAGCGGGAGAGCCGGAATTCGTCCACGGGTGTTTCGTACAGCTCCTCGCCGGTCGGCGAGGCCTCGGGGCGCAGGACGCCGGGGTCGGTCGCCTCGAAGCGGACGATGCGGAGCAGTTCGGGTACGTCGATGTGCTTGGGCGTGAGTCCGCAGCGCAGCACGTTGTCCGAGTTGGCCATGATCTCCACGCCGAGGCCGTCGAGGTAGGCGTGCGGGACGCCCGCGCCGAGGAACAGGGCCTCGCCGGGCTGGAGTTCGACGTAGTTCAGCAGCATCGCCGCGATGACGCCGGGGTCGCCGGGGAAGTGGTGGGCGATCCGGGCGTACGGGGCGTGGGCTCCGCCGAGGCGTTCGGCGGCGGCCGCGGCCAGCTTCACCGTTTCGGCCATCTCCTCGGGGTCGGCGCCGAGGATCGCGGTGAGGACCTCGCGCAGGGCGGCCTCTTCGGGATGGGCGCCGAGGAGGTCGACGTACGGCTTGAGGGAGTCGACGCCGAGCGCCGCCATCGCCTCGGCCGCCTCGGTGGGCCGGCGGAAGCCGCACAGGCCGGCGAAGGGGGTGAGCGCGCAGATCAGCTCGGGCTTGTGGTTGGCGTCCTTGTACGTGCGGTGGGGCGCGTCGATCGGGACGGACCGGCGCTCCTCGTCCTCGTAACCCCGCTCGGCCTGCGCGAGGTCGGGGTGGACCTGGAGGGAGAGCGGGGCTCCGGCGGCGAGCAGTTTGAGGAGGAAGGGGAGGCGGGGGCCGAACTTCTCGACGGTGGCCCGGCCGAGTTCGCGCTCGGGGTCGGCGGCGATGACGTCGGTGAGGGGTTGTTCGGGGGTGGGCTCGCCGGGGCCGGTGCTGCTGGTGGAGCTGATGTCGGGGCTGGTGTTGGTGTTGGGGCTGGTTATGCGGGTGAGGAGGGAGGGGGCGCCGGGGTGGGCGCCCATCCACATCTCGGCCTGGGGTTCGCCGGTGGGGGCGATGCCGAGCAGTTCGGGGATGGCGGTGGTGGAGCCCCAGGCGTAAGGGCGCACGGTGTTGGAGAGCCGGTCCATGGTGTTCGTCCTTGTGAGATGCGTGGATCGGGGGTGCGGTGCTCTGGTGCGGTGGTCTGGCTTGCGGCTCTGGGGGGCCGGGCCTTGGGTGACGGGGCCCTTGGTGGCAAAGCCCTGGTGGCGGGGCCTTGGTCAGGCGTCGGTTGCCGACGCCAGGGCCAGGTAGACGGCGGCGAAGTCGGTGACCGCGAGCAGTTCGGCGAGGGCTTCGAGCTCGGTGCCCTCGTCCGGTTCGAGTTCGCTGATCGCCGTGTCGTGGCCGAGGGCCAGTTCGCGGGCGGCGGGGGCCGCGCTCAGGCCGCCGGTGGGACGGTCGCGGAGCAGTACGACGCGGGCGTGCAGCGGGTCGGGCTCGTCGACCCGGTCGCGGAAGAAGTCGTCCGGGTCGGCCCCGGCCGCGAATGTGCCCGCCAGCATCGCGCCGTGCGCGGGCAGCGCCTCGGGCAGTTCGGCGGCGAGGGCCGGGCGGCCGGACAGCTCGGCCAGGACGGCGGCGAACCTGCGGCCGACGGGGGCGGCGGCTTCGCCCTCGGTCCAGATCAGGGGCAGGCTGTCGGCGAGTTCGGCCGCGAGGGTCTTGGCCGGGTTGCTGTACGTGGCGATGGCCGGACCGCAGCGTTCCGCGGTGCGGTCCAGGCGGTCGGCGACGCTCTGGAGCGCCTCGGCGGGGGCGGTGAGCAGGCCGACCCGGTCGAGCAGTGCGAGCAGCGGGGTGAACAGGGCCCAGAGCGTGCCGGGTCCTGCGGCCGATGTCTCGGCGTCGTACTCGCCGTGCGGGGCGGAGGCCATCGGTACGACGAGTCCGTGCGCCCCGTCGATCGCCTCCCGCAGCGGTGACTGGCGGGGGGTGACGGCTACGACGCTGCAGCCTCGGCGGTACGCCTGTTCGGCGAGGAGGGCGAGGCCCGGCTCGGAGCCGTCGGCCGTGACGATCAGCAGCAGGTCGACGGAGCCGGCCCAGCCGGGCAGGGTCCAGCGCATCGCGCCCGCGGCGGGGGCGACCCCGGTGGGGTGGATGCGGGTGACGGGTGCGGAGGCGCCGGCCAGGGCGGTGATCAGGTCGGCGACGCCGGATGCGGCGGTGCCGGAGCCTGCGACCAGTACGGCGCGGGGGCGGCCCTCCGGGTTCAGTTCGGCGATGCCCGCCTCGGCGGCGTGCCGGGCGGCGGTACGGACCCGGGCCCCGGCCTCGGCGGCGCCGCGGAGCAGGCCGCGGCGGTCGGCTCGGGCCAGGGCTTCCGGGGCGTCGAGCAGCGACTCGTCGAGCATGGGGACGGTCCTCCGATCACCGTGCGGGATGCGGGGCGGTGGGGCGGTGGGCGTTTCGCACCGTGCGCCGTTACGCGGGGTAGCGGACGTTTGCGCGTGCGTCGTTACGCGGGGCGGCGGGCCTCGTCGACGAGGAGGACGGGGATGCCGTCCCGTACCGGGTAGGCCAGGGCGCAGTCCTTGCCGGTGCAGACCAGTTCGGGGGTGTCGGCCGCCGACTGGTCTTCGAGCGGGGAGTGGCAGGCCGGGCAGGCGAGGATCTCCAGGAGGCCGGCTTCGAGCGGCATGGGGTGGGTCCCTTCGAGCTATGGATCAGGCGACGTCAGCCTACCGCCGGGGGGCGGGGTGGGCCCGGGGGGTCTGAGGGAGGTGGTGTTGTTGGTGTTGGGGCGGGGGTGAGGGTGCGGGTGGGTGCGGTGCGGGTGGGTGTGGGGTGCGGGTGGGTGCGGTGCGGGTGGGTGTGGGGTGCGCCTGCGGCGGGCTGTCCCCTACCCGCCCCTTCCCGTAACCGGGGCGCTGCCCCGGACCCCGCTCCTCAAGCGCCGGAGGGGCTGGAACACGGGGCGGAGCAAGCGGAGAAGTTGGACGCGGCAGGGCTGGAAGTCGAACGCGAGGCTGGGAACGCCGGAGAAGCGGAGAGGCTGGGAAGTCGCGGAAGCTTGGAGCAGAGGCGGGGAGGGGAGAGCGGGGGCTGGAGGTGGGAGCCGGGCGGAGGCGGGCTGGGCAGGGTCGGGCCAGGCGGAGGCAGCCCCGGGGCTCCGCCCCGAACCCCGGTCCTCAAACGCCGGACAGGCTGGAAGCGGAACCAGGAGCAGAGCCGCTGGGACCGTAGGCTCAGCCGCCGAAGCCAGCACCGGACGCGCAGCCACCGGAAGCCGGCACCGGACACACAACCGCCAAGAACCAGCACCGGACGCGCAGCCACCGGAAGCCGGCACCGGACACGCAACCGCCAAGAACCAGCACCGGACGCGCAGCCACCGGAAGCCGGCACCGGACGCGCAACTGTCGGGAGCCAGGTGCGGGGTGCGCGGGGTGGGCGCTGGGGTCGGAGGTGGAGTCGGCAGGGTAGGGGGCGGGGTTGGGTGAGACGAATCCGGCTGTGGTGTTCGGTCAGTTCGGTGCGTTCGGTGTGCGGATCATCGTCAGGACCTCGTCGCGTACGGATGCCATCGTCTGTTCGTCGCGGGCTTCCACGTTCAGGCGTAGCAAGGGCTCCGTGTTGGAGGCCCGGAGGTTGAACCACCAGTGGGGGGTTGTGACCGTCAGGCCGTCCAGGTCGTCGGTCGTGACTCCGGGGCGGGTCTCGAAGGATGCTCGTACCGCCGCCGTGCGGGCCTTCTGGTCGGCGACGGTGGAGTTGATCTCGCCGGAGCCGGCGTAGCGGTCGTACTGGGCGACCAGTTCGGAGAGGGGGGCCCGGCCGCCTCCCAGCGCGGCCAGCACGTGGAGTGCGGCCAGCATGCCCGTGTCGGCGTTCCAGAAGTCGCGGAAGTAGTAGTGCGCGGAGTGTTCGCCGCCGAAGATCGCGCCGTGCTCGGCCATCTCCGCCTTGATGAAGGAGTGGCCCACACGGGTACGGACCGGGGTGCCGCCGTTCTCGCGGACGACCTCGGGGACCGAGAGGGACGTGATCAGGTTGTGGATGACGGTGCCCTTGCCGCCGTTGCGGGCGAGTTCCCGGGCGGCGACCAGGGCCGTGATCGCGGACGGCGAGACGCCCTCGCCCCGCTCGTCGACGACGAAGCAGCGGTCCGCGTCGCCGTCGAAGGCGAGGCCGAGGTCGGCACCCTCGGCCACGACCCGGGCCTGGAGGTCGACGAGGTTCTTCGGGTCGAGGGGGTTGGCCTCGTGGTTGGGGAACGTGCCGTCGAGTTCGAAGTACATCGGTACGAGGTCGACGGGCAGGTCCGCGAAGACGGTGGGGACGGTGTGACCGCCCATGCCGTTGCCCGCGTCGACGACGACCTTCAGGGGCCGGATGGCCGTGAGGTCGACCAGGGACAGCAGGTGGGCCGCGTAGTCGGCGAGCGTGTCGCGCCCGGTGACGGTGCCGGGGGCGGCGACCGGCCGCGGGGCACCGGTCTCGGACCACTTCTCGACCAGAGCTCGGATCTCCAGGAGTCCGGTGTCCTGGCCCACGGGTGCGGCGCCCGCCCGGCAGAGCTTGATGCCGTTGTACTGCGCCGGGTTGTGCGACGCCGTGAACATCGCGCCGGGCAGGCCCAGGCTGCCCGAGGCGAAGTACAGCTGGTCGGTCGAGCACAGGCCGATGAGTGTGACGTCCGCGCCGCGTGCCGCTGCCCCGCGCGCGAAGGCTTCCGAGAGGGCGGGCGAGGAGGGCCGCATGTCGTGGCCGATCACGATCGCGTCCGCGGCCGTCACCTCGACGAACGCCGCCCCGAACTGCTCGGCCAGGGATTCGTCCCACTGGTCGGGCACCACTCCGCGCACGTCGTACGCCTTCACGATCTGCGACAGATCAGCAGCCACGGGCCGGTCCTCCTGAAATTTCTTCGGACCGCCCAAACTACCCGGCGGCGACTCGGGCGAGCCGTCGGGCGGGGGCGTACTCGGTGCTCAGGAGTCCGGTGAGCGCAGCACCCGCAGATGGCCGCGGCGTGCGACCTCCATCGGATCGGCCGCGTGCGGACCGCTGCCCCGGCCGTCCGTGCCTCGGTCCTGCGGCCGCGCCGCTTCCCGTACGGCATTGGCGAGCGCTTCGAGATCGTCGCCGCTGGGGCGGGTGGGGGCGGAGGGGTCGGAGAGCCGGACGACCTCCCAGCCGCGTGGCGCCGTCAGCCGCTCACTGTGCTCGGCGCAGAGGTCGTAGCAGTGGGGCTCGGCGTAGGTGGCGAGCGGGCCGAGGACCGCAGTCGAGTCGGCATAGACGTACGTCAGTGTCGCGACGGCAGGGCGGCCGCACGCGGTGCGCGAACAGCGACGTACAGGGCTCACGATGTTGGACGGTACCGCACTCTTGAGCGGGCTGCGACGACTCTCCCTCAGCTCACCCCACCGTGTCGCCCCGTGTCCGCCGGTACGAACGTGTTCCGGACACTCCGTCTGACCTGCGAGAGGACGGAGAAGTCCGGATCGTACCGGCAACGAATCCGGTCACCACTCGGTACAAAAGCTGTCATACAGCAGGAGATCAACGGTCAGGATCGGGGCCTGAAACGTGCCCCTGGTTGGCCGGATTGTTCAGGATTGGACATGTCGATGCCTTATCGGGGAGCGGCGATCCGTCCGCCCCGCCGAGGGTTACGCTGCGTCAGTGATGGACAGTCCCGTACCGCCGCACCCGTCCGAGCCGCGCCCACGCCGTCGTGACCGTCATGGCCGCGGCATGCGCGGGCCCGTCGCCCCGCCCCAGGTGCCGCTCTCGGCCAGCCGGGCGGAGAACTTCCGTGATCTCGTGCAGGACTCCGTGGAGCGGCTGGAGCGGCGCTGGCCGCAGCTGACCGAGGTCGACTTCGTGGTGCTCGATGTGCCGGGTACGCAGGAGGAGACCGTTCCGCTCGGGCGGGCGGTCTCCGCGGAGAAGGGCCGGCCCGCGCAGATCGTGGTCTACCGGCGGCCCGTCGAGATCCGTACCAAGAACCGCGACGAGCGCGCCCTGCTGGTGCACGAGGTCGTGGTGGAGCAGGTCGCGGAGTTGCTCGGGCTCGCCCCGGAGTCCGTGGACCCCCGGTACGGGCAGGAGTAGCGGGAGCAGGCCGCAGACGCACGGGCGGGGTCCGGTGTTCCGGTCCCCGCCCGTACCGTGGCGTCTCGGGCCGCTCAGTCGTCGAGGACCGAAAGGTCCTGTTCGGCTGCGGGCACCTCGACCGTTCCGTTGTCGTCCGACAGGGTCTGCACGGTGAACATCTGGATGCCGCCCTGTGTGACGGTGAGCGTGCGCGAGGCGTGGACCGGGCCGCCCGACTCCGTCTCGACCGTCAGGGCGTAGCCGCCCTTGAGCCCGGACGGTACGGGCGGGGTGACCGCCAGCGTCGTACCGCCCTTGACCGTGTATTTCTTGACGGTCTGTTCGCCGCCTCCGCTGCCCGCCGACGCCGTGACCTTCACCGTGGCGGTGGCCCCCGGCGCGGCGAGCGAGAGGACCGAGCCCTTGTCCCGGTTGTCGGCCACGGTCGCCCGCGCGCCCACCGGGCCGGTCGCCGGGATGTAGCCGACCTCCTGCTTGTCGCCGGTGCCGCGGACCACGCGCAGTGCGGCGACCACCGGGGTGTCCTTCTTGCCCTTGGCCGGGGTCAGCAGCAGGGAGCCGGCTTCGCCCTTGGTGATGTCCTTCAGGTCGACGCCCGCGGTCATCCGGGACTTGACGTGCAGCTGGTCCTGCCCGACGGGCGAGAACGAGCCGGTCTTGCCCATGAGTTTCACCGTCAGGTCGGCGTCGGCGTCGCCCGGCGCGAAGGCCACGAGACGGACCGAGGTGGCGTCCGCGGGGATGCCGGGGAGCACCAGGGTGCCCGTCGGGGTGGTGGAGGCCGCCAGCCAGTCGCTGCCGGTCTTCTCGTCCGCGGTCCTGATGACCGCGCCGACACGTCCGGTACGGGTGGTGACGTGGACGGTCACGTCCTCGGTGACCTCGCTGGTGAGCGTGGAGATCAGGACCGGGACGCTGGACCGGGCCGGCACCGTGATGCCCTCGCCGACATCGGACTTGAGCGAGCCGTCGGGGCCGTACAGCTCGATGTCGGCGACGGCTGCGGTGTCGTCCGGATTGGTCAGGTGTACGTAGTCCTCGCGGGACTTCGCTGTGCTCGCGGCCGGGAACCAGAAGTCGGTGTCGGGAACGGTGCAGCTGACGCCGAGCAGGCCGCGGGCGCTGCCGGCCTCGACCATGGTGGTCTGCTGGGTGGTCCAGCCGGGGGCCAGCCGGCCGGTGGCGGTGCCGACCAGGGCGGGGGTGTCGGCGCCGGACTCCTCGGCCGTGGCCGGTTTGCCGGGCTCCTTGAGCGAGACGACCGGCTTTCCGGGATCCGCCTTCTTCCCGCCCTTGTCGTCCTTCTTCTTGCCCTTCTCGTCCTTCTTCTCGCCGTCGGCCGTGGTGGCGGTGGCCTTCTGCAGTTCGGCCGTGCCGGCCTCGCCGCCGCTGCCGCCGCCCGCCGGGGTGAAGGAGGTGTAGGTCGTCTCCGCGAGTTCCGAGAGACCGGGGGCCGGGCAGAGCAGGCTGGACCGTTCCACCGGCAGCCGTGCGGCGGTCTTCGCCTCCGCCGTGTCCCCGTCGCCGGGCGCGGTGAGCGCGGCGAATCCGGTGACTGCGGCGAGGGCGACGGCGCCCGCGATGAGGGACAGGCTGGTGGACTTCACTCGGACTCGCCTCGCGATGCGTTACCGGTCGGCCACGGGTTCTGGCCCGGGGCGGGGTTCTCGTCGGGGTTCTGCGGGTCGTACGGGGCCTGCTGCCCGTAATGGGCCTGGGGGTCGTACGGCGCCTGGGACTGCGCCTGCGCCTGCGCCTGTGCCTGGGGGTCGTACTGCTGCTGGGACTGCGCCTGCGCCTGTGCCTGGGGGTCGTACGGCTGCTGGGCGTAGCCGTACGGGTCGTAGGCGTTCTGCTGGTACGGGTCGGCGGCGAGGTGGTCCTGCTGCGTGCCGTACTGGCCGTCCTGGTACTGGCCGCCCTGGTACTGCTCTCCCTGGTACTGGCCGTCCTGGTACTGCTGATAGCCGGTGTCTTGATACTGCTGGGCGTCCCAGTCGCCGTACTGCTGCTGCGGCACCGCCGCGTACTGGCCGTCGTCGGCCTGCGGTGCGAAGGCGGCCCGGCCGTCGTCGGCCTGGTGCGGCTGCTGCTCGGGGATCTGCTGGTCCGGGGCCTGCTGGGTGGGGTCGTACTCCCCCGCCTGCTGCGACGGGTCGTACTCCCCCGTCTCCCGAGCCGGATCGTACTTCGGCGTCTGCTGCGACGGGATGTACTGCCCCGGTGCCCCCGGTGCCCCCGGTGCCCCCGGTGCCCCCGGTGCCCCCGGTGCCCCCGGTGCCTCCGGTGCTCCCTCGGGCTGTTCGGACTCCGCGCCCGCCTCCGCTTCCGCCTGGGCGGCCGCGCGCAGCCTGCGGGCCCGGCGGCCCTCGCCGGCGACCGGCTCCGCGGGGACCGTCACGACCTCCTCGGGAAGGTCGTCGTCGATCTCCCGGCGGCGGCCGGGCAGCGCGAGGACCAGCAGGACGACGGCCAGCGCCGACTGTGCCCAGATCCAGGCGGTGTGGGTGAACGGGGTGTCGTACGTGAGGTCCAGCGTGCCGCCCTCGGCGGGGAGTTCGAAGCCCTGGGCCCAGCCGTCGACGGTCTTGCGGGTCAGCGCCCGGCCGTCGAGCGTGGCCTGCCAGCCGGGGTCGGCGGCGTCCGCGATCCGCAGCACGCGGCCGGCGCCGCCCGCCGGAATCCTGGTGTGCGCCTCGACGGGGAGGGAGCCGACGGGCAGCGGTTCCCCGTCGGCGCCGGACGGCATGATCATGACGCGGGCGACCTGGCGGTCCACCCGCCACAGCGCGCTGCCGTCGAGCTGGCTGAGCCGGCTGAGCCCCGGGGTCGCGTCGAGGACCCGGCTCATCTGCTTCGGGGCGCCGTCGCGGACCAGTACGTAACGGATCGCGAAGCCGCTGAGCTGGCTGCCCTGGTCGGCTCCGGAGCCCGCGACCAGGTTGGCGACGACCTTGTCGAGGTGGCTGTTGCTGCCGCCCGCCTCGGTCAGTTCGGCGTCGCCGAGCCTCGCGCCGGAGCCGCGTACCAGGCTGTACGAGACGCCGGCCGGCGAGGTGCCGCCGAGGACCAGGGTGCGCGGCTGGTCGCGGGTGGTGCTCTCCTCCGCCACGAACGCGGGCACCTGCACCGGGTCGCGGCGCTCCAGCGGGCCCGCCGCGCCGCCGATCATCCAGCCCACGGCGGCCAGCGCCGGGGCGAGCCCCGCGGCGAGGGCGATCAGCGCGGCGACCGGCTGCCGCCAGCCGAAGCTGAGTTCGGCGACGCGGATCCGGGCACCGTCCGCGCCGACCAGTGCGGCGGCGATCAGCGCGATGCCGTACACGAGGGTGGCGGGACCGGCCCAGCCCGAGCCGTTGGCGAGCGCGGCGAAGAACAGTGCCACGAGCGCGACCGCCCACGCGGTGCGTACCGCGAACTGCCGCTCTCCGCGCAGCAACGCGGCCAGCGCGGCGAGCACGATGCCGAGCAGCAGCACTCCGCCCGCGGCCTTGGGGCCGCCGGGGCTGATGCCGAGCAGGTCGAGCGCGGAGGCCGTGCCCGTACCGATGTCCAGGCCCGCCTCCTTCAGGAAGCCTGACGGGCTGGTGAGGAGCGAGAGCGACCAGGGCGCGAGGACGAGCAGCGGGGTGCCGATCGCGGCGAGGAACCGGAGTCCGTACGCGGCGATGTCGTCGCGGCGCAGGGCCAGCACGCCGATGCCGAGGACCACGGCGAGCGGCCACACGATCGGCGTGAACGCCATCGCGAAGGTGAGGAGCAGGGTGTACACCCAGGTGGCTCGCCAGCTGCCGCGGGCGTCACCGGCGGCGCGCATGCCGTGCGCGGAGACGGCGGCGCGGGCGATCAGCGGGAGCAGCACGGCCAGGACGGCGGTGCCGAGGCGGCCGGTCGCCAGGGCGCCGGTCGCGGCGGGCAGGAAGGCGTACGCGACGCTCGCCCAGGCCCGCAGCAGCCTCGATTCCAGCAGCGGCCGGGAGACGAAGTAGGCAGTGAGTCCGGCGAGCGGGACCGAGCAGACCAGCAGGAGCGTGAGCGCGAAGCCGGTCGAGCCGAGGAACAGCGCGGACAGCGCCGAGAGCACGGCGAGGTAGGGCGGCGCGGTCTGCGTGCCGCCGGTGCCGACCGTGTGCCAGCCGTCCGCGTACTTGCTCCACAGGTCGGACACGTCGGCGGGCGCGGGCAGCAGTGCGCCGCCGGCCAGCGCCCCGCCGCCGAGGAGGCCGCGGCAGGCGACGAGCGAGACGAGGAGCAGTACGGCGAAGAGCACCGGGCCCGGCTTGCGGCCGATCCGCTTGAGCCGTGCGAACTGCTCGATCTCCAGGAAGTCGGCGTCGTCGCCGCCGGGTCCGGACTCCACGGCGCCGTGCCGGGAGCCGCCCGAGTCGGCGTCGGAGCTGCCGAAGTTCCCGGCTACCTGGTCCACGGTGGCGCGGACGGTGGCGCCGGGCGGCGGGAAGAGGCCGCGCAGTTCGGTCTGGTCCACGACGCCCTTGCCGCGGCTGCGCCGGGCCGCGAGGATCCGGCCGGGCCGCAGCAGGGTGCCGAAGAATCCGGCGACCTCGTCGAGTGCCTGGCCGGGCACCTTGCCGACGAGATAGGCGAGGGTGCGCAGCAGGGTACCGACGACCAGCCGGAGCATCACCCAGGGCAGTGCCTTGGCGCGGGCGTTGACCAGCATCGTGTAGACGGCGCCGGCCTTGTCGACGCGGTGCGGGGAGGCGACCGAGCGCCCCGCGCAGTCGATGGGGCGGCGCTCGCGGGCGGATGCCTCGGCGTGCCTGAGGACGGCGTCGGGGGCGACGAGCACCCGGTGTCCCGCGGTGTGCGCGCGCCAGCAGAGGTCGACGTCGTCACGCATCAGCGGGAGCCTGCGGTCGAACCCGCCCAGCTCCTCCCAGATGTCACGGCGGATCAGCATGCCGGCGGTGGAGACGGAGAGCACGGTACGGACCTGGTCGTGCTGGCCCTGGTCCTGTTCGCGCCGGTCGAGTCCGGTCCAGCGGCGTCCGCTGTTGGCGATGGAGACCCCGACCTCCAGCAGCTGCTTGCGGTCGTACCAGCCGCGGAGCTTGGGGCCGACGATCGCGGCGTGCGGGTCGGCGTCGACGACGCGCAGCAGTTCGGCGAGCGCGTCGGGCTCGGGTGCGCAGTCGTCGTGGAGCAGCCAGAGCCACTGCACCGGTTCGCCGTGCGGCAGTTCGGGCAGGTCGTAGGCGTCGTCGCGCCAGCTCCTGCTGACGGGATCCCAACTGCTGGGGCGCTTCAGGTACGGCAGGTCCTCGGGGGTGAGGACACCGGCCGTGCGGGTCGCCTCGTCGACGGCGGTGCCGAAGCTCGTACGGCGCGCGAGGTGCAGGACCCGTTCTGCGCCGAGCGCCTCGGTGACCAGTCGCGCGGAGTCGTCGGCGCTGCCGGTGTCGGCGGCGACGATGTTCTGTACGGGGCGTTCCTGCCCGAGCAGCCCGGCGAGCGCGTCGGGCAGCCAGCGTGCGCCGTCGTGGGAGACGAGCACGGCGGTGACGACATGCCGGGGGAACTCTGGGGTGGCGGCGGCCGCGTACGGCGCCGCCGATTGGCTGTGCACGGACATCGAGGTACGGGCCCTCCGGCCGGGTCCGGGGGGCGTCACCCCGGGGGCTGCATCGGTGTACACGCGCGCCCCGTCGGGGCGTTGGCGCGTCTCGGACGGGGCCCCACACTAACGGTACGGATAACCGCGATGGCGCCGAGCGCTCGAACGGGGCGGTGGCCGGGCGGGGGTGGAGCCGCGGCGGGCACGGCGATGGCCCGTCGCCTGCGGGCCGGGTGCAGGCGACGGGCCATGGTCGGTCGTGGTCCGGATGTTCGGTTGTCAGGAGGGTCGGACGGTCCGGGGGTTCCGGGGTTGCCGGGTGCTCCGGATGCTCCGGATATTCCTGCGGGGAGGCGTTCCGCGGTCGCGGTGTTCCGCGGCGGGACGGTGGCCTTCGTCCGGACGGCCCGCTTCGGACGGCGGCCTGCCTCAGACGGCGGCTTTCTTCAGACGGCGCCGTTCACGCTCCGAGAGGCCGCCCCAGATGCCGAAGCGCTCGTCGTTGGAAAGGGCATATTCAAGGCATTCGGACCGGACCTCACAGGCGAGACAGACCTTCTTGGCCTCGCGGGTGGATCCGCCCTTCTCGGGGAAGAAGGACTCGGGATCGGTCTGGGCGCACAGTGCGCGCTCCTGCCAGCCGAGTTCCTCGTCCGCGTCCTCGACCAGCAGTTGCTGGAACAGCTCGGTCATGTGCGCCCCTCGTCTGTCTCTTGCGTCCCGTGATGCGGCCGTTACTGATTGCGGCCGAACGACACGAGTGAAATTACAAGTGTGTAGCTCCAGGCCAGTCAAGCGAAGATCTGCTATCGGCCCCGGTATTCACCCTGCGGAACCAAGCGTATGCGGAAAGTGTGCAAATCACCAAAAACCTGACATATGCCATGGGTCTCGTCGCGCCCCCGCTTCTCACTGAGTGAGACGACCGGGGCCACCTCGATGTTGCGATTCGATCACCGAAGCGACCGAGATCACATTCGGGTCACGACGCCTCAACGACGTTTGCGGGCGCGGCTGATGCGCCACATCTCCGGCGCGGCGGCTGCATAAACCTTTCACCACCTCCGGTAACCGGATGAGGTGAAACATTACCCCCAAATCGGGCATCAGGTTGACAGCGGAGGATCGAGCCGGTCTCCTTTAATGCATGCCAGCGACCGCCGCGATGTACGTCACCCACGTCCGTGGGTTCCGCACCGCTGTCCAGGCGCGCTGTTGCTGTTCCAGCTGTCACAGCTGTTGATGCCCCCAGGGCGCCGGCTCTGACCCAGCTCCTCTCGCAGAACCTCTCCGCAGCGCTTTCCGCAGGTTTTCCGCCCTGCATCGTCCTCCGCGCGGCCGAGGCTCTCCGGTCTCCGTGACACCCCCGCACACGCACCTCCCAGGCCGAGGAACCACCTCATCCATGAACAGCAACAGCGACCTCCAGATCGCCGGCGACATCCTCGAAGTCCAGCACCTCCTCCGGCCCGCCCGCGAGCACCCCGCCACCGTGGCCGAGTTCGTCGGGCTCGCCCGCACCATCGCCGCCGACCGCGCGCAGTGGGAGCCGCTCGTCCGGTACGACACCACCACCCGCTGGTACCACCGGCTGCGTACGGGGCCCGGCTACGAGGTCTGGCTGCTCAGCTGGGTGCCCGGCCAGGGCAGCGGGCTCCACGATCACGGCCCGTCCTCCGGCGTGCTGACCGTCCTGGAAGGCAGGCTGACCGAACGCACCGAGCGCGCCACCCGGGCCCTGGGCTCCGGCGAGCAGCGGGTCTTCGCGCCCGGGTATGTGCACGAAGTGGTCAACGACTCGCTCGAACCGGCCGTCAGTCTGCACATCTACTACCCGGGACTGACAGAGATGCCGATGCACGCGGCGCAGTGCGCCCCGGCGGCCGTGGATGTCGTACCCGCCTGACAAACTGCTGTGCATGCGCATTGTGGTTCTGGCCGGCGGTATCGGTGGTGCTCGTTTTCTGCGTGGCCTCAAGCAGGCCGCGCCGGACGCGGACATCACGGTGATCGGCAACACCGGTGACGACATCCATCTGTTCGGGCTGAAGGTCTGCCCCGACCTCGACACCGTGATGTACACCCTCGGCGGTGGCATCAACGAGGAGCAGGGCTGGGGGCGTACGGACGAGAGCTTCCACGTCAAGGAGGAGCTCGCGGCGTACGGCGTGGGGCCGGAGTGGTTCGGCCTCGGCGACCGCGACTTCGCGACGCACATCGTCCGTACGCAGATGCTGGGCGCGGGCTATCCGCTCAGCGCGGTCACCGAGGCGCTCTGCGCGCGCTGGAAGCCGGGGGTCCGGCTGCTGCCGATGTCCGACGACCGGGTCGAGACGCATGTCGCCGTCGACATGGACGGCGAGCGCAGGGCGATCCACTTCCAGGAGTACTGGGTGAAGCTGCGTGCCTCGGTCGAGGCGCAGGCGATCGTGCCGGTCGGCGCCGAGCAGGCGAAGCCGGCTCCGGGAGTGCTGGAGGCCATCGCCGAGGCCGATGTGATCCTCTTCCCGCCGTCCAACCCCGTGGTGTCGGTGGGGACGATCCTCGCCGTGCCCGGGATCCGGGAGGCCATCGCCGAGGCCGGGGTGCCGGTCGTCGGCCTCTCCCCCATCGTCGGTGACGCGCCCGTGCGCGGCATGGCGGACAAGGTGCTCGCCGCGGTGGGCGTCGAGTCGACGGCCGCGGCCGTGGCCACGCACTACGGCTCCGGGCTGCTCGACGGATGGCTCGTCGACACGGTGGACGCCGGGGCGGTCGGCGAGGTGGAGGCCGCGGGCATCCGCTGCCGTTCCGTGCCGCTGATGATGACCGATGTCGACGCGACGGCCGAGATGGCCCGGCAGGCCCTGGCGCTGGCCGGGGAGGTACGGGCGTGAGCGCCGGCGAGGCACCCTCCTACCGCGTCTGGGCGCTGCCCGGGATGCCCGAGGTGCGGGCCGGGGACGACCTGGCGAAGCTGATCGCCTCGACCGGTCCCGGGCTGGTCGACGGCGATGTCCTGCTGGTCACCTCGAAGATAGTCTCCAAGGCGGAGGGCCGGATCGTCGAGGCGCCCGACCGCGAGGCGGCGATCGACGCCGAGACGGTACGGGTGGTGGCGCGTCGCGGCATGCTGCGGATCGTCGAGAACCGGCAGGGTCTGGTCCTGGCCGCGGCCGGGGTCGATGCCTCCAACACCCCCGCCGGTACGGTGCTGTTGCTGCCCGAGGACGCCGACGCCTCGGCGCGCGCGATCCGTGACGGGCTGCGGGAGACGCTCGGCGTCGAGGTCGGGGTCGTCGTCACGGATACCTTCGGGCGCCCGTGGCGCAACGGTCTGACCGATGTGGCGATCGGGGCGGCCGGGGTCCGGGTGCTGGACGATCTGCGCGGCGGCACCGACGCGCACGGCAATCCGCTGAGCGCCACCGTGGTCGCCACCGCCGACGAGCTGGCCTCGGCCGGTGATCTGGTCAAGGGCAAGGTGGAGGGGCTGCCGGTCGCGGTCGTGCGGGGGCTCGGCCATGTCCTGGACGCCGCCGACGCCGAAGGTGCCCGGGCGATGGTGCGGGTCGCGGCCGACGACATGTTCCGGCTCGGTACGTCGGAGGCGGTGCGGGAGGCGGTGACGCTGCGGCGTACGGTCCGCGAGTTCACCGACGATCCGGTGGACCCGGGGGCGGTGCGGCGGGCGGTGGCCGCGGCGGTGACGGCGCCCGCGCCGCATCACACGACGCCGTGGCGGTTCGTCCTGCTGGAGTCCGAGGAGTCGCGGACCCGGCTGCTCGACGCGATGCGGGACGCGTGGATCGCGGATCTGCGTCGGGACGGGAAGAGCGAGGAGTCGATCGCCAAGCGGGTGCGGCGGGGCGATGTGCTGCGCCGGGCGCCGTATCTGGTGGTGCCGTGTCTGGTGATGGACGGCTCCCACACGTACGGGGACGAGCGGCGGGACGCCGCGGAGCGCGAGATGTTCGTGGTTGCCGCCGGAGCGGGCATCCAGAACTTCCTGGTGGCGCTGGCGGGCGAGCAGTTCGGCACGGCGTGGGTGTCGTCGACGATGTTCTGCCGCTCCGTGGTGCGCGAGGTGCTGGAGCTGCCGGAGAGCTGGGATCCGCTCGGTGCGGTGGCGGTGGGGCGCGCGGCGGCCGAACCCGCGGCGCGGGCGGGGCGGGACGCCGAGGGGTTCATCGAGGTGCGCTGAGGCGGGAGCGGGGTTCCGGGGCTTTTGTGCGTGAGCCGCCTGGCCCGGAGGCCGGGGCTCCCGGGGCTTCCGTACATGAGCCGCCTGGCCCGGAGGCCGGGGCTACCGGGGCCCCCGTACATGAGCCGCCTGGCCCGGAGGCCGGGGCTCCCGGGGCTCCCGTACATGAGCAGCCTGGCCCGGAGGCCGGGGCTACCGGGGCCCCCGTACATGAGCAGCCTGGCCCGGGCGGGGGCCTGCTACAGGCGGGCGATGTCGCCGCGGGTCATGCGTGGGGCCCGGCGGGCCGGGGTGTGGCCCGACAGCAGGATGAGGCGGGTCGCCCGGTGGCGCTGGCCCTCGTAGGGGGCGAGCAGGGCCAGCATCTCCTCGTCGTCGGCGTCCCTGTTGCCCGCCAGGGCGTGCCCGACGATGCCGGGGAGGTGGAGATCGCCGACCGTGACCGCGTCCGCCGCACCGTTCGAGCGCTGGAGCGTCTCGGCGGAGGTCCAGGGTCCGATGCCGGGGATCAGCTCCAGTCGGGCGATGGCCTGCGGCAGCTCCATGGCCGCTGCCTCCTCCATGCGGCGGGCCACCCGTACCGCGCGCAGGATCGTGCCCGAGCGTTTGGCGTCGACGCCCGCGCGGTGCCATTCCCAGGACGGGATCAGGGACCACGTGCGGGCGTCCGGCATGACGTGCAGGCCCAGCGCGGTGAACGCGGCGTGGTCCGTGGGGCCGGGCGCCGGGGTGCCGTGCTTGCGGACCAGGAGCCGCCAGGCGCGGTAGGCCTCGTCGGTGGTGACCTTCTGTTCCAGGATCGACGGGATCAGGGACTCCATGACCAGGCCGGTGCGCAGCAGGCGCAGGCCGGGGCGGTGGTGCCGGGTCAGGGCGAGCAGGCGGTGGCGCGGGTGGAAGGCGTCCGGGTCGTCCGTCGCGCCGAGCAGCGTCGGGAGCCGGTCCAGCAGCCACGGTGCGCCGGGGCCCCAGGCCGCCGCCTCGATCCGGCCGCCCCGGGCGGTGAGGCGGAGGGTGCCGGGGCCCGCGGGCGTGCGGCTGGCCCGCCAGACCGTGCCGTCCCCGGTCATCCGGTAGGTGGGGTCGGCGGGGCCCCGGCGCAGCGGGCCGACGACCAGGCGCAGATCGAAGGGGCCGGGCGGGGTCCACTCACGGGTCAGCGCGTCCGCCGCCGGAGCCGCCGCCTGGTGCGGGACTGCCGCGCGAGGGGTGCTGCGGGGGGCGAATCGTCCTGCCACGGTGAGGTCCTCGGTCGTCGGGGTGCCTGTCGAGGGTAAGCGCTGCGGCCGGTGTCCGGCTGTCCGTCGGCCCGCGCGGTTCCGCGATCCGCGATCCGCGATCCGCTCCGGGCTTCACCGGCCCGCGTCGGCTGTTCGCCGACGAAGAGGTCGGCCAGGACGTCGGCCGAGAAGTCCGCCGAGCCGTCGGCTATTCGTCGGAGGAGAAGCGGACGGCCGCGTCCGGGAGGACCGCCCCGCACCAGACGCGGATGCCGTCGCGCAGTTCGTTGTCGGCGCCGACCCGGGCCCCGTCCCCGATGACCGCGCCCGTGAGCACCGTACGGCTGCCGATCCGGGCACCGGCTCCGACCAGGGAGTCCTTGATCACGGCCGCCGGCTCGACGACCGCGCCGGCCAGTATCACGGAACCGTCGATCCGGGCCCCCGCGCCGATCAGGGCACCCTCCGCCACCACCGTACCGCCGCTGATCTTGGCGTCGTCGGAGACGGAAGCGGTCGGCAGCACCAGCCTCTCGCCGCAGCGGCCGGGCACGGCCGGGGACGGGGCGCGGCCCAGGACCAGATCGGCGGAGCCGCGTACGAATGCCTGCGGGGTGCCGAGGTCCAGCCAGTAGGTGGAGTCGACCATGCCCTGGAGGTGCGCTCCGGCGGCGAGCAGTCCGGGGAAGGTCTCGCGCTCGACGGAGACCGGGCGGCCGGCCGGGATGGTGTCGATGACCGAGCGGCGGAAGATGTACGCCCCGGCGTTGATCTGGTCGGTGACGATCTCCTCGGGCGTCTGGGGCTTCTCCAGGAACGCGGTGACCCTGCCGCTGTCGTCGGTCGGTACGAGTCCGAAGGCGCGCGGGTCCTCCACGCGGGTGAGGTGGAGGGAGACATCCGCGCCGGAGTCGGCGTGCGAGGCGACCAGAGCCCGGATGTCCAGGCCGGTGAGGATGTCGCCGTTGAAGATGAGCACCGGGTCGTCCGGGCCCGAGGTCAGCCGGGACGCGACATTGCGTATCGCCCCGCCGGTGCCGAGCGGTTCGTGTTCGGTGACGTACTCGATGTGCAGGCCGAGCGACGAGCCGTCGCCGAAGTACGGTTCGAAGACCTCTGCCAGGTACGACGTCGCGAGCACGATGTGCTCGACCCCGGCGGCCCGGGCGCGCGCCAACTGGTGGGTGAGGAACGGAACGCCCGCTGCCGGAACCATGGGCTTGGGCGTGTGCACCGTGAGCGGGCGCAGCCGGGTTCCCTTCCCGCCGACCAGGAGGATCGCTTCTTTTGCCTCTGTCACAGCACTGACTCTGCTTCCTGCTGGGGCCTGGCCTGGTTTCGGCTGGCCAGTGTATGCAGACCGGTTCGGTCGTCCCCGGTCAGCGGCCCACAGCGGTCCGCAGCAGCTTCCCGTTCCGTTCAGCGGCCCTGGAGCTTGGCGGAGCTGGTCCGGGCCGAGCCGAGTTTCTTGTAGAGACGCGCTCCGGGGCATTCGGTTGCGAAGCCGTCGCGGTGACCGGAGATGACGTTCAGTTTGACCTTCTTGCCCTTCTTGTACTTGTTGCTGCCGCCGGAGACGAGGGTGACCTTGCCGCGCGGGTTGGCGCCGAACAGCCCGAGCTTCCAGGCGGTGAGCTTCGCGACGGCGTTCACCGCGGCGGCGGGCGGGTTCGACTTGGTGAAGGTGCCGAGCACCGCGATGCCCATGCTGTTGGTGTTGAAGCCCAGCGTGTGCGCTCCCAGGACGGCCTTCGTCACGCCCCCCGCCCGTCCTTCGTAGATGTTTCCGCACTTGTCGACGGCGAAGTTGTAGCCGATGTCGCGCCAGCCGCTGCTCTTGACGTGGTAGCGGTAGATGCCGCGCAGGACCGAGGGCGCCTGGGAGCACTTGTAGTTGTTGCCCGTGGCGCTGTGGTGGATGAAGGCCGCCTTGACCTTGCCGGTGTAGACGAACTTGCGTTCCCTGAGCTTCTCGTCGGCGCCCCAGCCCTTGCGGGTGACGATGCGCGGGCGGGGGCCGATGTACGGCTGGGCGCCGGGTGCCAGGCCGGCTTCCGCCTCGCCCTGCGCCTCGGACCGCGCCTTGCTCAGGGCCGGGAGCACGCTCGGGGCGAGGGCCGCGGTGCGTCCGTCCTCGGTGGCGGCGGCCTGGGCGCCCGCCGCGGACAGGGCCCCCGCCGCGGCTGCCGCGCCCGCCGCCGCTCCGGTGCCCGCCCCGGCCCCGGTGCCCGCCCCGTTCGCGTCGCCGGTCTCGGGGAGCTGCTGCGGGTCCTTGCCGGGGTCGACGAGTTCGAGGCGCAGTCCGGCGGGCAGCGGTACGGCGTGGCCGGTCCGGTCCTGCGGGTCCGGGGCCTCGGGGCGTACCCGGACCTCGACGGCGTCCGAGTCGCCGACCCAGAGCGGGGCGGTGGAGCCCCGTACGGCACCGGACTCGCGCTCGGCGGTGCCGGGGTCCGCGGAGTGCTCGGCGTTGTGCGTCTCCAGGTCCTGCCAGTCCGACCAGGTGCCGGTGCCGGTCGCGCGGGTGCGGACCTGGACGGTGCCGTGGAGCTCGGTGTCGGCGTCGTCCCAGACGACGCCGACCAGGGAGAAGGGGTGGACCTCGCGCGCGGGCAGCCCCTGCTCGGGGGCGGCCGCGCGGGTGGGTTCGCCGGTGGACCGGTCGGACGATGCCGACAGGGTCCGCATCGGCAGGGACTGCGTCGAGCCCGGTACGTCGACGGGCTCGGCGGACTCGGCCGGGACGGTGCGGGTGTCGGGGGCGGCGCCCGCGGGCACGGCCAGCGGCAGTGCGAGTACGGCCGCGCAGGTGACACCGATCGAGGATGCAATGAAGGCACGCATACGAGTAATCCTGGGCATACACCTGCAACTCCGGCCACCCGGATGTATCCGCGCAATTGACGGCCCGTCTGCCGAACCGGTGCAGCAGGCACCCTTCCCTCCCGCCGGGCCCGCCGCCGCCGCGTAATCTTGCGCGGATGAACGCCACCGACCGAACCCCTGCCGACCTGCTGCGTTCCGCGCTCGCCGCGGACCCGGCCCGCCCCCTGGTCACTTTCTACGACGACGCCACCGGAGAACGCGTCGAACTGTCGGTGGCCACCTTCGCCAATTGGGTGGCCAAGACCGCCAATCTCCTCCAGGGCGATCTCGCCGCCGAGCCCGGCGACCGGCTGGCACTGCTGCTGCCCGCGCACTGGCAGTCCGCGGTCTGGCTGCTCGCCTGCTCCTCGGTCGGTGTGATCGCCGATGTGCAGGGTGACCCGGCCGGCGCCGACCTCGTCGTCAGCGGCCCGGACACCCTGGAGGCCGCCCGGGGCTGTCGCGGCGAGCGGGTCGCCCTGGCGCTGCGCCCGCTGGGCGGCAGGTTCCCGCAGGCGCCCGAGGGCTTCGCGGACTACGCGGTGGAGGTGCCGAGCCAGGGCGACCGGTTCGCGCCGTTCGCGCCGGTGGACCCGGACGCCCCCGCGCTGGCGGTGGGCGGTGTGGAGCTGACGTCGGCGCAGCTGGTGGCGCGGGCCCGCGAGGATGCGGACGCGCTCGGTCTGGCCGCCGGATCGCGGCTGCTCACGGGGCGTTCGTACGACACCTGGGAGGGGCTGAGCGCGGGGCTGTTCGCGCCGCTGGCCGCCGGGGGGTCCGTGGTCCTGTGCCGGTACCTGGACCGGTTGGGCGAGGAAGGACTGGCGAAGCGCGTCGAGAGTGAACGGGTCACCAACAGCGCGGTATGACAACCACCCTGAGGACCACTCGTACGGCCCAAGCCGGGCCGAGTCCTCGGGGCTTCACGTCAACTCCGGTACATGATCGGCGTTACGGACCACCGGAGACACAACCAAGCGTGAGGTTCAGCCGTCTACTTCTGCGACCGGCGGCCCGACGCGCCGCCGAACGTGAAGGATGGACGCAGACGTGAGCGAAAGCGCCGGCCCGCCGGACGAATCCGACGAATCGGCGGCGGGCGGGGACGGGGCGCCACCCGGGGACGGGTCCGGCGCCGCTCCGGAATCCGCGGCCGGACACCGGCACCGCTGGCTGCGCTGGGCCGCGCTCGGCGCCTCGTTCGTCGTCCTGGTCGCGGCGGGCGCCGGCTGGTGGCTGTACAAGAAGCTGGACGGCAACATCAGGACCGACACCTCCGCGGCTGCCGAACTCAAGGTGTACGAACGGGAGCGGCCCGCCTCCGTGGTCCACGACGCGGAGAACATCCTGCTCATCGGCTCGGACAGCCGGGCGGGTGACAACCGCAAGTACGGCCGTGACGACGGCGGCAGCCAGCGCTCGGACACCACGATCCTGCTGCACCTCGCCGCGGACCGGAAGAGCGCCACCGCGATGTCCCTGCCGCGCGATCTGATGGTGTGGATCCCGGCCTGCCACGAGGCGGACGGCACGACCACGAAGAAGCAATTCGCCCAGTTCAACTGGGCCTTCGAGTTCGGCGGCACCGCCTGCACGATCCGTACGGTCGAGAAGATGACCGGCATCAGGATCGACCACCACATGGTCGTCGACTTCAACGGCTTCAAGGACATGGTCGACGCCGTGGACGGGGTCGAGGTCTGCCTGAAGGAGCCGGTCGACGACTCCGACGCCCATCTGAAGCTCCCCGCCGGACGCCAGACGCTCAACGGCGAGCAGGCGCTGGGGTACGTACGGGCCCGCAAGTCAATCGGCAACGGCAGTGACACCGAACGGATGGACCGCCAGCAGCAGTTCCTGGGGGCGCTGGTGAACAAGGTGCAGAGCGACGGCGTCCTGCTCAATCCGACCCGGCTCTACCCGGTGCTGGACGCGGCCACCAAGGCGCTGACCACCGATCCCGGGCTGGACACCCTCAAGGACCTGTACGAGCTGGTGCGCGGGATGCGCAACGTACCGACCGACAAGGTGCAGTTCCTGACGGTGCCCCGGCAGCCGTACGCCGCCAACCGGAACCGGGACGAACTCGTACAGCCCGATGCGAACCGGCTTTTCAAGCGCTTGCGTGAGGACGACCCGGTCGCCGTGGTCCCGGCGGACCGGCTCAAGCATGACGACGAGAAGAACAACAGGAAAAACAATGCCGAGACCGATACTCCGGACGCTTCCGGCCCCACTCCCACACCGACTTATTCGGGCAACAACGCGGCGGCGGACCTGTGCAAGCAGTAAAGCAATTCCCAAGCAGAAGCCGGTGATCGGCGTGTAATGAGCAGTATGACCAGTTGTAAGGACCGTGGAATTTGTCACGCACGTCGCTCTACGCCGAACTGGGCCGATAGTGTGACGCGATCCGGTGCTGCCGGCCTCCTGGCCGCGCACTTCTGGAGCGAAAGATCGAGCGCCTGATCGGGGGAGGCGCCTCGCGTGGCACCGACGGAGGACACAAGCAACCGTGGATGCGCAAAGCCGTGGGCGGGCGGACGGAATCGACCCCGCAGACCAGTGGGTACTCAACCCGCAAACCGGCGATTACGAACTGCGACTGAATCATTCCGGAGGGGATTCGGGAGAGACTTCCCGTACTTCCGGCGCGCGTGTCCCCAATAGCAGAGGGCCTGCCCGGGACAGTGCCGGCGGGCGCGGAAGCGCCTCCCGTGAAGGCAGGGGCGAGCGCCGGAATCCGGCCCACGACGGCCAGGACCCGGGTCCGAAGCGCGAGGTGCCGGGGCAGCGCAGCCGCCGTTCGGCCAACGGCCCGCGCGGCCAGGAGAGTTCCGGCCCGGCGGGGCGCCGCAGCCGCAAGGCCCCCAAGGCCCGCCGCAAGAAGGCACTGCTGTGGACGGGCGGCACGATGGCCTTCGTGCTCGTCGGCCTGTCGGTGGGCGGGTACGCGCTGTACCAGCACTTCAACGGCAACCTGAACACGGTCGACGTGGGCGGGGCCGGCAACAAGAACGTCTTCGACAACGACGCCCCGGTCAACATCCTGATCATCGGTACCGACAAGCGCACCGGCAAGGGCAACGAGGGCTACGGCGACAAGGGCAGTGTGGGCCACGCCGACACCAACATCCTCTTCCACGTCTCCGAGGACCGCACCAACGCGACGGCGCTGAGCATCCCCCGCGACCTGATCACCGACATCCCGGACTGCAAGGTCAAGCAGCCGGACGGTTCGGAGAAGCTCGTTCCCGGCACCGAGAACGTCCGCTTCAACCAGAGCCTCGGCCAGGAGGGCCGTAACGCGGGCTGCACCATGGAGACGGTCAGGGAGATCACCGGCATAAAGGTCGACCACTTCATGATGGTCGACTTCAACGCGGTGAAGGAGCTGTCCACCGCGGTCGGCGGCGTCGAGATCTGCCTGGCCAAGCCGGTCAAGGACCCGGACTCGCACCTGAACCTGCCGGCGGGCGAGCACCGCATCCAGGGCGAGGACGCCCTGGCGTTCGTACGGACCCGGCACAGCTTCGGCAACCACGGCGACCTGGACCGGATCAAGGTCCAGCAGCAGTTCATCGCCTCGATGATCCGGCAGATGCAGTCGGACGACACACTGACCAGCCCGACCAAGCTCTACAAGCTGGCGGACGCGGCGACCAAGGCGCTCACCGTCGACACCGGCATCGGCACCGGGACGAAGCTGGCCTCGCTGGCCCAGGAGCTCAGCAAGGTCAACACGAAGAACATCACGTTCACCACGGTGCCGGTGCTCGACAACCCGGCCGAGAAGACACCGGTCACCGTCGTGCTGAACCCGCCCAAGGCGGACGCGCTGTTCGCGATGATGCGCGACGACACCTCGCTGACCGAGGTGAAGTCGAAGAAGAAGGCCGCGAAGAGCAAGCAGGACGCGCTCCTCAAGGGCTCCAAGGCGGCCGCCGCCGACGTACGCGTCGATGTGTACAACGGCGGCAAGGTCCCCGGCGCCGCGCAGGCGACGGTGGTCTGGCTGCAGAACGAGCAGGGCGTGCTCAAGTCCACGAACAAGGCGAACGCCCCGGCGAAGGTCGCGAAGACGACGCTGGAGTACGCGCCGAACCAGGCGGACCAGGCCCGCGCCCTGGCCGCCATGATGGGCCTGCCCGGCTCCGCCATGAAGAAGGGCACCACGGACGCCGAGGGTCTCCAGGCGATGGTGCTGACGCTGGGGGACGACTTCAAGGGCGCGGGCACTCCCATCACCGGACCGGCGAAGGTGCCGGACGACATTCAGCAAGCGAACGCCGACAAGGCAGAGTGCGCCAAGTGACACCGGGTCACTGCGCAGAACCACGAGTCTGAACAGCAGGGGGGTCCTGGTGGCACGGAGCGGTACGTCCGGGGAGGGGACGCGGCCACGCGTCCGGCAGGCCGGTCAACTCGGCTGGGACGACGGTCTCTACGAGGAGGAACCGGAGCAGGACAAGGGCTCCGGTGAGGACCGGGCCGCCGCCGCGGAGGGAGGGCACCGGCGCGGTGGCCCGAAACGGCGCGCGAAGAAGGGCAAACGCCGGGTGCTCCGCTGGAGCGCGTCGGTTCTCGCGCTGCTCATAATCGGCGGCGCGGGCGCCGGTTACCTCTACATCGAGCACCTCAACGGCAATATCAAGAAGGCCGATCTGACCCTCGGCGACAAGAAGATGGCCGACCACAAGGCCAATGCCGCCGGGCAGACCCCGATGAACATCCTGCTCATCGGCTCGGACGCGCGGGACACCGAGGAGAACCAGAAGCTCGGCGGGGCGAAGGAAACCTTCGGGGCGCCGCCCCTGGCCGACGTACAGATGCTGCTCCATGTCTCCGCCGACCGCAGCAACATGTCGGTGATCAGCATGCCGCGCGACACCATGCTGAAGGTCCCGAAGTGCACCAACCCGGAGACGAAGCACGTCTACCCCGCGAGCACCGGTCTGGAGATCACCAACGAGACGCTCGAGCGCGGCGGTCCCGGTTGCACGGTGGCCACCTGGTACGAGCTCACCGGCATCACCATCGACCACTTCATGATGATCGACTTCTCCGGTGTGATCTCGATGGCCGACGCGATCGGCGGCGTCCCGGTCTGCGTCAAGAGCAATGTCTACTCGCACACCAGCAAGGGCAAGGGCTCCGGGCTGAAGCTGAAGAAGGGCACCACGAAGATCAAGGGCAAGCAGGCCCTCCAGTGGCTGCGTACCCGCTACGGCTTCGAGGACGGCACCGACCTCGGCCGTACCCACGCCCAGCACATGTACATGAACTCGATGGTCCGTGAGCTGCGCAAGGGCACCAAGCTCACCGACCCGGGCAAGCTGATGGACCTGGCCGAAGCGGCGACCGACGCGCTGACGGTCGACAAGGGCGAGCACGGCATCGACTCGGTCAAGAAGCTGTACGACCTCGCGAACGACCTCCAGAAGGTGCCGACCGATCGCATCACCATGACGACGATGCCGAACGTCTACGGCACGGGCGCGCTCAAGGAGCGGGTGCTGCCCAAGCCCGGCGAGGCCGAACAGCTCTTCCAGATGGTCCGCGACGACGTCCCGCTCGACGGCAAGGCGTCCAAGCGCAAGGCACCCGCCGCCAAGAAGCCCACCGCGCCTCCCGCCGAGATCCCGGTGACCGTCCGCAACGGAACGGGTACCGCGACGGACTACGCGGTCAAGGGCCGGGCGACGGCGGTCAAGGACCTGCTGACCGAGAAGGACTTCACACAGACCACGATCGACGCGCAGAACACCGAACCGGCGGCACGCACCGGCATTCTCTTCCCCACCGTCGACATGGAGGGCAACGCCCAGGCGGTCGCCAAGGCGCTCGGCATTCCGCTGACCGCGGTGAAGAGGTCGACCGATGTCTCCGGCATCACGCTGACCGTGGGGGCGGACTGGCGCAAGGACGAGGAGTACCACGCGCCCGCCGCCGAGGAGAAGACCCCGGACAGCGCACGGGCGCTCAACGGCGACGACGAGGCGGCCTGCATGGACATCCAGCCCGGCTTCGGCTGGTAGCGCGCCGCGCACAACGCACCGCGGGGGCCTTCCGGCACATCGGAAGGCCCCCGCGGTGTCCTGGGCTGTCAGACGGTGACGGCCGGCCGGCGGCTGGCGATGACCCTCTTCGCGAGCGAGCGGGGGCTGGTCAGGAAGCCGTACCCCCACGACATGTGCATGGTCGCGAGGGCCACCGGGATCTGTGCCCGCGCCTTCAGCGACAGGCCCTTGCCCGCCGGTACGGACCCGGCGACGATCGCCGCGACATACCCGGCGGGGACGACGAACGCCCACGGGGTGACGGCGGCGCCGGCCACGATGCCCGCCGCGATCGCGCAGACGGCGGTGGGCGGCGCCAGGTAGCGCAGGTTGATCGAGCCGGAGTGGTAACGGGCGACGACGTGGCGCCAGCGGCCGTAGTCCTTGTACTGCTTGGCCAGCGCCCGCACGGAGGGGCGCGGCCGGTACTGCACCTTCAGCTCGGGCGAGAACCAGATCAGGCCGCCGGCCTCACGGATGCGGAAGTTCAGTTCCCAGTCCTGGGCACGGATGAACTCCACGTTGTAGCCGTCCGCCTTCTCCAGCGCCTCGCGGCGGAAGACGCCGAGGTAGACGGTCTCCGCCGGGCCTGCCTGGCCGCCGGTGTGGAAGGCCGCGTTGCCGACGCCGATCTTCGACGTCATGGCCGCGGCGACGGCGTCCTCCCAGGCGTTCTCGCCCTCGGCGTGCATGATGCCGCCGACGTTCTGCGCGCCGGTCTCCTCCAGGAGGCGGACGGCGGTCGCGATGTAGTTCGGCGAGAGCATCCCGTGGCCGTCGACCCGCACCACTATCGGGTGACGGGAGGCCTTGATCGCGGCGTTGAGGGCGGCCGGGGTGCGGACGGTCGGATTGGGAACGGTGTGGACCCGGGGGTCCTCGCGCACCAGCTCCGCGGCGATCTCGTCGGTGCGGTCCGTGGAGGGGCCCAGCGCGATGACCACCTCCATCTCACCTGCGTACTCCTGCTCCAGGATGTGCCGGACGGAGTTCCTGAGATGGCGTTCCTCATCGAGCACCGGCATGATCACGGAGACGGCGGGGTGCTGCGCGGCAGACATGGTGGTCCTCGGGCGGCGCCTGGGGTTTCGCACCCCACCGAGCGGTGTTGTTCGGCCGCCACGTTACCGCGAATGGGGGATACGGGCGCGCCCCGCCGGGTCACACCCCGGGCCATTGATCATATGGACCTACTGTGCGAACGGTCCCCTCGCACCGCGGAGGTCTCCCCCGTGCCCACACCGCACCGCTCCCCCAGTCCGTCGCGTTCCCGTACGGTTCCGCCCCGGCCCAGGTCCAGAAAGCAGGACGAGCGACCACGCTGGGGCATGCGGATGGTGACCGGCCTGTCCGTGCTGGTGCTGGGGGCCGGCGGGGTCGGCCACGCGGTGGTGACCAATCTGGAGAACGGGATCGACCGGATCGACCCGTTCAAGGACATGAAGAACCGGCCGCGCGGCGGCAACGGCATGAACCTGCTGCTGGTGGGTACCGACGGCCGCGACCGGATCAGCCAGGAGGAGAAGCAGGAGTACCGGCTGGGCGGTACTCCCTGCCACTGCACCGACACGATCATGCTGGTGCACCTGTCGGCGGACCGGAAGCGCGCGAGCGTCGTCTCGCTGCCCCGTGACAGCTACGCCGAGATTCCCGAGCACCGGGACCGGACCACCGGTGAGCAGCACTCGGCGCATCCGGTGAAGCTGAACGCCGCCTATGCCGAGGGCGGGCCCAATCTGACCGTGCGGACCGTCGAGCACATGACGGGCGTCAAGATCGACCACTATCTGGAGGTCGACTTCACCAGCTTCATGAAGACCGTCGACAGCTTGGGCGGTGTGAAGATCTGCACGACCCGGCCGCTGAAGGACTCGTACACCGGTCTCGACCTGGCCCCGGGCACCCATGAGCTGAACGGCGGGCAGGCCCTTCAGTACGTACGCTCCCGGCACATCGACGGGGCCGCCGACCTGGGCCGGATGCAGCGCCAGCAGAAGTTCCTGGCTTCGCTGATCGAGCGGGCGACCAGCAGCGGTGTGCTGCTCAACCCGGTGAAGTTCCGGGACGTCGCCTCGACGATGCTCAGCTCGGTGCGGGCCGACAAGGGGTTCGGTACGGAGCAGATGCTGGAGCTCGGCCAGGCGATGCGCGGATTCTCCCCGGCCTCCTCCGAGTTCGCCTCCGTGCCGATGGGGAACGTCTCCTACCCGGTCAACGGCATCGGCTCGACGGTCAAGTGGGACGAGGCCAAGTCGGAGAAGCTCTTCCGGGCGCTGCGCGAGGACAGACCGCTCGCCCCCGCGCGGGCCGGGCGGCCGAAGGCGGAGACGGTCGACGTCGATCCCCGGCAGGTCCGGGTCCAGGTCTACAACGGAACGCCGAAGACCGGGCTCGGCAGGACGGTCGACGCCGCGCTGCGCGCCACCGGCTTCGACACCACGCGCGCCCCGCTCAACGGGGAACCGCGCAGCGTCGAACACACCCTGATCAGCTACGACCCGCGCTGGGACCGGTCCGCGAAGTCACTGGCGGCGGCGCTGCCCGGGGCCGAGCTGCGGGCGGTACCGGGACAGGGGGCCACGATGCGGGTGACGGCGGGCGCGGACTTCGAGGCGGTGCGGCAGGTACGGGCCGAGGAGACGGACGACGGCCGCTTCGACACGGTCACGGGCGACCAGGTGGCCTGCCCGTGACCCCGGCCCCCGGGGCGGGGCCGGTCGGGGACTCGGCCCTCGGGCGGGGCCGGTCGGGGCCCGGTCCTCGGGGAATCGGGCTTCGGGGGCCCGCTCCTCAGGGACTCGGCCCCCGGGGGCTCAGTCCTCGATGCCCTCGGCCGCCCGCTTCTCGCGCAGTTCCTTGATCGCGCGGCGGCGGGCGAGGCGGTGGGTGCGCCGGATCTGCGCCTCCTGGTAGCGCCGCTTGTCGCGCTCCGTCTCCGGGATCACGTGCGGTACGGGGCGCGGCTTGCCGTCCGCGTCGACCGCGGCGAACACCAGATAGGCGCTGCCGACCTGCTGGGCGGGGGTGGATTCGTTCCATCGCTCGGCCATGACCCGGACGCCGACCTCCATCGAGGAGCGGCCGGTCCAGTTCACCTGGGCGCGGACGTGAACGAGATCACCCACGCGGACCGGCTCCAGAAAGACCATCTCGTCCATCGAGGCCGTCACGGCGGGGCCGCCGGAGTGCCGACCGGCCACGGCGCCCGCCGCGTCGTCGACCAGCTTCATGATCACGCCACCGTGCACGGTGCCCAGCAGATTGGTGTCGTTGCCGGTCATGATGTGGCTGAGGGTGGTCCGGGAGGCGGCGGTCGGCTTGCCCGGAATATCGCCCTCCGGGCGCGGGGCCTGATCTGTCATACCGTCCACCTTATGCGGGGGCTTCCGCCCGGCGGCAATGCATCAGCTTCGCAACAGCCCTGACCCGATTTCCCGCACCCCCTGTAATAGCGGTACCCCTGGCCTGCACACTGGTTCGCATGAACGATTGGCCCGAGGGATGGTCCGACGACAACCGCCGCGGCAACCGCTACGGGCAGGGCAGCGCCGGTGAGCAACCGGAGAGCGCCCGCTCGATGCCGCACGTCCAGCGGCGCCCCGCCCCGCAGCAGCAGCGCCCCGCGCCGCCGAGGCAGCGGCCGATCCCCCAGCAGCCGGGCGGCTACGACAACGGTGGCCCGCAGTACGACAGCGGGTACAACACGGGCCAGGTCTACGGCGGCGGCAACGCCGGCGGCCGGGGCAACGGCCACGGCGGCGGCCCGGGTGACGGTGGCCACACACAGGGGCGCCCGGCGCCCGACTGGCGCCGCCGGATCAAGATAGGCGCACTGTCCCTGGTGGTCGTGGTCCTCGGGGTCTCCATAGGCACGTACTTCTGGGCCGACTCCAAGCTCAAGCGCGAGGTGGACCTCTCCAAGGTCATCGAGCGGCCGGAGGGCGGCGACGGCACCAACTACCTGATCGTCGGGTCCGACAGCCGTGAGGGCATGACGGCCGAGGACAAGAAGAAGCTCCACACGGGCTCCGCCGAGGGCAAGCGGACCGACTCGATGATGATCCTGCACGACGGGTCCAACGGGCCGACGCTGATCTCCCTGCCCCGTGACTCCGACGTCGAGATCCCCTCGTTCAAGGGCTCCGACTCCGGCAAGCTCTACCCGGGCCGCGGTCGCTTCACCAAGCTGAACGCCGCCTACGCCATGGACGGCCCCGAACTCCTGGTCCGCACCGTCGAGTTCAACACCGGGCTGCGGATCGACCACTACTGCGAGATCGGCTTCGGCGGCTTCGCCAAGATCGTGGACGCGATCGGCGGCGTGGAGCTGGACATCCCCAAGGCCTTCAAGGACAAGAAGTCCGGCGCCGACTTCCAGGCGGGCAAGCAGACGCTGAACGGCGAGCAGTCCCTCGCCTTCGTCCGCACCCGCTACGCCTTCGCCCAGGCGGACCTGGCCCGTACGAAGAACCAGCAGAAGTTCCTCGCGGCGCTGGCGAGCCAGACGGCGACGCCGTCCACGATCCTCAACCCGTTCAAGCTGTACCCGACGATGGGGGCGGGCCTGGACACCCTGGTCGTGGACAAGGACATGTCGCTCTGGTCCCTGAGCCAGATGTTCTTCGCCATGAAGGACGTCACGGGCGGCGACGGCAAGTCGATGAACATGCCGATGTCGGGCTTCAGGAACGGCAACGTGGTCTGGGACAAGGCCAAGGTGAAGCAGCTGGTGGAGCAGCTGAAGAACGACGAGAAGGTCACCGTCACCGAGAACTGACGACAACCGCAGACAGGGCCCGGACGGCGATCCGTCCGGGCCCTGTTGCCGTTCGTTCATCCGTTGCGTTCGACGTTGCCCCACTCGTCCATCGTGGGATGGATCTTCATGGGTTCCTGGTCGTCGATGTCCGAGCGTCGCGGGCCCTCCGGGCCGGCGGGACCGATGCGCATCATCCGTTCGATCCGGGCGATCTCGAAGCAACGCCCGCGTACGTCCAGCTCGTTGGGTCGCAGCCGCCGCGTGAACGCCTCCGCCGCCCGCGCGTACACGGCGGCCTCCTGCTCGTCGATCTCCTCGGTCATCGGCAGGAAAGTCTTCAGGTAGTGCACCAGTGAACGCCGCGCGTCCTGCGGGGTGGGGTGCTGACTCGACACCATCGACCAGGACTTCTCCTTGCGCTCCATCACCCGGAAGACGACCGGCAGCAGTACCAGGCCGGGATGGGTCCGCAACGCCCGTTGCGAATCCGCCAGTACATCGGGCGGGAAGCGCTCCGAGGTGTACGAGACCGGCACCAGGCCCATCCGCTCCAGGCCCTCCGTCAGCCCCACCGCCGCCGCGTGGTCGACGACGAAGCCCTTGGTGGTGGAGGGCGTGTGCACCGACGTGTCCCAGCCCTCCGTGTCGACGTCCGTGGGCCTGGGCGGCTCCAGGCGCCCCTCGCCGGTCCGGGCGAACTCGTCGGCGCGCACGATGCGGTAGCGCGTGTCGCCGACGGTCAGTTCGTTCAGCGGCTCGGTCTCCAGCCGGGCCACCGCGTCCAGCAGGGCGCGCCGCTCCTTGGGGTCGTCCGTCTCGTCCTTGGCCTTGAACCAGAGATGGGAGTTCAGCGCATCGCGGGCATCCTGCGGATAGCCGGTGCCCATGTCGGTCAGCAGCCGCCATCGCGGCCGCTCGCCCCGGCGTTGCTCGGCGACACCGAAGAGCGGCCCCCGGACCACGATGTTGCCGTACGTCCGGGACGCGGCGAACGCGTCCGCCTCGGTGACCAGGGACACGGGGTCGTCCCGGCGCTGCACATTGATGACGAGGTGATCCGGTGGCGCCTGAGGGTGATCGCTCATGCACCCAGTGTGCCGAGACCTCGGCCGGAGGATGGGGGAAATGCGGGAAGGCGGGCGCGGAACCTTGTCAGTGGCGGCGTCTACAGTCGCACGCATGATCCAGGAGCCGTCGTCCCCGAACCTCATGCTCGATCTCGAAGCGCTCACCGCGGCCACCGGCGAGCAGCCCGACGGACAGGCGGCATGGCGTTTCATCCGCGCCTTCGCCCGCGACTGGAGCCGAAGCCCCCTCACCGGGGCCGACGGCTACTCCCCCGCCGATCTCGACGCGGCGCAGGCCCGGCTCGGCCTGCCCCTGCCTGCGGCACTGCGTGACGCCTACCAACTGCTCGGGTGCCGCCATGATTTGACGGACAATCAGGATTCCCTGCTGGCCCCGAAGGACCTCTACCTCGATGCGGACCGAGGCGTGCTGGTCTTCCGCGTCGAGAACCAGTCCTGCGCCTACTGGGGCATACGCGTCACGGACCTCGACCAGGACGACCCGCCGGTCGTCCTGCGCGCCGACCTCGTCCGGCCCACCGCCGACGACTGGGCCGCGTGGCTGGGCCGGGTCAGCGTCGCGTTCGTCGAGATCGTCCTGTCCGAGGCTCTGTGCGCCGATGAGGACCTGATGGGATGGGTGACCCCCGACGACACCGACCTGCCCGAGGACATCGCCGCCGCCTTCCGGCGCCTGCCGCTCCCGGAGTACCCGATCAGCCAGCAGTCGGGCTCACGCTGGTACGCGCACGACGAGATCATCCTCCGCGACGATCGGGGGACCGCGATGTTCCGCGCCCGCACGGAGGCGGCCTTCGACCGCTTCGACGGGGAGGACGAGGACGACGAGGTGGACTGACGGCCGGGTCAGCGCTCGGCGGCGTAGGAGACGGAGCCCGCCCAGACATCCGAGGCGAAAGCGAGCCGGGCCCCCTGCGCGTTCTTGGAGTCGCGCACGAGCACCGCACCCGGAGTGGACGCGACCGCGCCGCCACCACCATCGAGGATGTCTTCACCGGGGAGTGAGCCGACCTCGCTCTCCCCGCCGCATCCACACGTCCGGCCCCCCGATGCGCGCATCGGGGGGCCGGACGTGTGGAGCGATGACCGCTACGGCAGGTTCCGTGCCATCACGATGCGCTGGACCTGGTTCGTGCCTTCATAAATCTGCGTGATCTTCGCGTCGCGCATCATCCGCTCCACCGGGTAGTCCCGCGTGTAGCCGTAGCCGCCGAGCAGCTGGACCGCGTCCGTGGTGATCTCCATCGCCACGTCGGAGGCGAAGCACTTGGCCGCGGCGCCGAAGAAGGTGAGGTCGCCGTCGAGGCGTTCGGACTTGGCGGCGGCGGAGTAGGTGAGCTGGCGGGCCGCCTCCAGCTTCATGGCCATGTCGGCGAGCATGAACTGGATGCCCTGGAAGTCGGCGATCGGCTTGCCGAACTGCTTGCGCTCCTGGACGTAGCCCTTGGCGTAGTCGAGGGCGCCCTGAGCGATGCCGAGGGCCTGGGCCGCGATGGTGATGCGGGTGTGGTCCAGGGTCTTCATCGCGGTGGCGAAGCCGGTGCCCTCCTCGCCGATCATGCGGTCGGCGGGGATGCGGACGTTGTCGAAGTAGACCTCGCGGGTCGGCGAGCCCTTGATGCCGAGCTTCTTCTCCGGGGCGCCGAAGGAGACGCCCTCGTCCGACTTCTCGACGACGAAGGCCGAGATGCCCTTGGAGCGCTTGGTGGGGTCGGTGACGGCCATGACCGTGTAGAACTCGGAGACGCCCGCGTTGGTGATCCAGCGCTTCACGCCGTTGAGCACCCAGAAGTCGCCGTCGCGGACGGCCTTGGTCTTCATGCCGGCCGCGTCGGAACCCGCGTCGGGCTCGGAGAGGCAGTACGAGAACATGCCGTCGCCCTTGGCCAGCGGGCCCAGGTACTTCTTCTTCAGGTCCTCGGAGCCGGAGAGGATCACCGGGAGGGAGCCCAGCTTGTTCACGGCCGGGATGAGGGAGGACGAGGCGCAGACCCGGGCCACCTCCTCGATCACGATGACCGTGGCCAGTGCGTCGGCGCCCGCGCCGCCGTACTCCTCGGGTACGTGCACCGCGTGCAGGTCCGCCGCGGTCAGGGCGTCCAGCGCCTCCTGCGGGAAGCGCGCCTCCTCGTCGACCGCCGCCGCGTACGGGGCGATCTTCGCCTCGGCGAGCGCACGCACCGTCTCCCGGAGCATCTCGTGCTCCTCGGCCGGACGGTACAGGTCGAAATCGGTCGAACCCGCCAAGACGCTCACTCCCCAAGACGCTAACTACCGTTAAGTAACCCAATTTTAGAGCGCTGCTTCCACAATGGCCTATGCAATGCCCGCGTGAGCTTCACGACAGGGGTGGGCGAAGCTGTGCGGACGGCCGGAATCCGGGCCTTCGGGAGCACGACTATGCTCGTTCACCGCACGTCCGTCCGCATCTCACAGGAGCGTTTCATGGCCCTCAGGATCACTGTGATCGGCACCGGCTACCTCGGCGCCACCCACGCCGCGGCCATGGCGGAACTGGGCTTCGAAGTGCTCGGCCTCGATGTCGTCCCCGAGAAGATCGAGATGCTCGGCGCCGGCAAGGTCCCGATGTACGAGCCGGGGCTGGAGGAGCTGCTGAGCAAGCACGTCGAGGGCATAGCGGGATCCAGCGGACGGCTGCGGTTCACCACCTCCTGGGAGGAGGTGGCCGCCTTCGGCGATGTGCACTTCGTCTGTGTGAACACTCCGCAGAAGCACGGCGAGTACGCCTGCGACATGAGCTACGTGGACAACGCGTTCGAGTGGCTGGCACCGCACCTGACCCGGCCCGCCCTGGTCGTCGGGAAGTCCACCGTCCCGGTGGGCTCGGCGACCCGGCTCGCGGCGCGGCTGGCGGAGCTGGCACCGGCAGGCGCCGAGGCGGAGCTGGCCTGGAACCCGGAGTTCCTGCGCGAGGGCTTCGCCGTGAACGACACCCTGCACCCGGACCGGATCGTCGTCGGTGTGGCGAGCGAGCGGGCCGAGAAGCTGCTGCGCGAGGTGTACGCGACGCCGGTCGCCGAGGGGTCGCCGTTCGTGGTGACGGACTTCCCGACCGCCGAGCTGGTGAAGACCGCGGCCAATTCCTTCCTGGCCACGAAGATCTCGTTCATCAACGCGATGGCGGAGGTCTGCGAGGCCGCCGACGGCGATGTGAAGAAGCTGGCCGAGGCGATCGGGCACGACGAGCGGATCGGCTCGAAGTTCCTGCGGGCCGGGATCGGCTTCGGTGGCGGCTGTCTGCCGAAGGACATCCGGGCCTTCATGGCGCGCGCCGGTGAGCTGGGCGCGGACCAGGCGCTGACCTTCCTCCGTGAGGTCGACTCGATCAACATGCGGCGCCGGGGCCACATGGTGGAGCTGGCCCGGGAGGCCGTGGGCGGCGATTCGTTCCTCGGCAAGCGGGTGGCGGTGCTGGGTGCGACCTTCAAGCCGGACTCGGACGACGTACGGGACTCCCCGGCGCTGAACGTGGCCGGGCAGATCCATCTGCAGGGCGGCCAGGTCACGGTCTTCGACCCGAAGGGCATGGACAACGCCCGGCGGCTCTTCCCGACCCTCGGCTACGCGGATACGGCGCTGGACGCGGTGCGCGGCGCCGATGTGGTGCTGCACCTGACGGAGTGGCGGGAGTTCCGCGAGCTGGACCCGGCGGCGCTCGGCGAGGTCGCGTCGCGCCGGATCATCCTGGACGGCCGCAACGCGCTGGACAGCGAGCTGTGGCGCGAGGCCGGCTGGACCTACCGGGCGATGGGACGCCCGACGGCCTGAGCCGTGGCTCCTCAGCCGCGCTTCGCGCGGTAGGTGCGCATCTTGGCGCGGGCGCCGCACACCGACATGGAGCACCAGCGCCGCCGCCCCGCCGGACTGCGGTCGTAGTACACCCAGCGGCAGCCCTCCGCCTCGCACGCCTTGAGCCGGGCCCAGGTGCCGTCGGCCGCGGCGCCCGCGATGGCCGCGGCTACGCGCGCGGTCAGCCCGGCCGGTTCGGTGGCGGGGCGCAGTGCGGCGGCGCCCGCCGCGTCCACGGTGACGCGCAGCGGCGCCCCGGCGAGCAGCCGGTCGAGCAGGGGTGCGGCGTCGCCCGGCGGGCGGTGGCCGGCGTGGGCGAGGCAGGCGGTACGGAGCGCCTCGCGCAGTTCCCGGGCTTCGGGGACGTCCCGCTCGGTGAGGCCGAAGGCGGCCCACCCGTCCGCCGCGTCGAGACCGTCCGCGCCCGTCTCGATGTCCAGGGTGTTGACCAGGGCCTCGATCAGCGCGAGTGCCCCGGGCGCGGATTCCTTCTCACTCATGGTTGCGACGTTACCTCCTATGCGGCAGCATGCAGTAACGGTTACCGGTTGAGTCATTCAAGGGGTAACCGGCTGTACGCGTCCGTCCGGAGGAGGAATTGTCATGGCTGTCGCCACACTGGGTGCCGTCGTCCTGGACTGCCCCGACCCCGCCGCGCTCGCCGGCTTCTACGCCGGGCTGCTCGGCGGCGAGATCACGCCCGGCGAGGAGGAGGACTGGCTGGAGCTGACCGGGACCGGGGGCACACTGCTCGCGTTCCAGGCCGCGCCCGGTTTCGTACCGCCGCGGTGGCCGAGCGCGGAGGCGTCGCAGCAGATCCATCTGGATCTGACCGTGCCGGACCTGGACACGGCGGAGAAGGAAGTGCTGGCGCTGGGCGCCACGGTGCTGGAGGCGGAGGACCGGGAGCGGAGCTTCCGGGTGTACGCGGACCCGGCGGGGCACCCGTTCTGTCTGTGCGCCGGGTAGTGGGCGCACGGACGTGGGGGGGGGGGCCCCGGGGGGGCGGGCGCCGGAGCGCGCGCTGTCTCGGCGGGGGGCACCACGGGCGGGGCGGGTTTGTGGGCGCACGTAGGTGGGGGGGCGCCCGGGAGGGCGCCCCCACACGTCGACGGCTCAGACGGTCGCGCCGTCCATCTGCTCGATCGTGGCGTGCGACGGGCCGCGGCGGATGCGCAGCTCGCGCGCGACGGCCTCGGCGTCGCGCAGCACCCGTACGGCGTTGCGCCAGGTGAGCTTGGCGAGGTCGGCGTCGGACCAGCCGCGGCCGAGGAGTTCCGCGATCAGGTTCGGGTAGCCGGCGACGTCCTGGAGGCCGTCGGGGAGGAAGGCCGTTCCGTCGTAGTCGCCGCCGATGCCGATGTGGTCGATACCGGCGACCTCGCGCATGTGGTCGAGGTGGTCGGCGATGGTCGCCACGGTGGCCATCGGACGCGGGTGGGCCGCCTCGAAGTCGGCGTGGACCCGCATGGCCTGCGAGGTGGTGTCGAGGTGGTGCAGGCCGTGCGCGCGCATGTTCTCGTCCGCGGCCTGCGTCCACGCGACGGCCGCCGGCAGGACGAACTTCGGCACGAAGGTGGCCATGGCGATGCCGCCGTTGACCCGGAGCCTGCCGAGGACGTCGTCGGGGATGTTGCGCGGGTGGTCGCAGATCGCCCGTGCCGAGGAGTGCGAGAAGATCACCGGTGCCGTGGAGGTGTCGAGCGCGTCGCGCATCGTGCCGGCCGCCACGTGGGAGAGGTCGACCAGCATGCCGGTGCGGTTCATCTCCCGTACGACCTCGTGGCCGAACGGCGAGAGGCCGCCGATGCGGGGAGCGTCGGTCGCCGAGTCCGCCCAGGCGATGTTGTCGTTGTGCGTGAGCGTCATGTAGCGGACGCCCAGGGTGTGCAGGGCGCGCAGGGTGCCCAGCGAGTTGTTGATGGAGTGGCCGCCCTCGGCTCCCATCAGGGAGGCGATCCGGCCCTCGGCGCGGGCCGCCTCCATGTCGTCGGCGGTGAGCGCGCGCCGCAGGTCGGCGGGGTGGCGGCCGATCAGCTCGCCGACCACGTCGATCTGTTCCAGGGTGGCGCTGACGGCCTCGTCGCCCGCCATGTCGGTCCGTACGTAGACGGACCAGAACTGGGCGCCGACGCCGCCCGCGCGCAGCCGCGGGATGTCGGTGTGCAGATGGGCGGACTGGTCCCTCGCGATGTCGCGGGCGTCGAGGTCGTAGCCGACCTGTTCGCGCAGCGCCCACGGCAGGTCGTTGTGGCCGTCGACGACGGGGTACTCGGCGAGGAGCCGCCCGGCCCGCTCCAGCCGGACCGCCTGCTGTGCCTGCTCCACGGCCGCCTACTTCCCGAAGCCGAAGGAGTCGGCGCCCTGGACCTTGCTGCGGAGCCGCTTGCCCTTCTCCGTCGCCTGGTCGTTCAGCTCCTGCTGGAACTCCCGCATCCGGGCCAGCAGCTCGTCGTCGTGGGCGGCGAGGATCCGGGCGGCGAGCAGACCGGCGTTGCGCGCGCCGCCGACCGACACGGTCGCGACCGGAACACCGGCGGGCATCTGCACGATGGAGAGCAGGCTGTCCATGCCGTCCAGGTACTTCAGCGGGACCGGTACGCCGATGACCGGCAGCGGGGTCACCGAGGCGAGCATGCCGGGGAGGTGGGCGGCACCGCCCGCGCCCGCGACGATCGCCTTCAGACCGCGGCCCGCCGCCTGCTCGCCGTACGCGATCATCTCGTGCGGCATGCGGTGGGCGGAGACGACGTCGACCTCGTAGGGGATCTCGAACTCGTCGAGGGCCTTGGCCGCTGCTTCCATGACGGGCCAGTCGGAGTCCGAGCCCATGACGATGCCGACGACGGGCGCGGCGGTGGCGGGGGAGGTCATTCGGTGATCGTTCCTCGCAGGTAGTCGGCCGCGTGCCGGGCGCGCTCCCGCACGTCCGCCAGATCGTCGCCGTAGGTGTTGACATGTCCGACCTTGCGGCCGGGCTTCACGTCCTTGCCGTACATGTGGATCTTGAGCTGCGGGTCGCGGGCCATGCAGTGCAGGTACGCCTGGTACATGTCCGGGAAGTCGCCGCCGAGGACGTTGGACATGACCGTCCAGGTGGCGCGCGGGCGCGGGTCGCCGAGCGGCAGGTCGAGCACGGCCCGGACGTGGTTGGCGAACTGGGAGGTGATCGCGCCGTCCTGGGTCCAGTGGCCGGAGTTGTGCGGGCGCATCGCCAGCTCGTTGACCAGGATGCGTCCGTCGCGCGTCTCGAAGAGCTCGACGGCGAGGTGGCCCACGACGCCCAGCTCGGAGGCGATCCTGAGCGCGAGCTGCTGGGCCTCGCCGGCCAGCCGCTCGTCCAGCTCCGGCGCCGGGGCGATCACCGTGTCGCAGACCCCGTCGACCTGGATCGACTCGACGACCGGGTAGGCGACGGCCTGGCCGTGCGGCGAGCGGACGATGTTGGCCGCCAGCTCCCGTACGAAGTCGACCTTCTCCTCGGCGAGGACCGCCACACCGGCCCGGAACGGGTCGGCCGCGTCCGCCTCGGAGCGGACCACCCAGACGCCCTTGCCGTCATACCCGCCGCGGACCGTCTTGAGGATCACGGGGAAGCCCCCGACCTCGTCCGCGAAGGCCGCGGCATCGGCCGGGTCCGACACGATGCGGTGCCGGGGGCAGGGCGCGCCGATCTCGGTGAGCTTCGCGCGCATCACCCCCTTGTCCTGGGCGTGCACCAGCGCGTCGGGGCCCGGACGCACGGGAATGCCGTCCGCCTCCAGGGCCCGCAGGTGCTCGGTCGGTACGTGCTCGTGATCGAAGGTGATCACGTCGCAGCCGCGCGCGAAGGCGCGCAGCGTGTCCAGGTCGCGATAGTCGCCTACGACGACTTCGCTCACCACCTGGGCCGCCGAGTCCTGGGGGGTGTCGCTGAGGAGCTTGAACTTGATGCCGAGGGGGATGCCCGCCTCGTGGGTCATACGGGCGAGCTGACCGCCACCGACCATGCCGACTACCGGGAACGTCACTCCTCCAGGGTATCCGCCGCCCCGGGAAGCTTCCGACGACGCCCTCCGGCCGCCCCGGGGCCGGGCCGTCGTGTCACAGCCTCGCCACATCACTCACGGCATCCACGGGCGCCCCGCGGACGGGCTGGTTAGCATGACTGGATCCATACAACCGGCGTACACGTGACCGACATCCACACCACCGGCATCCACACCACCGGCATCCACGCAACCGACAGACGGGCTGAGCGATCACCATGAGCGAACGGGGCTCACTGCGGACCCGGCTGGAGCTGCTGGCCCGGGAAGTCGCCAAGTTCGGCGTGGTCGGCGGGGTCGGCCTGGTGGTCAACATCGTGGTGTCCAACCTGCTCTGGCGCTACACCGTCATCCCGACGGTACGGGCCGGTCTGCTGGCCACCCTCGTCGCCATCCTCGGCAACTACATCGGCTTCCGCTACTGGACGTACCGGGACCGCGACAAGAGCGGACGGACCCGCGAGCTGACGCTGTTCCTGCTGTTCAGCGCGGTGGGCGCGGTCATCGAGACGGGTGTGCTGTACACCGCGACGTACGGCTTCGGGTGGAACAGCCCGGTCCAGAGCAATGTCTTCAAGATCCTCGGGATCGGCATCGCGACGCTGTTCCGCTTCTGGTCCTACCGGACGTGGGTGTTCAGGGCGCTGCCCGTCGTCGAGGCGGCGAAGGCCTCGCCGGGCGCCGAGGGGTTCGTGAAGCAGGGCCGGACGGAGCAGGTACCGCGGGTCGAGGCGGATTCGGCGGTACGCCGCTGAGGGCTGTCACGCGGCGGATCGCGACCGCCCGCCGCTCACCGCACCGGGCGTTCCGGCTCCTGCCTCTTCAGGGCCACCCGGCTGAGGAAGAGGGCGAAGACCGCGGGCTGCTGCTGGAGCAGTTCGAGGCGGCCGCCGTCCGCCTCCGCGAGGTCCCTGGCCACCGCGAGGCCGATGCCCGTGGAGTTGCGTCCGCTGATCGTCCGCTCGAAGATCCGGGCACCCAGGTCGGGAGGAACCCCCGGGCCCTCGTCCGTGACCTCGATCACCGCCTGGTTGCCGGTGACCCGGGTGCGCAGCGCGACCGTGCCGCCGCCGTGCATCAGCGAGTTCTCGATCAGCGCGGCCAGCACCTGGGCGACGGCGCCCGGCGTGCCGACGGCCCGCAGCCCCTGCTTGCCGGAGCGGACGATGGCCCGGCCCGCGCTCCGGTAGGCGGGACGCCACTCCTCGATCTGCTGCTTGACGACCTCGTCGAGGTCGAAGACGACGGCGGAGCCGGTACGCGGGTCACGGGCGTTGGTCAGCAGCCGCTCCACCACGTCGGTGAGCCGCTCGACCTGGGTGAGGGCGATGTTCGCCTCCTCCTTCACCGTGTCCGGGTCGTCGGTGACCGAGATCTCCTCGATCCGCATGGAGAGCGCGGTGAGCGGCGTACGGAGCTGGTGCGAGGCGTCTGCGGCCAGCCGGCGTTCCGCGGTCAGCATCCGGGCGATCCGTTCGGCGGAGGAGTCCAGGACATCGGCGACCCGGTCCAGCTCCGGCACTCCGTACCGCTTGTGGCGCGGCCTCGGGTCGCCGGAGCCCAGGCGTTCGGCGGTCTCGGCCAGGTCGGTCAGCGGTGAGGTCAGCTTGTTGGCCTGGCGTACGGCCAGGAGCACGGCGGAGACGATGGCCAGCAGCGCCACCGCGCCGATGATCATCAGGGTGCGGCCGACCTCACGGGTGACCGCGGAGCTGGACTCCTCGACGGTGACCTGCTCGCCGCGCTCCCCCTCGGCCGTGCTCCTGATCACGCTGCCGGTGGGGCGCTTGCCGAGTTCGAGGGACTCACGGCCGGGGATCTCGATCAGCGCGTAGCGCTTGCTGTCGATCTGCTGGGACAGCAGCGCGGGGTTGATCCGCTCGTCCTCCAGCAGCCGGCTGTCGACGACGCTGATCAGCCGCAGCGCCTCGGAGTCGACGCGCTCCTGGGCGCTGTTGCTGATGGTGCGGGTCTCGACGATGACGAGGGAGACGCCGAAGACGGCGATCACCACGAGCACCACGGCGAGCGTGGAGTTGATCAGTCTGCGGCGCATGAATACTTCTGCTCGTCGGCTCTTCCCGGAACGGTGGCCCCCCTCGGACGTCAGCTCTTCTCGAAGCGGAAGCCGACACCCCGTACGGTCGCGATGTAGCGGGGGTTGGCGGCGTCGTCGCCGAGCTTCTTGCGGAGCCAGGAGATGTGCATGTCGAGGGTCTTCGTCGACGACCACCAGGTGGTGTCCCAGACCTCGCGCATCAGCTGGTCGCGGGTGACGACCCGGCCGGCGTCCCTGACCAGGACCCTGAGCAGGTCGAACTCCTTGGCGGTGAGCTGGAGTTCCTCCTCACCCATCCAGGCGCGGTGCGACTCGACGTCGATCCGGACGCCGTGCGTCGCCGGCTGCGGTGCGGGCTCCGTGGCGCCGCGGCGCAGCAGGGCCCGGACGCGGGCGAGCAGTTCGGCGAGGCGGAAGGGCTTGGTGACGTAGTCGTCGGCACCGGCGTCGAGGCCGACGACGGTGTCCACCTCGTCGGCGCGGGCGGTCAGCACCAGGATCGGCACGGTGTGACCCTCGGCACGGAGCCTGCGGGCCACTTCGAGGCCGTCCATCCCGGGCAGCCCCAGGTCGAGCACGACCAGGTCGATTCCGCCCTGGAGGCCGGCGTCGAGTGCGGTCGGACCGTCTTCGCGGACCTCGACCTCGTAACCCTCCCGACGCAGGGCGCGGGCCAGCGGCTCCGAGATGGATGCATCGTCCTCGGCGAGCAGTACACGGGTCATGGAGTGATGGTAGTCCGCGAGGGGCGGCTGCCGTGAGGTGATCCACAAGCCCTGCGGGTCTGCGAAATAAACGGATCTTCGCCTTTGAATGTATGGGAACGGTTCCATCGGAACCTGTGATCCATCTCTCAAGTCCTTTCATATCCGGCTCTGTCGTGGCGTATGGTTGCTCGACGCCTGTTGCACTACTCAAGGACCCTTGGGCAGCTTTTAGCGCCGAGGGTCTCTTTTGTGGGCCGACTGGTACCCGCCAGTCGCGAATTCAGTGAATGACCTGTGGCCGGGCCCGGAGCGCGAGGATGCGCACCGGGCGTGGATCCCGACACGGTCGGTCCCCGTCTCCTTCAGCCGGCTCCTTCGTGAGCCGGGTGGTCGGGGCGAATCCCCTCTCGGGCGTGAGGGGTGGGACGTGCCCGTGCCGGTGCCGGCCTCCCCCCACCGGGCGCACCACGCTCACAAGGCGTCGCGTCCCGAGCACACAAGGATCGACCATGGCGTCCAGCCTGACGAAGGACCCGGCCAGCACTTCTGGATCCGCGAAGACCTTCTTCGGCCACCCCCGCGGCCTGGCCACTCTCTTCATGACCGAGATGTGGGAGCGCTTCAGCTTCTACGGCATGCGGGCCCTGCTTCCGCTGTACCTGGTCTCCAATTCCGGCCTGCACATGAACGCGGCCACGGCCACCGCGATCTACTCGATCTACATGGCGATGGTGTACCTGCTCGCCATGCCCGGCGGCTGGTTCGGCGACCGGGTCTGGGGGCCGCGCAAGACGGTCACCATCTCGGCCGCGGTCATCATGCTGGGCCACCTGACGCTCGCGCTGCCGGGCTCCGGCACCTTCTTCGCCGGTCTGGCACTGGTCGCGCTCGGTTCCGGGCTGCTGAAGGCCAACATCTCCACGATGGTCGGCCACCTCTACAACGGCCCGGACGACCCGCGTCGCGACGGTGGCTTCACCGTCTTCTACATGGGCATCAACCTCGGTGCCTTCGCCGCGCCGCTGATCATCGGCACCATCGGCGAGAAGGTGAACTGGCACCTCGGCTTCGCCATCGCCGCGGTCGGCATGGCGCTGGGTCTGGCCCAGTTCCTGATCGGTACGCGCCACCTCAGCGCGCGCAGCAGCGTCGTCCCGAAGCCGCTGTCGGCCGAGGAGCGCCGTACGACCCTGCGCAAGGGTCTGCTGTGGCTGATAGTGGCCGTCGTCTTCTACGGCGTCCTCGTCGCCACCGACGTCTACACGCTGAACTGGGCACTCGTCCCGATCACCGTCGCCGGTCTGCTCATCCCGGTCGCGGTGCTGGTGCGGATCAAGCGGGACCGGGACCTGTCGAAGACCGAGCAGTCGAAGATGTCCGGCTACATCTGGTTCTTCGTCGCCGCGGCCGTGTTCTGGATGATCTACGACCAGGGCGGCTCCACGCTGTCGCTCTTCGGTGAGTCCTCCACCACCAACAGCCTGTTCGGTGTGGACTTCCCGACCTCCTGGTACCAGTCGGTCAACCCGGTCTTCATCATGGCGCTGGCCCCGGTCGTCGCCTGGATATGGCTGGCGCTCAACCGGCGTGGCAAGGAGCCGAGCACGGTCGTCAAGTTCGGCTCGGGTCTCTTCCTGGTCGGTGTCTCCTTCCTCGTCTTCATGCTGCCGCTGACCATGGCGACGGACGGCGACAAGGTCAGCCCGATGTGGCTGGTGTCGATCTACTTCCTGCAGACCGTCGGTGAGCTGTGCCTCTCCCCGGTCGGCCTTTCGGTCACCACGAAGATGGCGCCGGCGAAGTACGGCAGCCAGATGATGGGTGTCTGGTTCCTCGCGGTCACCGCGGGCGACTGCACCACCAGCCTGCTGTCGCTGGCGGGTGTCGACCTGAACAAGACCGGCATGGTGGGTCTGGAGGCGGCGCTCGCGATCGTCGCCGGGTTCGCGATCTGGATGTACCGCAAGAAGGTCTCCCGGCTCATGGGCGACGTGCGCTGACGCGCTGATCGCTTTCCGCCCGTACACAAGGGCCTCCGCACCGGTCGACGGTGCGGAGGCCCTTGTGCCGTTGTTACGGGAGCCGGCTCACCTGGTGCCGCGCAGCCTGCGCCACGGGGTGAAGGTGAACACGGCGCCGCCCAGCAGGATCGCCGTGCCCGCGACCAGGCCGAGGGCTCGCAGGGTGCCGTTGTCCTCGGCCCCGGTGGCGGCCAGGCCGCCCGAGGCGGTGCCACCGGCCGCCGCGGCGCCGCCGGTGCCCGTGGAGCCCGAGGTGGCGGAGCCGGAGGCGCCGCCCTCCTGGGCGGTGGTGTCGAGCACCAGCGACGGGGTCACCGGGCCCTTGACCTTGCACGGGATGTTGATCTTCGAGGCGCCCAGCGTGACGTCGATCGTCAGGGTGCCGGGGCTGAGCGTGGACTTGCCGGACGCGCCGGGCTTGTACGTGCCGGTCATGTCGGCCAGGTCGACCGGCTTGCCCTGCTCCAGCGGTTCGGCGTTGGCCGGGCCGGTGACCTTCACCGAGCCCTTGTCCGCGCCGCCGATGGTGACGTCCATGGACGGCTTGAGCGCACCGGCCGGCAGTGCGGCCGGGCTGTCCATCACACCCTTGGCCGTCTTGACCGTGAGGGCGTAGCTCCCGCCGCTCTTCTTGGCGTTGATCGTCACCTTGGAGGAGATGTCGGGCGGTCCGGGGGACGTACAGGTGAAGTGGACCGCGACTTCCTTGCCGGGGAAGTCGGTCTGTCCGCTGCCGCCGCCGGAGCCCGAGGTGGAGCCGCCGGAGTCACCGCCGCCGGAGGTCGTGCCGCCCGCGGTGGTGCCGGAGGTCGTACCGCCCGAGGCTGTGGAGCCGGAGGTGGTCCCGCCCGCGGTGGTGGAACCGCTCGTCGAGCCACTGGTCGTACCGCCCGCGGTGGTGGAACCGCCGCCGTCCGTGACCTTGATGGTCGCGCCCGGCTGCACGGCCGCCTTCGGGGTGCACTTGGTGTCCGTGGAGAGCGGCTTGGAGACGTTGATGTTGTACGCGTCCGGTGTCAGCGTGATCTCACCGGCCTTCTCCAGCTTCAGCGTGCCCTTCATCTCGGGCAGCACCATGGCGCTGTTCTTGGGGATCGGCGGGTTCTGCCGCGGCCCTTCCATCTGCACGGTGCCGGTGGCGGCGCCGCCCAGCTTGAGCGTGCCGGTCGGCTTGACGGTGTCCTTGTCCAGGTCGAGGATGTCGGGGTTCTTGGAGGCGGCCTCGACCGTCTTCCACACCACCTCGACGGTGTCCCCGACCTTGGCCTCGGCGGGCGCGGTCAGCTGCACCACGGTGGTGCCCTGCACGGCCGGCAGCCCGGAGATGGGCGGCGGAATGCACTCCGTCGCGTACGAGACGTCGGCGGCCTGTGCCGGACTCGCGGCCAGCAGCATGCCCGCGCCGCCGAGCATCATCGCGACTCCCGCCGCGACCGTCCTGCGTTGCGTACTCACGAATGTCCCTTCGTCGTCGGTCTGTTCTCTGACGGTGCGGAATCGGGTGTGAACCACGGCAGCGCGGCCGTGGTGGAGGCCGGGCCGTCGGTGGGCACGGCCGTGGGGCCCTCGGCGGGCCCCGGTGCACGGCGCGGCTTCGGGGTCTTCGGGGACTTGCCGGTCCCTCGCAGGGGGCGGCGGCGGGCGCGGCCCGGGGCGCGCGAGGAGCGGGGCCGTACCTTGTCGACCACCGCCATGCCGATCCGGAACACGGCGGCCGGTACGACGAGGCACAGCAGGATCCAGAAGAGCGTGACCCCCCAGGGGCGGCCGACCCCCCACGGCTGCTCGGCCAGCACCTTGCCGCCGTACCTGAGCGAGACCTGGTAGTCGCCGTGGGCGCCCGCCGTCAGTTCGACCGGGAGCTTGATCTGCGCCTTGCGGCCGGAGGCGATGGTGCCGCGCCACTGCTGCTCCTCCCACTGCGGGGCGAAGACGCCGTGCGCGGTGCCGACCTCGAAGACCGGATCCTTGACGGGGGTGGAGCCGAGGTTGCCCACGGTGAGGACCAGTTGCCGGGCGGGCGGGGCGCCGAACCAGGTGAGGATCCCGCTCTCGCCCTCCAGCCGGGTGGTGGCGAGCACCGCGAGGCGGCCGTCCCCGGTCTCCTTCGGCAGCGCGGCGAGCGGGTGGCCCGCGACGACGAACACGGCGTCGGCGGCGGCCTGTTCCCCGGTGACGGTGGCGACGTGCACCACGCAGGGGCAGGGCACGGGCGGTTCGGCGACCGGCATCTTCTTGCGGAAGGTGCCCTTGCCGTCGGTGGTGACGGCCCGGCCCTCGGCGTTGGCGCAGGAGTTGGTGCCGCCGATCACGCCCCGGTCCGGCGTGGACCGTCCGCAGATCAGCATCATCAGCAGGGCGTTCGGCCGCCACCCGCCGCCCTTCACGGTGATCTCGCCGCCCTTGCCCGCCTGTTGCTTGGAGAGGGTGACCACGGGCTTCGCGTCCGCCGCCCTGGTGTCCGCCGCGCCGGCCCCGGGCGCGGAGAGCATCAGCAGAGCGGGCAGCAGGGCCACGAGCAGCGCCACGAACGGCGCGGCGAATGGCTTCGTGGCCCCCCGGTGGCTGCCATTGCGGTGTGCTGCCGGTCCGGCCTGTCCAGTCACGATTCCGCTCCCGCCTTCGCCAAGTGCCTGCTCCCTGAGTGCTGTCGACCGCCCGGCGGCCGTACGGACCGCCCGGCGTCATCGCCGCCGCCACCGGCATCGGTTCGCTGCTGCCGCCGGCGCGCTCGCCTGCGCCGGTACACGTAGCAGCCCGCGCCCGCGCCGGCCAGGACCAGCAGTGCGCCGGCGGTCAGCGGCGCCCACGGAACGAAGACGGCGTGCGCCGTCGCCTCGCCGTGCGCGCCGCCTTCCGCCGTGACGCGCAGCCGTACGGTCGCCGAGTCGAGCGCGGGGACGTCCCGCCACGGCTCGGTGAGCCGGAGGCGCTGTCCGGGCCGCACCTCCACCGGCAGGGTGCGGGCCCCGCGTCGCAGCAGCGTCCCGAACACCCCGTCGGCCCGGACCGCGAGCTGCGGGACGAGGACCGCGTTGCCCCGGTTGACCAGCGTGTAGTGGATGACCCGCCCGGACACGGCGACGTCCTCGACGGTGAGTGCGGCCAGCGTCGGCCCGCCGACCCGCAGCCGGACCGGCACGCCCACCGTGCGGTGACCGCCGCGCACGACGATCGCGGCGGGACGGTCACCGGGCGTCGCGCCCGCCGGCACCGTGACGGTGAACGGCACATCGGCCCGGGTGCGTGCCGGGACGGTCACCTCGGCGGCGGCGGTCCGCAGCCAGCGCCCGGCCCCGGTGGCGCTCCTGCCGCCGGAGCCGCCGCTCTTCGCGTCGTACCTGTCGGCGCCGCTCAGCCGCACGGTGACCGGGGACCGGCCGGAGTTGGTGACGGAGAGCCGGTCCTGGAGAACGGTGCCGGGCGGGCCCTCCAGATAGATGTACGGTCTGCCACCCGTACCGGAACCGCTCACCGCGGGCTGCGCCGTCCATGAAGCGGCGCCCGTGTGCGGCGGTGTCCGCGGCGCGGCACCGGCGGCCGCCGGTGTCATGACGAGGGCGCACAGCAGTACGGCGAGGGCGAGTCGGGCGGCGTGACCGGTCGGCGACGGCATGGGCGGCTCCCTGGTGCGTGACGGCGGCTGGATCGCTGGACCGGGTCGCTCCGGATCCGGCCCGGTCCGGTCCGGCAGGAACGGCCCCTATCGGCCCGCGGCCCCCTGTCCGCGCCTGGTCAGCCAGAGCACCCCGGCCGCGCCGGTCAGCAGCACCGTGCCGCCCAGCGTGCCGAGCGCCACGGCCGAGTCGAGCGGACCGGTCTTCGGCAGCTGCCCGCCGCCGTCGTCCGGGGCACTCTGCCCGCCGCCCGCGGCCGTCACATCGAGCTGGAGCGACGGTCCCGGCTTGTTGGCGGGGGTGCAGGTCGTGGTCGTGCCGAGCGCCTTGATGGTGAGCACTCCGGCGGTGAAGTCGACCTTGCCGCTCTTCTTCGGGGTGTACGTACCCGACAGGTCACTGATCTTGATGGGGGTGTTGGCGGGTATGGCGGCGGAGTTCGGCGCACCGGAGACCTGGACCTGGCCGGAGTCGGCGCCGCCCACCTCGATGACCGCGCTGGGGCTCATCGCACCCTTGCCCAGTTCTACGGGGCTGGAGGAGACGCCCTTCTGGAAGGACATGGTGAGCCGGTAGCCGCCGCCGCTCTTGACGCTCTTGATGTCGATGGGCGACACGGCACTCTTGTCGCCGATCGGGGTCTTGCACTTGTAGTCGACGTCCACGACCGTGGCGTGGGCGGCGGGCGCGGCCATCAGCACCACCGTGCCCGCCAGCGCGGACGCCAGCGCGAGAGCTGTTCGCTTCTGGTAGGACACCTGAGTTCCCCTCATGCCGGAAGTCGCCGCGCGCCGGTTCGCACCGACGCAAGTTACTGACGACACATCAGATCGGGCGCTCAAGGTACGCCCGGTGTCTTGTGGAGGGAAGACAAAGAGCGCGCCGATCCGGCGCGCTCCTCGGTGCTGCGAACGACGGGGCGGCACGCCCCGGGGGGTCCGGCCGGCCTACGCGGGGGCGGCCAGCTCCGCCCAGACGGTTTTCCCGGGCCGGTCGGGCACCCGCAGGACGCCCCAGTCCAGGCAGAGCCGCTGCACGATGAACATTCCGTGCCCGCCGGGCCGCCCGGCCCGGTGCGGGGTGCGCGGCGCGGGCTGTCCCGCACCCGCGTCGGCGACCTCCACCCGCAGCACCTTCGCCGTGCAGGCGATGCGCATCTCCTCGGGCCCGTCGGCGTGCAGGCAGGCGTTGGTGACCAGCTCGGAGACGACCAGCAGGACGTCCTCGGCGGCGGCCCGGCCGTCGGCGCTCGAAGCGGGGAGCCAGCCCCATTCGTGCAGCGCCTGGCGGGCGAAGTCGCGGGCGGTCGGCACGATGCCGCTGACCCCGCGCAGCGACAGGGTGAGCCACTGCCGCTCGGCCGGCTCACCGGAGGCCGCACCGGCGCCCGTGTCCGGGTGCGCGTCCACGCCGACGTCCTCCGGCTCGCGGCCGAGGTCGCCCGGCGGATGCTGCCGGGTGGTGCTCATCAGCGCTTCACCTCACCGATTCACCATGTCGCCATCGAACAATTACAAGTACACATACAGAGGGTGGTGGTCGCCCACGGCCCCGCCGGATGACTCCTGCCCGGCCGAATCGTGACAACACCCACTTCGTCTACGCGGATCGCGTGACACGGGCAACACGAGGGGCTCCCGGGGCCGCGAAACGGGCCGCGGTCACGTGTCCAGGGCCGCTTCGAGGGAGTCGTGGACGGTGAAGACCGCCTCGGCCCCGGTGATCTCGAAGACCCTCGCCACCACCGGCAGCATCCCGGCCAAATGGACCCCTCCCCCGGCCGCTTCCGCCTTCAGGCGGGCACCGAGCAGCACATTGAGCCCGGTGGAATCACAGAATTCGAGTCCCGAGCAGTCGACCACCAGGCGTACCCGCCCCTGCTCGACCGCGTGCTCCAGGGGCTCCCGCAACAGATCCGCCGTGTGGTGATCCAGCTCACCCACCGGCGTCACGACCTCGCTGCGCCCTTCGGTCCGGACCTCGACCTGAAGTCGACCCCGGTTCGCACTGCCGACCGTCCCGCGGTCCATGCCCGTCCCTCTTCGCCGTTCGTCACTGTCTGCGCCTTCGCGTGCGCAGATGCGTATGTGCTGCCTCTGACGTTCTTGAAACAGTACGCGGTCTGTGCGCCACGCGATACCCGAAGACCTCAACAAACCGGACATATAGCGTCAATTGGAGCTTGTAACTGTCCGTCCGAAGCGGGTAAGGGTAGGAGGACACCCAAAACACGGCCGGCTACGGAGGCGCCGCTTCACCGCAGGAACACGTATGGGCATCGGCAGCCATATGCCGAGAACGATGGAGGAGACCATGTCACCCCGGCTCGACGGACCGCGTCCCCACAACGCGACGTCAGCATGTCCTCAGGGACTGACCCACTCAGACTCCCCTGCCGCGAGCGCCGGACACGGCACCCGCAGCAGCACCGGTACCGACACAGGTACCAGCACCACCACGAGCACCATCAGCACCACCAGTGACACCGACCACACCGCCGGCCTCGACCACGGCGTGAGTGACGGTCTCGAAGGACTTCCCGAGATCCCGCCCTATGACGAAGTGGGGCCGCTGGACGCCAGGGCACTGTCGAAGACGCTCTTCGAGCGGCTCGAATCCCTCGAAGAGGGCACCCACGAGTACGCGTACGTCCGCAATACGCTCGTCGAACTGAACCTGGCCCTGGTGAGGTTCGCCGCCTCCCGGTTCCGCTCCCGCAGCGAGCCCATGGAGGACATCGTCCAGGTCGGCACCATCGGCCTGATCAAGGCGATCGACCGCTTCGAGCTCAGCCGCGGCGTGGAGTTCCCGACGTTCGCGATGCCGACCATCGTCGGCGAGATAAAGCGCTTCTTCCGCGACACCAGCTGGTCGGTGCGCGTCCCGCGCCGGCTCCAGGAACTCCGGCTCGACCTGGCCAAGGCGGGCGACGAGCTCGCCCAGCGACTGGACCGGTCGCCCACCGTGGGCGAGCTCGCCGACCGCCTCGGCATCACCCGCGACGAGGTCGTCGAGGGCATGGCCGCGAGCAACGCGTACACCGCGAGCTCGCTGGACGCCAAGCCCGAGGAGGACGATCACGAGGGCGCGCTGGCGGACCGCATCGGCTACGAGGACCACGGGCTCGAAGGCATCGAGTACGTCGAGTCCCTGAAGCCGCTGATCGCCTCGCTGCCACGCCGCGACCGCACGATCCTCTCGCTCCGGTTCGTCGCCAACATGACGCAGTCGGAGATCGGCGAGGAGCTGGGCATCTCCCAGATGCATGTGTCGAGGCTGCTCTCCCGCACCCTGGTCAAGCTGCGCAAGGGGCTGACCCTGGAGGAGTGAGCGGACACGCCGCACGACCCGCCACCGGGACCTCGTGAAAGGACCCGCCTCGGCATGAGGCGGGTCCTTCCGCGTGTCCGACGCCCCGTCACCAGCCGGTGGCCGGTGGCTCAGACGACGCGTTCGCCCCGCTGCCAGACCGCGTGGACCAGCGGGACGCCCGGCCGGTAGGCGAGGTGGACGTGGCTGGGGGCGTCGAGGAGCGTCAGGTCGGCGCGGGCGCCCGGGGCGATGCGGCCGATGTCCGTACGGCGCAGAGCCGCGGCGCCGCCCGCGGTGGCGGACCAGAGGGCCTCGTCCGGCGTCATGCCCATGTCGCGTACGGCGAGGGCGATGCAGAAGGGCATGGACGACGTGAACGACGAGCCCGGGTTGCAGTCCGTGGAGAGGGCGACGGTGGCGCCCGCGTCGAGGATGCGGCGGGCGTCCGGCCAGGTGGCGCGGGTGGAGAACTCGGCGCCGGGGAGCAGGGTGGCGACGGTGTTGCCCTGGGCCAGGGCGTCGACGTCGGCGTCGGTGAGGTGGGTGCAGTGGTCGGCGGAGGCGGCGTCGAGCTCGACGGCCAGCTGGACGCCGGGGCCGTGGCCGAGCTGGTTGGCGTGGACGCGGGGGTGCAGGCCCTTCGCCAGGCCCGCGGTGAGGATCGCACGGGCCTGGTCGCCGTCGAAGGCGCCCTTCTCGCAGAAGACGTCGATCCAACGGGCGTACGGGGCACAGGCGTCGAGCATCTCCCCGGTGACCAGGTCGACGTAGCCGGCCGGGTCGTCGGCGTAGTCCGGGGAGACGATGTGGGCGCCGAGGTAGGTGACCTCCTCGGTGTGCCGGGCGGCGATGCGCAGGGCACGGGCCTCGTCCTCGACGGTGAGGCCGTAGCCGGACTTGGTCTCGAAGGTGGTGGTGCCCTGGCGCAGCGCCTCGGCGAGGTAGCGGGCGACGTTGGCGGCGAGCTGTTCGTCGGTGGCGGCGCGGGTGGCGGCGACCGTGGTCCTGATGCCGCCCGCGCTGTAGGCGCGGCCGGACATCCGGGCGTTGAACTCCTCGGTGCGGTCGCCCGCGAACACCAGGTGGGAGTGGGAGTCGACGAAGCCGGGGATCATCGCCCGGCCGCCCGCGTCGACGGCGTTGTCAGTGGCGGGTGCTTTGCTGGATTCACCGGTCCAGACGATCCGGTCGCCCTCGATGACGACGGCCGCGTCCCGGATCGTGCCCAGGGGGGAATCCGCGCGCAGGGAGGGGTCGTTGGTGACCAGACTGGCGATGTTGGTGATGGCGGTCGTCGTCATCGGGGTGCTGCTCTCCTTGCGGGGGTCCGGGGTCAGCGGTGCAGGGCGGCGATGGCCGAGGCGAGTGCCGCGGGTACGTCCTCGACGAGTGCGTGCCGTCCGTCGCGCACGATGTGCCGGCCTGCCACGACCGTGTGCCGCACATCGGCCGCGGAGGCGGCGAATACGACTGCTTCGGCAGCCAGTCGGGGTACCGGCCCCGCGGTTCTGACGGAGTCCAGGGCGACGGTCGCCAGGTCGGCGGGGGCGCCGGGTTCGATCGTGCCCGCCGAGGGCCGGCCGAGCGCGGCGTGGCCGTCGACGGTCGCGGCGCGCAGCAGCGCCGCCGCCGTCCAGTGGCCCCGCGCCCGGGTGCGCAGGCGTTCGTCCAGCTCCATCGCGCGGGCCTCTTCGAAGAGGTCGATCACGGCGTGGCTGTCGCTGCCGAGGGAGAGCGGCGAGCCCGCCCGCTGGAGGGCGACGGCGGGGCCGATCCCGTCGGCGAGGTCGCGTTCGGTGGTGGGGCACATGCAGGTGCCGGTCGCGGAGGAGCCGAGCAGTGCGATGTCCTCGCCGGTGAGGTGGGTGTTGTGGATGCCGGTGGTGCGGGGGCCGAGGACGCCGTGGTCGGCGAGGAGCCGGGTGGGCGTGCAGCCGTGGGCGGCGAGGCAGGCGTCGTTCTCCGCGGTCTGTTCGGAGAGGTGGACGTGGAGCGGGGCCTCGCGCTCCTCGGCCCAGGCGGCCACGGTGGCGAGCTGCCCGGCGGGCACGGCGCGCACGGAGTGGATGGCCGCGCCGATCAGGGCGTGGTCGGAGCCCTTGAGGAGGGAGGCGCGTTCGGCCCAGGCGTCCGCGGTGGTGTCGGAGAAGCGCAGCTGGTGCCGGTCGGGCTGCTGGTACTGGGTGGGGCGCTTGCCGAATCCGGCGGAGAGGTAGGCGGTGTCCAGCAGCGTGATCCGGATCCCGGCCTCGCCCGCCGCCGCGATCAGGGCCTCGCCCATCGCGTTCGGGTTGTCGTACGGGGTGCCGCCCGGCGCGTGGTGCAGATAGTGGAATTCGCCGACCGCGGTGATGCCGGCCAGCGCCATTTCGGCGTACACGGCCCGGGCGAGTTCGTAGTACGAGTCGGGGGTGAGCCGGGAGGCGACCTGGTACATGGTCTCGCGCCAGGTCCAGAAGGTGCCGGAGCCCACCTGGACGGTGGAGCGCAGGGCGCGGTGGAAGGCGTGCGAGTGGGTGTTGGCGAGCCCGGGGACGGTGAGTCCGCGCAGCACGGTGGCGCCCGGCGGCGGGGTGGCGACGCCGGTGCGGACACCCGCGATCAGCCCGTCGGAGACGTCCAGGGCGACGCCTGGCTCGACATGGGTGCCGAGCCAGGCGTGGGACAACCAGTACGTCACGGTGGCGGGCCTGCCCGCCGGTTCCGTTGTCAGCTGCACGCGAGACCTTCCAGTACGTCGGCGAGTGCGACCACCCCGGCCACGCAGTCGTCCTCGGCCGCGTGTTCGGCCGGCGAGTGCGAGATCCCGGTGGGGTTCCGTACGAACAGCATGGCGGTCGGTACCGAAGCGGACAAAATACCCGCGTCGTGTCCGGCGCCGGTCCCGAGGACGGGCACGGCGTGGCCGGCGTCGCCCCGGCCCGCGAGGATCTTGCCGAGCTCGTCGCGCAGGGCGTGCTCGAACTCCACGACGGGGGTGAAGGACTCCCGTACGACATCGAGGTCGATCCCGGCCCGCTCGGCGTGTTCCCGGGCGGCCCGTTCGATGCCGGTGACCACGGCGTCCAGGCGGTCCTGGTCGGCGGCGCGGGAGTCGAGCCAGCCCCGTACGAGGGAGGGGATGGCGTTGACCCCGTTCGGCTCGACGGCGATCTTGCCGAAGGTGGCGAGGGCGCCGGCGAGTTCCGCCTCGCGGCGGGCGGCGAGCACGGTCTCGGCGTAGGTGAGCATCGGGTCGCGCCGGTCGGCCAGACGGGTGGTGCCCGCGTGGTTGGCCTCGCCCCGGAAGTCGAACCGCCAGCGTCCGTGCGGCCAGATCGCGGAGGCGATGCCGACCGGGTCGCCGGTGAGGTCGAGGGCGCGCCCCTGCTCGACGTGGAGCTCGACGAACGCGCCGATGCGGGCGAGCCGTTCGGGGTCCGGGCCGATGGTGCCGGGGTCGTACCCGGCCGCCTCCATGGCCTGCGGCAGTGTGATGCCGTCGCCGTCGCGGAGCCGGTGCGCCGCCTCGACGGTCAGCTGTCCGGCGGCGAGCCGGGAGCCGACGCAGGCGAGCCCGAAGCGGGCCCCCTCCTCGTCGCCGAAGTTGCAGATGGCCAGCGGCCGGGTGAACTCCACTCCCCTGCGGCGGAGTTCGTCGAGCGCGGCGAAGGAGGAGACCACGCCGAGCGGCCCGTCGAAGGCGCCGCCGTCCGGTACGGAGTCGAGATGCGATCCGGTGACGACGGCGTCCCCGGCCAGGGGGTCGCCGAGCCAGGCCCACTGGTTGCCGTTGCGGTCGACCTCGTAGGTGAGCCCGCGCGCCTCGGCCTGCGTCCGGAACCAGGCGCGGCAGTCGACGTCGGCCCCGGTCCAGGCGTAGCGGCGGTAGCCCCCGCTGCCCCGGTGCCGGCCGATGGGCAGGAGCTCCCGCCACATGGACAGGAACGAGGACGAGCCGCCGGGGCCGCCGGGGCCGCCGGGGGCGGCGCCCCCGGGGTTCGCCACGCCCCCTGCCGGAAGGCTCACTGGGTGTCCTCGGTCATCGGAACGCGTACGCCCTTGTCCTCGGCGACGGACTCCGCGATGTCGTACCCGGCGTCGACGTGCCGAATGACGCCCATGCCCGGGTCGTTGGTGAGCACCCGGCGGATCTTCTCGCCCGCCAGCTTCGTACCGTCGGCGACGGTCACCTGTCCGGCGTGGATGGACCGGCCCATGCCCACGCCGCCGCCGTGGTGGATGGAGACCCAGGAGGCGCCGGACGCCACGTTGACCATGGCGTTCAGCAGCGGCCAGTCGGCGATCGCGTCGGACCCGTCGAGCATGGCCTCGGTCTCCCGGTACGGGGAGGCCACGGAGCCGCAGTCGAGGTGGTCGCGCCCGATGGCCAGCGGGGCGGCCAGCTCGCCGCTCGCCACCATGTCGTTGAACCGTTCGCCGGCCCGGTCGCGCTCGCCGTAGCCGAGCCAGCAGATCCGGGCGGGCAGCCCCTGGAAGTGGACGCGCTCGCCGGCCATCTTGATCCAGCGGTGCAGCGACTCGTTCTCCGGGAAGAGCTCCAGCATCGCCTTGTCGGTCTTGTGGATGTCGGAGGCCTCGCCCGACAGGGCGGCCCAGCGGAACGGGCCCTTGCCCTCGCAGAACAGCGGCCGGATGTACGCGGGCACGAAGCCGGGGAAGTCGAATGCCCGCTCGTAGCCCGCGAGTTGCGCCTCGCCGCGGATCGAGTTGCCGTAGTCGAAGACCTCGGCCCCGGCGTCCATGAAGCCGACCATCGCCTCGACGTGCTTGGCCATCGACTCCCGTGCGCGCTGCGTGAAGTCGGCGGGCTTCTCGGCGGCGTACGAGGCCATGCTGTCGAAGTCGACCCCGAGCGGGAGGTACGACAGCGGGTCGTGCGCGCTGGTCTGGTCGGTGACGATGTCGATCGGGGCGCCCTCGGCGAGCATCCGGGGCAGCAGCTCCGCCGCGTTGCCGAGCAGGCCGATGGAGAGCGGCCTGCGGGCGTCCCGCGCCTCGGTGGCGAGCTGGAGCGCGTGCTCCAGGGAGTCGGCGCGCACGTCCAGGTAGCGGTGCTCGATCCGGCGCTCGATGGCGCGCGGGTCGCAGTCGATACAGATCGCGACGCCGTCGTTCATGGTCACCGCGAGCGGCTGGGCACCGCCCATGCCGCCGAGTCCGGCGGTCAGGGTGATCGTCCCGGCGAGGGTGCCGCCGAACTTCTTGGCCGCCACCGCCGCGAAGGTCTCGTAGGTGCCCTGGAGGATGCCCTGCGTGCCGATGTAGATCCACGAACCGGCGGTCATCTGGCCGTACATGGTGAGCCCGAGCGCCTCCAGGCGGCGGAACTCCTCCCAGTTCGCCCAGTCGCCGACCAGGTTGGAGTTGGCGATCAGGACCCGCGGCGCCCATTCGTGCGTCTGCATGACGCCGACCGGGCGCCCGGACTGGACGAGCATCGTCTCGTCCTGCTTGAGCGTCCGCAGGGTGCGCACCATCGCGTCGAAGGAGCGCCAGTCACGGGCCGCCTTGCCGGTGCCGCCGTAGACGACGAGCTTGTCGGGGTGCTCGGCGACCTCGGGGTCGAGGTTGTTCTGGAGCATGCGCAGGGCGGCCTCCTGCTGCCATCCCAGGGCGCTCAGTTCCGTACCTCGCGGTGCCCGTACGGGGCGGGGTCCTGACATGGCAATGCCTCCTCGCGACTGTAAGTCTTCTATTCACATCCTGGTGCCCTGAATACTCGTAGTCAACAGTCCCGCACCGTCGCACGGGGACGGACGGCCCGCGCACGGGTCGCCCGGTGCTCCCGGCGCGCGCCCTCCCCGCGCCTCCGTACGCCCGGGGCATGTGCCGGTGGTAATTGCCCGAACTCCTGTCCGGAGAAAGCACGTTGCGTAGCCTCGTGATCACACTCGCACACCGAGCCGGGCGGGGTACCGGTATGCCCGCGGCGGCTGCGCCGCACTGGCTCGAAGACGCACTCGAAGACACCTGGGAGGCCCCTGTGATCCGAGCACTCAGACTGCGCGCAGGTACGAAGCGGCCGATGGCGCCCGAGGCCGGGACGGAGGACGTCCTGGCCGAACTCCGGCGATTACGGGCCGGGGCCCCGCTCGTGTCCGGCGCCCTGGTCGCCGGCCTCGACGGGCTCGTCCTGGCCCACGACACCCCGGACGTGCCGCTGGAGCGCGTCGCCGCGCTGACCGCTGCCGCGCTCGGCGTCGCGACGCGGATGGCGGAGGCGACCGGCCGGGGCGGCTTCGGTGAACTTCTCGTGCGGGGCGAGTCCGGCTGCATCGCGTCGTACGCCGCGGGGCCCTCGGCCGTACTCACACTGCTCGCCGAGGACGGCGTCGATGTCGCCGCTCTCCACCTCGAAGGCCGCCGGGCGGCCGACCGTATCGGCGAGCTGATCGACGCCGCCCGGCGTCGCGCCGCCCGGCCGGCGCCCCCGGCCGTCGATCCCCGGCAGCAGCCCGGGTCACAGCCCCCGCACTCCGACCCGCTGTCGCCCCGCCCCTGACGGCCGGAGGCCGGGCGGGCGGATTCAGCGCCGGCGCCGCGCCCCGCCGGGCGCGGCGTCCCCCGCCATCGGCCCGGTGGTCCGGTACCCCTTGACCCGCTTGCCCGCGGGCCGGCCGCGCTCCGCCCAGTCGGTCCGCACCCAGTACAGGGCGTCGTCCCGCTGCTCGCGCCGCCCGATCCGGACGGCCTTGAGCCAGAGCCCGGCGCCCGCCCCGGCGAGCACCATCCCACCGGCCCCGGGCAGCACGAACGCGCTCGCCACGGCGACCAGGAACGCCCCGAGCAGCCACCACCGGCGCCCGCGCCGCCAGTTGCGTACGGTCACGGCCCGGTCCTGGAGGAAGTCGGACCGCCCGGCCCGGGTGGCGCCCCCGGCCAGCTCCGCGTACCGGCGGCCGCGCGCGAGCGCCACCACCGCCGCGGTGATCAGGAACAGCGCGGCCCCGGCCAGCAGGCCGATCCGGCGCCCGGTGAGCCCCGGCACCAGCGCGCCGATCGCCGCGGCCAGCAGCCCCGGCCACCACAGCGGTGCGGCTCCGGCCCGTACGATCACGGCCACCCTCGCCAACGACTGCGCTCCGCGCCCCACGTCCGTACCCCTCTCCGCGGCTCCTCGTGAGCCTTTCCGGCCCGGAGATTAGTGGCCGTAAATGAGCGATACCTGAGAAGAGGCGATATCCGGGAGCGGTACGCGCCGCACCACCGTCCACGGCCCGGTCCGCACACCCACCGTCCACGGCCCGGGGCCCGCGCCCCGAGAGGCGGTCACTCCACGAACAGTCCCCGCGCCGCCGCCCTCGCGTCGAACTCCTCCAGCCTCGCCTGCGCGTCGGGCAGGTCGTCGCACATCGCCTCCAGCAGCACCCGGCCCAGCAGCATCGGCGCGCACGCCGTGTCGAAGGCGAGGCCGGTGCCGACGGCGGCCGGGATCAGCAGATCGCTGTACTTGGCGACGGGCGCGAACGCGGAGTCCGCCACCGACACGACGGTCATCCCCTGCTCCTGCGCGTACGCGAGCGCGTCCACGACCTCCTTCGGGTGCCGGGGCAGCGCGAAGCAGATCAGCGCGGAGGCGCCCGCCCGGCGCGCGGCGTCGATCCGGTCGCGCAGCATGCTGCCGCCCTCGTCCAGCACCCGGACATCGGGGTGGACCTTGGCCGCGAAGTACCCGAAGCCGCGCGCCTGCGAGGAGGCGGCCCGCAGCCCGAGCACCGGCAGCGGCCGCGAGGCCGCCAGCAGCCTGCCCGCCCGCTCGACGGGCCCCGGGTCGGCGAGCAGCTCGGCCAGGTGCCGCAGGTTCTCGATCTCGCCGAGCACCGCCTGCTGGTACTCGTTGTACGCGTCGTCCCCGTCCCCGGCCACGGGCACGGGCTCGGTGGGCGCGACCTCCCGCAGGTGCTTGCGGAGCGCCGGGTAGCCGTCGAAGCCGAGCGCCACGGCGAAGCGGGTGACGGACGGCTGGCTGACTCCGGCCAGCTCGGCCAGCTCCACGCTCGACAGGAACGGGACGTCCCCGGCCCTGCGCACCATGGAGTGCGCGATGCGGCGCTGGGTGGGTGTGAGCCGGCGCCCCTCGAAGAGCTGCTGCAACCGCGCGGCCGGGCTGCTCCCGCTCATGCTGTCCCCTCGGTAGATTCCGGCGCACCGCGATCAGGCGCCGACAAATCCATTCAGCCAGCAAGGCGTCTGCATGTCCATATGCAGCCGCGGCGGCCGGCCGCGCGGGACACCGGGTCCGAGGAACCGCCCGGCCCGAAGAGGGGGGTTAGCCTCAGTGCCCGGGGCGGCCATGATTCGTACCGTAAAGGGCATGAAAGCCCGTGACCCCGAGCTCAGGAACGAGCTCGATGCCGCCCTGCATGCCCGTAGTGAGCTGGGTTCGGAGTACGAGCCCGCGCTCGTCGAGTCGTTTCTGGAGAAGGTCGAGCAGCAGCTCGACAGCACGCTCGACCGCCAGGTCCGGCGCCATCTCGCCGAACAGCGGGTGAACGTCGCCAGGGGTGCGCGCCCACCGCAGCCCCTGGGGCATTTCGGCGAGCGCTACGGCTTCGGGATCATCTCGCTGATCCTGGCCGTCCCGCTCTCGGCGATCGGCGCCTCGACCGCCGACACCGGGGGCCTGATCGTCGCCTGGCTCGGGATCGTGGCGGTCAACGCCGTGTATGCCGCCCGGAACTGGCGGTGGTTCTCGCACCGTCCCGGACGTACGGGTTCCGACTGGGAGGACTGACGGCCGGGGCCGCCGGGCCGCCCCGGAGACGCACGGCCTACGCCTGGCGGGTGGGCTGCACGATCAGCTGGCGCAGGTTGATGTGGCGCGCCCGGCTGGTGGTGTAGGCGATCAGGTCGGCGATCTCGTCGCTGGAGAGCCCGCCGAGCGCGTCGAACATGCCGTCGAGCTGCCCGCTCAGTTCGGCGTTGTCGATGTGGCCGGCCAGCTCCGTGTCGGTGAGGCCCGGCTCGATGTTCGTGACACGGACGTCACGCGGTCCGAACTCGGTGCGCAGCGACGTGGACAGGTACGTCAGCGCGGCCTTCGTCGCCCCGTACACCGCGTAGTTGGGGAACATGATGTGCGCGCCGATGGACGAGATGTTGACCAGGTCCGCGGTGCGGCCCTCGGCCGCCACCGCCACCAGGTCGGCCGTGAAGGCCCGGATGATCCGCAGGGCGCCCGTCACATTGGTGTCGATCATCCGCTGCCACTCGTCGGTCCGGCCTTCGTCGACCGGGTTCGGCAGCATCACACCGGCCGCGTTGACCACCAGGTCGACCCGGCCGAAGGTGTTGTGCACCAGCTCGGCCGCGGCGTCGACGGACGCCTGGTCGGTGACGTCGGTGGCGACGGCGAGCGCCTCGCCGCCCGCCTCCTTGATCGCGGCGGCCAGCTCCTCCAGCCGCTCCGCCCGCCGGGCCAGCAGCGCGACCCGTACCCCCTGGGCGGCGAGCAGCCGGGCGGTCGCGCTGCCCATGCCGCTGGCGGCTCCGGTGATGACGGCGGTGCGGCCTGCGAGAGTCCCGTACGACATGTCGTGCTCCTTGAGCGCTTGGCGGACCGGGGCGTTTCCCCGGGCCTGGTTCCACTCTGCGGGGCCGCCACCGTGTTACCCAGGGGCACGCTGTTCCTGGGTCTGCCAGTACCAGGCTGGGCTCCGGCGCTTCTTCTACGATCGACGCCATGGACGCTGACCCAGGTGATTTCCTCCGCTCGCGCCGTGCCCGTATCCAGCCCGAGGACGTGGGGCTCCAGTCGTACGGCCGGCGGCGCGTGCCAGGACTGCGGCGCGAGGAGGTGGCGCAGCTCGCGGGGGTGAGCGTCGACTACTACATCCGGCTGGAGCAGGGGCGCGGTTCGAGCGTCTCGGACGCGGTGCTCGACGCGATAGCCAGGGTGCTGCGGCTGGACGAGACGGAGCACGCGTATCTGCGTACGGTGGCGCGCCCCAGGGCGGGCGCCCCGGCCCCGGCCTCCGCCCAGCGGGTACGTCCCGGGCTGCGCCTGGTGCTGGACTCGCTCACCGCCGCCCCGGCGTTCATCCTGGGGCGCCGGATGGACGTGCTGGCCTGGAACGCGCTGGGGGACGCCGTCGTCGGCTTCTCCCGGATGCCGGCCGCCGAGCGCAACATGCCCCGCCAGGTGTTCCTGGAACCGGCGGCGCGGGAGCTGTACCCGGACTGGGCGGCGGTGGCGGCGGAGACGGTCGCGTATCTGCGCCTGGACGCGGGGCTGCACCCCAATGACCGGCAACTGGCCACGTTGGTCGGTGAGTTGTCCCTGAAGAGCGAGGACTTCCGCCGGCTGTGGGCGGACCACCTGGTGAAGTCGAAGACCGGTGGCGTCAAGCGCATCAATCACGCGGTCGCGGGCGAGCTGGTTCTTCCCTACGAGACGCTCGGCTCGGCCGGCGATCCCGGTCAGTCCCTGGTGGTCTACACCCCGGAGCCCGGCAGCGAGACCGCCGAACGCATCGCGCTGCTGGCGAGCTGGGCGGCCGCACCGGCCGGCTGAGACGCCCGCGGGCCGGCGGGCCCCGGGCACGGATGTGTCGCGGGGACCGCCGCACCCCCGGTTGCCCGGGGGGCGGGACGACGGCGGTCCCCGCGAGGGACACGGTCCGGGTCAGTTCCGGTCACCGCGTCCTGGCGACGATGGAGGTCCGGGAGCCGCTCCGTAGTCCGTGTCGCCGTATCGGGTGCCGGCGGGCCTGCCCGCCGACACCCATCAATCTGCCGGACCCGTGTTAAGCCGGTGCTGCGCGAACGTGTCGCGCTCGTACCGTTTTCGCGAAGGCGAGCCCCGCGGGCCCCTACGCCTTGCCGGCCGCCGCGTCCTTGGCCAGGAACGCCAGCAGGTCCTGGCGGCTGACCACGCCCTTCGGCTTGCCCTCCACCAGCACGATCGCCGCGTCCGCGGTGTTCGTGCCGCCGAGCACCGCCATCAGGTCCTCGACCGGCTCGCCGGAGCCGACCTGCGGCAGCGGCGGCGACATGTGCTTCTCCAGCGGGTCGGAGAGCGAGGCGCGCTGGGCGAACAGGGCGTTCAGCAGCTCCCGCTCCACCACCGAACCGATGACCTCGGCGGCCATCACGTCCGGGTGGCCGGCGCCCGGCTTCACGATCGGCATCTGCGAGACGCCGTACTCGCGCAGCACGTCGATCGCCTCGCCGACGGTCTCCTCCGGGTGCATGTGGACGAGGGTCGGGATCGGGCCGTCCTTGTGGTCGAGCACATCGGCGACGCGCGCGGAGGGGCCGGTGTCCTCCAGGAAGCCGTAGTCGGCCATCCACTCGTCGTTGAAGATCTTGCTCAGGTAGCCGCGCCCGCTGTCGGGCAGCAGGACGACGACCACGTCGTCCGGGCCCAGCCGCTCCGCGACCTCCAGGGCGGCGACCACGGCCATGCCGCAGGAGCCGCCGACCAGCAGGCCCTCCTCCTTGGCGAGGCGGCGGGTCATCTGGAAGGAGTCCTTGTCGGACACGGCGACGATCTCGTCCGTGACCGTACGGTCGTAGGCGCTCGGCCAGAAGTCCTCGCCGACGCCCTCGACGAGGTACGGGCGCCCGGAGCCGCCGGAGTAGACCGAGCCCTCCGGGTCCGCGCCGACCACCCGCACCGAGCCGCCGCTGATCTCCTTCAGATAGCGGCCGGTGCCGCTGATCGTGCCGCCGGTGCCGACACCCGCGACGAAGTGGGTGATCTTCCCGTCCGTCTGCTCCCACAGCTCGGGACCGGTGGTCTCGTAGTGGGAACGCGGGTTGTTGGGGTTGGAGTACTGGTCCGGCTTCCAGGCCCCCGGCGTCTCACGGACCAGGCGGTCCGAGACGTTGTAGTACGAGTCCGGGTGCTCGGGGTCGACGGCCGTCGGGCAGACGACGACCTCGGCACCGTAGGCGCGCAGCACATTGATCTTGTCCAGGGACACCTTGTCCGGGCAGACGAAGATGCACTTGTACCCCTTCTGCTGGGCGACGATCGCCAGGCCGACGCCGGTGTTGCCACTGGTCGGCTCGACGATCGTGCCGCCGGGCTGGAGCTCGCCGCTCTGCTCGGCGGCCTCGATCATGCGCAGGGCGATGCGGTCCTTGACCGAACCGCCGGGGTTGAAGTACTCGACCTTGGCCAGGACCGTCGCCTGGATGCCGGCCGTCACACTGCGCAGCCTCACCAGCGGGGTATTGCCTACGAGACTGATCATCGAATCGTGGAATTGCACCGTGTACTCCGGGGTCTCCGAGATGGTGCGGCAAGGGTATGCGTACGGGGACGGGATTGGGCGATGCGATTGAGCGACGGTCACTGCGGGGCAGTTAGCTGTATGTACGGCGGTACGGCGACGAGGAGGTGGACCGGACTGTGTCAAGGGCAAGGGTGGCACGGCGGATCGCGGCGGGCGCGGCCTACGGCGGCGGCAGCATCGGATTGATCGGTGCGGCGGCGGTGGGCGTCCTGCTGGCGGAGGTCCAGCTGGCGAAACGGCAGGTGGGCGGCGGGATCGCACCGGTTCCACCGAGCGCGGACGGGCGGTACGGGGTGGCGTTCGCCGGTCCCGCGGACCCGTTGCGGCTGGGGTTGCTGGGTGACTCGACGGCGGCCGGGCAGGGGGTGCGCCGGGCCGGGCAGACCCCGGGGGCGCTGCTCGCCTCGGGGCTGGCGGCGGTTTCGGAACGGCCGGTGGATCTGCGCAATGTGGCGCAGCCGGGTGCCCGGTCGGACGATCTGGAGCGGCAGGTCTCGCTGCTGCTGGCCGACGCCTCCCGGCCGCCCGACGTCTGCGTGATCATGATCGGTGCGAACGATGTGACGCACCGGATTCCCGCCACCCAGTCGGTGCGCTGTCTGACCACCGCCGTGCGCAGGCTGCGTACGGCGGGTGCGGAGGTCGTGGTCGGCACCTGCCCGGATCTGGGCACGATCGAGCCGGTCTACCAGCCGCTGCGCTGGCTGGCCCGGCGGGTGAGCCGGCAGCTGGCCGCGGCCCAGACGATCGGCTCGGTGGAGCAGGGCGGGCGCACGGTGTCGCTGGGCGATCTGCTCGGGCCGGAGTTCGAGGCGAATCCGCGGGAGCTGTTCGGCCCGGACAACTACCACCCGTCGGCGGAGGGGTACGCCACGGCGGCGATGGCGGTGCTGCCCACGCTCTGCGCGGCGCTGGGGCTGTGGCCGGAGTCCGAGCGGCTGGACGGGGCCCGGCGCGCGGACATGCTGCCGGTGGCCAAGGCGGCCTCCCAGGCGGCCAAGGAGGCCGGTACGGAGGTCACCGGGGCCCGGGCGCCGTGGGCGCTCCTCAAGCAGCGCAGGCGGCGGCGTCTGCCCGCGGCCACGGAGCCCCACCCGCACCCGGAGCCGCACGGGGAACCGCGCGACCTGTCGGCGAACCGACCGGCCCGCCAGGGGCCGGGCGCCCCTCCGGGGTCCGGCCCCGCCATCGACTGAGCGACCGCTTAGAAAAGAGGTCGGCGTCACATGCGCTGCCCGGTGACCCAGCGTCTACGTACAGGTAACTTCCAAGTCAGTACGTGCCCGAACCCGCCTTCCAGCCCTCATGGAGCCGCGTGATGCCCGAAGCCGTGATCGTCTCTGCAGCCCGTTCCCCCATCGGCCGGGCCTTCAAGGGTTCGCTGAAGGACCTGCGCGCGGACGACCTGACCGCCACGATCATCCAGACCGCGCTGGCCAAGGTTCCCGAGCTGGACCCGAAGGACATCGACGACCTGATGCTCGGCTGCGGCCTCCCGGGCGGCGAGCAGGGCAACAACCTGGGCCGCATCATCGCCGTGCAGATGGGCATGGACCACCTTCCCGGCTGTACGGTCACCCGCTACTGCTCCTCCTCGCTCCAGACCAGCCGGATGGCGCTGCACGCCATCAAGGCCGGTGAGGGCGACGTCTTCATCTCGGCCGGTGTCGAGATGGTGTCCCGTTTCTCGAAGGGCAACTCCGACAACTGGCCGGACACCCACAACCCGCTGTTCGCCGACGCCGAGGCCCGCACCGCGGCCCGCGCCGAGCAGGGCGGCGACGACTGGCACGACCCGCGCGAGGACGGCCTGGTGCCGGACGCGTACATCGCGATGGGGCAGACCGCGGAGAACCTGGCCCGGCTCAAGGGCGTCACCCGCCAGGACATGGACGAGTTCGGTGTCCGCTCGCAGAACCTCGCCGAGGAAGCCATCAAGAACGGCTTCTGGGAGCGCGAGATCACCCCGGTCACCACCCCGGACGGCACGGTCGTCTCGAAGGACGACGGCCCGCGCGCGGGCGTCACCCTGGAGGGCGTGCAGGGCCTGAAGCCGGTCTTCCGCCCCGACGGCCTGGTCACCGCCGGCAACTGCTGCCCGCTCAACGACGGCGCCGCGGCGCTCGTGATCATGTCCGACACCAAGGCCCGCGAGCTGGGCCTGACCCCGCTGGCCCGGATCGTCTCGACCGGCGTCTCCGGCCTCTCCCCCGAGATCATGGGGTACGGACCGGTGGAGGCGAGCAAGCAGGCGCTGAAGCGGGCCGGGCTGACCGTCGACGACATCGACCTGGCCGAGATCAACGAGGCGTTCGCCGCCCAGGTGATCCCCTCCTACCGCGACCTCGGCCTGCCGCTGGAGAAGGTCAACGTCAACGGCGGCGCGATCGCCGTCGGCCACCCCTTCGGCATGACCGGCGCCCGGATCACCGGCACGCTGATCAACAGCCTGCAGTTCCACGACAAGCAGTTCGGCCTGGAGACCATGTGCGTGGGCGGCGGCCAGGGCATGGCGATGGTCATCGAGCGG